>NZ_JARVSN010000020.1:0-77831 GCF_030209165.1 Pseudomonas sp. fls2-241-R2A-110 | reverse complement strand
GTGACCCGCCGTCAGGGCGGAACCCTAAGCCGCCGTTACCGCAGAAACGGATATGTCCCCACCCCAACCTTTTCAACCAGCGATACTTACTTCGAAGTCAGCACCGAATAGCTGTTCATCAGATTGCGATAGTTTGGAATGCGCGGCGACAGCAGGTTCGCCAAGCCTTCCATGTCGTTACGCCAGTCGCCTTGCAGCTCACAGGCCACCGAGAACCAGTTCACCAGTTGCGCACCCGCAGCAGACATGCGCGCCCACGCGGCTTGCTGCACGGTTTCGTTGAACGTGCCCGAAGCGTCAGTCACCACAAACACCTCAAAGCCTTCAGCCAGCGCCGACAGCGTCGGGAACGTCACGCACACGTCCGTTACGACACCGGCGATGATCAGTTGCTTACGGCCAGTGGCTTTCACGGCTTTGACAAAATCTTCGTTGTCCCAGGCGTTGATCTGGCCTGGACGCGGGATGTACGGCGCGTCCGGGAACAGCTCCTTGAGCTCAGGCACCATCGGACCGTTAGGGCCGTTTTCGAAGCTGGTGGTGAGGATGGTCGGCAGTTTGAAGAACTTGGCCAGGTCCGCGAGGGCCAGCACGTTGTTCTTGAATTCGTTCGGCGAGAAATCCTGGACCAGCGAGATCAGGCCGGTCTGGTGGTCGACCAACAGGACTACGGCATCGTCTTTGTTCAGGCGTTTGTACGGAACGTTGCTCATGTGAAACTCCTCGATGGATGGGTATTACGTGAGGCGCCGATGCAGCCCATCGGCGCTTTTTTTCTGAGCGTCAGAACGCGAAGCACGAGCAGCCAAAGGCGCCCCAGAAACCCGCAAAATCACTGACCGGCGCGTTCGACAGGCGCGCTTTGTCATGGCTGTGGGCATGCACGCCGCATGGACCGCTGCAATGGTGAACCTGCGCCTGCATCGGCGAAGTCGGACGCCAGTGCCCCGGCACTTTCACCACCGGCGACCAGTCCGGCAGCACCGGCACGCTGGCCGGCCCGAGTTTTTCGAAATCACCGGCGGCGTACACCACCTTGCCGCCGACCACGGTCAACACCGACTCGATCCACTTGATCGCTTCTTCGTCGACGCTGAAAAAGTCCGCACTCAGCGCAGCCACGTCCGCCAGTTGGCCGACCTTGATCATGCCTTTCTTGCCCTGCTCGGAAGAGAACCAGGCACTGCCGTGGGTGAACAGTTCCAGCGCGGTCTGCCGGGACAAGCCCTCGGCATGCAGCTCAAGCCCGCCTACTGTGCGGCCGCTGACCATCCAGTACAGCGAAGTCCATGGATTGTAGCTGGACACCCGGGTCGCGTCGGTACCGGCGCCGACCGGTACACCTTCGGCCAGCATGCGCTTGATCGGCGGGGTCGCTTCAGCGGCTTTGGCGCCGTAACGCTCGACGAAATACTCGCCCTGGAACGCCATCCGGTCCTGAATCGCGATACCACCGCCCAGCGCCCTCACCCGCTCGATGTTCTGTGGGGTGATGGTTTCAGCGTGGTCGAAGAACCACGGCAAACCGTTGAACGGAATGTCGCGATTGACCTTCTCGAACACGTCGAGCATGCGGCTGATGGACTCGTTGTAAGTAGCGTGCAAACGGAACGGCCAGCGTTGTTCCACCAGGTGGCGGACCACCGGTTCCAGCTCGTCTTCCATGGTTTGCGGCAGGTCCGGGCGCGGCTCGAGGAAGTCCTCGAAATCCGCCGCCGAAAACACCAGCATTTCCCCAGCCCCGTTGTGCCGCAGGAAATCGTCGCCCTGGTGCAGGGTCACGCTGCTGGTCCAGTTCTTGAAATCGGTCAGCTCTTCTTTCGGCTTCTGCGTGAACAGGTTGTAAGCAATGCGAATGGTCAGTTGCTGGTCCTTGGCCAACTGTTCGATCACCTGGTAATCGTCCGGGTAATTCTGGAAGCCACCCCCGGCATCGATCGCACTCGTCAGGCCCAGACGATTGAGCTCGCGCATGAATTGGCGGGTCGAGTTGACCTGATACTCCAGCGGCAGCTTCGGCCCCTTGGCCAGCGTCGAGTAGAGAATCATCGCGTTCGGACGCGCGACCAGCATGCCGGTCGGGTTGCCATTGGCATCGCGGACAATTTCGCCGCCCGGCGGGTTCGGCGTATCGCGGGTGTAACCGGCCACGCGCAAGGCAGCGCGGTTGAGCAAGGCGCGGTCGTAGAGGTGCAGGACGAACACCGGGGTGTCCGGCGCGGCCTGGTTGAGCTCTTCCAGGGTCGGCATGCGTTTTTCAGCGAACTGGAACTCGTTCCAGCCACCGACCACGCGCACCCATTGCGGCGTCGGCGTACGGTCAGCCTGATCCTTGAGCATGCGCAGGGCATCGACCAACGACGGCACGCCTTCCCAGCGCAGTTCGAGGTTGTAGTTCAAACCGCCACGGATCAGGTGCAAGTGCGAGTCGTTGAGGCCAGGGATGACGCAGCGACCCTTGAGGTCGATGACCTGCGTACCCGACCCGCGCAGGGCCATGGCCTGGGCATCGGTGCCGACCGCAACGAAGCGACCATCGCTGATCGCTACAGCGCTGGCGCGTGGGTTTTCACGGTCAACGGTATGAAATTGGCCATTGAATAGAATCAGATCGGCGTTCATCGCGTTTCCTTGGGCTGAGTGGAAGAAGATAGCCAAGGCGCGAACAAGCGTGTGGCCATTGGCATGAACAGGTACACCACCGAGACAACGATGGTCAGCGTGATCAGGAACGTCGCGACCACGTAATTGGAGAGCAACGCGTTGAGCCGCAGCAGCGGGCCCCAGATCAGCGGCACCAGCAGCGTGTGCGGCAGAATCACCAGCAACGTGACCACGGCCTGCTTCCAGCGCGGAGGTGGCGACGACGCGGTATCGGCTTGCGGGGCGAACCAGAATTCTTTGACCGGATTGACTTCGGTCTGGTCGCCATCGGCGAGCATCGGCGTGGCTTCGTTGACCAGCTCCAGGCGCTGCGGCGAATCGAGCCAGCGCTGCATCGCCTCGGTCGAGCAAAAGCGCAGCACGCAGGTGTACATGTCGAGCCCGGCGTTTTTACCGCGCATCACGTCTACACCCAAATGCCCGTCCTGCTGACCCGCGATGCTGACAATGTTGCGCAACCAGGCTTCGTAAGGCACTTCAAAACCAGCCTTGACCCGATGCTTGATGACCAGGGTCACGACTTCTTCGAAACGGTTGGATTCAGGCATAACGCAAAGCTCCGGCAAATCGGACATTGAGCGCCAGCCGTCCCGGCCCGGCGATGAAAAGACTGGTGAACAGAATCAGCAGCAGCCAGCCGAACTGCCCTTCATCGAGGCTCCACTGGGGATGCACAACCAACAGAGCAATCAACAGGACACACAGAATCGGCAGACACGCCAACCGCACCAACACCCCGGCAATGATCAACAGCGGACACAGCACCTCGGCAAAAATAGCCAGCATCAGCGTGACATTCGCACCGAGGTGGAAAGGGTCTTCGATGACCTGCAACTGCGCGCTGTAGTTAAGCAGCTTGGGCAAACCGTGCACCCATAGCAGAAACAATCCACCGCTGACCCGCAGAAAAAGCAACCCGAAGTCCTGGGCCCGTTGATCCCATTGCGAAGCGTTCATGGGCTACCTGCACAAATGAAAAACCACCGGCAGCCATGCGCCGGGACGTCATTCGATAATGCCGGGGCGGGGATGGGAAAAATTGAATGTACGTGCTCTTTTTGTGGATGAGCCCGGCAGTGAGATCCGCCGTAGCCCCGTGTGAGATCTTCATGGCAGGAGCGCATTTGTCTGACGCAAAAAAAACGGCCTCTTGCGAGGCCGTTTTTTCAGTGGATCAACTCCGAAGCCATGTTGATGCCTCTGTTCAAAAGGAGCACTTTTGAGATGTTACTCATCCGCCGGAATTGAAAACGCTCAGCCTCAGCGGTTGCGATACCACCGGGGGCGATGTCCCGCGGGTATAGCTGAATGTCACCGTGACCGTTTTGCCGACATTGGCGCTGACAAGCGAAGTGGGCAGCAGAATTTCTCTTGGCTTTATGTCGCCAGCCCGAACCGGAGAGGTGGTTCGCGTCCCGGCGCCGGGCGTGCCAACCCACATTACTCTGAGCAGATCCAAGGCTTCCATGTCGTAGTCCAATACGGCAGTCAGGCGATCTCTGGCCGCAACCAGGTCGAGGTTGATGTTATCGGGGGCCTCTTTGATGGTAAGCGGCAACGGAAGTGGCGACGTTACGTTGATCGTCCACGCGTTGGATTCCTCATTACCGCCATACAAAGCCACAGCCTTGAATACATGCCGCCGCACATCCAGCTCCGCCACCAACAATTCCCAGCGACCGGAAATGGCCCTGGCTTTACCAAGGAAGACTTCCCCATCAAAGAGCTCCACCTCTTCGCCCGCCAATGCGGTCCCGGTTACCGTTACGCGAGAATGAGCAGTGTCTCCCATGTCGGGAATAACGATATTGTCGGAGCCCTTCACCGATTCGATCACCGGGACAACCGGTGTGACCGGTCCATTCGTGCTGATGATGTAGTTGCGATGCGCAAACCTCTGGGCAAGGGCCGGGTCCTGGCCACCCTGCAGCCCCGCCATAAACTCCAGAGTCAGCGTACTGCGATCCTTGAGCCCCTTCAGCGGGTCGGCGGAGTAGCCTTGTGCATAGAAGCCTTTGTCGAATTTCTGATCGACAACATTGTGCGATGCACTCCAGTACAGCTCATCGAAAACGCTATCGTTGGCGTTGGTCCCTCTGAGACGCAACCAGAAGTATTGACCTTGGGTTTGCAGGGGCCATGCATTAATCCGAAGGGTGAATTCGGTCAGCGCATTGACATCAAGGACCAAACCCGTGCCAAACCCGGGTGCCTGCGTGATAAAGGGTCTGGGCAACTCGCTTAGCGCTATCGGCAGCACGTATAAAATCAACGGCTGCGAAGTCACAGGCGCAGAGTCACCTCGAATAACGGTATAGGTCAGCGTCACCGTCCTCCCCAAATTGAAGATCACCAGCGGTATACCGCCTATCCCGACCTCCAAGGGACGCAACTCACCCACCGGGAAAAACACCGACGTATACGAACCAGCCCCCGGAGCCCCTGCCCAAGACACACTGACCCTGTCACCGGGCTCAATGGTGTACTCCATGACAATCCTGCAGCTATGCGTGAGCGCCAGTGGATTCAAGAGGTCCAGGGCCCGACTTTCACGAATGAACGGAGGTGGCAATTTTTCCGTGACTAGTTCCGTACCCTGACCATTCATTATTCGTTCCCTGTACGTGATTAAACCTGCCACCTGGAGCACGCCTATCACACACCGAATCGCGAACACCGGCTACTGTCAGAACTTACAGGTCAATAACAATTACGGACGAATGGTAAGGATTGACGGGGCTGCGCTTTTTCAACTGACAACGGTACCGCCCGTTCAACCAACCACACTCCAGCCAGCCAGCCAGACAACCCACAATGCATCGGCGCACACGCATCGCTCTCCACCACTCAACAGGCCGAGCGGTCGCTCGCCTGCAGCTCTTGATCTTGATCCATCTGCCCCTTCGGAACGCAGAGCGTCCCTGGCTGCATTCCCACGCGGAGCGTAGGGAACGATCAGTGGGGTAGCTGGAAGAGACTGGTCGGCTGGCCGGGCGCCATCACGGCGATGCGGCGACCCGACAAGCCCGCTCCCACAGGGTTCGATGCACACCTGCAAGAATCTGGTCGGCCGTCAGGTCGCCATCGCTAGCAGGCTAGCTCCCACAATAAAAACCGAGGCGCCCCGCCCGCTTTTAACCACTCAACAGGCCGAGCGTTAGCTCGCTTGCAGCTTTTGATTTTGGTCCGCCCGCCCCTTCGGAACGCGGAGCGTCCCTGGCTGCATTCCCACGCGGAGCGTAGGGAACGATCAAGTGGCGGCAGGAAGAGTCTGGTCGACTGGCAAGTCGCCATCGCTAGCAGGCTAGCTCCCACAATAAAAACCGAGGCGCCCCGCCCGCTTTTAACCACTCAACAGGCCGAGCGTTAGCTCGCTTGCAGCTTTTGATCTTGGTCCGCCCGCCCCTTCGGAACGCGGAGCGTCCCGGGCTGCATTCCCACGCGGAGCGTAGGGAACGATCAAGTGGCGGCAGGAAGAGACTGGTCGGCTGGCAGGGCACCATCGCTAGCAAGCCAGCCCCCACAATAAAAACCAACGTACACCGCCCGCTTTTAACCACTCAACAGGCCGAGCGTTAGCTCGCCTGCAGCTTTTGATCTACCCGCCCCTTCGGCAGGCTGAGTGGAGGCGTTTATCTGGGGGGCAGGCGCGTAGCGCCGTTCGACGAAGTCGAACACATCGAGAGGAGGTCGTCGCGAAGCAGACCGGAGGCGATGCCCCCAGATGAATGCCGGAGCGAAGGAACACCGAGCCCCAGCGAGGGGCCGAACGCCGGGGCAAGCCTTTTTGGGTACTTTTTTGGCGTTTGAAAAAAGTGCCTCGCCGTAAGGGCGAAACCCTAGGTGGCCGTTACCGCAGCAACGGATATGCACACCCGAAAGAAACTGGTCGGCTATCAGGCCGCCATCGCGAGCAAGCTCGCTCCCACAATTGGCCCAAATACACCCAAGAGAACATGGTCGGCCCAAAGGCCGCCAAGTCCACGTTTAAGACGGAATCCCCAAAGGCAGCGACATAAACTGACTAATGCGAGCCCGCAACCACCGCTCCGCCGGATCATTGTCATGCACCCCACTCCAAGCCATCGACAACTGCGCAGCCTCAATCGGAAACGGCGGATCCTCAGCTCTCAACGCACACCCCTCAACCAACGCACACGCCGCATAATCCGGCACCGTCGCAATCATCTCAGTCCCGGCCAACAACGCACGCAACCCACTGAACTGCGGAACCCCCAACACCACCCGCCGACAGCGCCCGATCTTCGCCAGATCCAGATCAATGTTGCCGCTCAAATCCCCCGAAAACGACACCATCGCATGCGGCCGCTCACAATACTCATCCAGCGTCAGCGGCCCCGGCCGCTTGTCACCACGCAACACCTTGCACGGAATATCGCGTAAGGTCTTGCGCTTGGCATTTGCCGGCAAATCCGTGGTGTAACTCACCCCCACCGAAATTTCCCCGGACGCCAACAACGCCGGCATCAAAAGATAGTTGGCCCGCCGCACCACCACGACAATCCCCGGCGCCTCCTCGCGCAACTGCGTCAACAGCGGCGGAAACAAACCAAACTCGGCATCGTCCGACAGCCCGATACGAAACACATCGCAGCTAGTCGTCGGATCGAACTCCTTGGCCCGGCTCACCGCCCCGGAAATCACATCCATCGCCGGTTGCAGCTCCTTGAGAATCGCCAGCGCCCGCGCCGTCGGCTCCATGGCGCGCCCATTGCGCAGCAACAACGGATCGTCGAACAGATCACGTAACCGTCCCAGCGCCGCGCTGACCGCCGGCTGGCCCATGAACAGTTTTTCAGCCACACGAGTGAGGTTTTTTTCGAACATCAACGCCTCGAAAATCACCAACAGGTTCATGTCGACGCGACGCAGATCGTTACGGTTCATAGGCACGGTTCCCTTCTGTGTTCAGCCGGCGACTTTACTCGATCAGCGGCACGTTCGCCGCACGTTTGTAAGGCCCGTATTCCACCGGCACCCACTGGAAATGCTTGCCCTGGGCGGCGATGTGGCCAATGCCGGGGAACGGCAAGTGCGCCGCCGTCACCCAGGTCTTGCTCGCCGCTGCAGCCGTGAACACGGTGGCGCGGCTCTTGATCGCCTGCTGGCTGTTGACGTCAAAACCGATCGACACCTCAGGGTGTTCGAACTGCACCGCGAGGTTATGCACCAGATCGCCCATGAACAGAATGCTCTGCCCCTGGGAAGTGAACCGGTAGGTGGTGCTGCCCGGCGTGTGCCCGGCTTCCAGCGCCGCATCGACCACACCCGGCACCGGCGACTGACCGGCATCGAACGTCTTGAAACGACCCTCGGCCACATACGGTGCGGTCGAGTCCTGGGCGATTTTGAAATACGGCTTGGCGCCCTCGGGGGCCTTGGCAAGCGCCTGAGGATCGAGCCAGTACGCGGCTTCCGCCTTCGCCGCAAAGACGGTGGCATTGGCGAACACGGGTTTGTGCTGGGCGTCGACCAGCCCGCAGACGTGGTCCAGGTGCAGGTGCGTCAACAAAATCGTATCGACTTGCGCAGGCTCATAACCGGCGGCTTTCATGTTGTCCGAGAGCATGCCGGCGGTGGCGCCAATGCATTGGCCGGCGCCCGTATCGACCAGGATCAATTGCTTGCCTGTGTTGATCAAAAAGGCATTGAACGCGGTCTGCACGCCCGGTGTTTCAATCGAACGGCGGGCCAGCAGCGCGCGGATCTGGCTCTGGGTCAGGCCTTTGAGCAGTTTGGGCGACAGGTCGTTGTAGCCGTCGAACAGCGCCGTGACTTCGTAATCGCCCACCGCCAGGCGGAAATAGCCCGGCGCCTGTGTGCCGACCTGAGCAGGCGCCTGCGCCGCACACACTCCGGCAGCCATCGCCACCGCCAGCCCCAGTGCACTTGCCAGAGAATGTTTCATGCTTTCACCTTTTTCGAGTCAAAAAAACGGCCATGCAAACGCCGCACACTGACATCGATTGTGCAGGGCAAACGGCCTTGGAAATTGCAGCAATGTGCTGAGTTAGCGCTGTTGCTTACCTGTGTACACGGATGGAATTAACAACGTTTAACTCGCCTGCCAGCGCGTCGCGACCAAGAATGAAGCTCACCGACACGGACATCTGTCATGGCCCAATCTCAGCGAAACGTCGCCCGCGCGACTGATACTCAAACGCGAAAGAAAACCACCGGCGGTCTGACCCCGTGGCGCGAAAGCCTGGTCAAGCAGCTGATCCTCGAGCGCCTCGGCGAGACCATTGAAGTAACCGAGTTGGCTAGCGCCTGCGCCCTCTCACGCAGTCATTTCTCCCGCGCATTCAAGTGCAGCACCGGGCTCTCGCCCCAGGACTGGATTCGCCACCAGCGTATTGCCCGCGCCAAGCAATTGATCCAGGACACCGAACTGACCCTGACGCAAATCAGCCTCGAATGCGGCTTCTGCGATCAAGCGCATTTCTGTCATATCTTCACCCGCAGTGAAGGCATCAACCCGTTTGCCTGGCGTTGCCGTACCGTGCGCCCCCTTCCCCATCGCCCCGCCTACGCCGCCGAACTTCACGCGTAATGTTCGACGTCGCAAGCGTCGTAGCAGCGGTCGAATGACAGCTGCTACGTGGGTTGTGTCAGCCCAACGGAGAAAGCCGCTCCAACGCCTCAGCCACCCCGAATCCATACGCCGGGTCAGCCTTGGTGCAGTTCTCGATATGGCGCTGGCGAATCGCCTGCGGCACGCCATTCATCGCCCGTGCGGTGTTGTCGAACAGCAACTGTTTACGCTGCGGGTCCAGCAACCGGAACAGATTGCCCGGCTGTTCGTAGTGGTCATTCTCAAGCCGATGGTCATAGTGCTGGGCAAAGCCTTCCACCGGCAGCGGCGGATCGGCCAGTTCCGGCGAGTCCTGCCATTCACCCACGCTGTTGGGGAAATAACTGGCGGTGCCACCCAGGTTGCCGTCGGTACGCATGGCGCCGTCGCGGTGATAGCTGTGCGACGGTGAGCGCGGAGCGTTGACCGGGATGTGACTGGAGTTGACCCCCAAGCGATAGCGCTGAGCATCACCATAGGAAAACAGCCGCGCCTGAAGCATACGGTCCGGTGAAAAGCTCACGCCTGGCACCACGTTGGCTGGCGAGAAGGCGGCCTGTTCGATCTCGGCGAAGTAGTTCTCGGCGTTACGGTTGAGCTCCATGATGCCCACTTCGATCAGCGGGAAATCACCGTGCGGCCAGACCTTGGTCAGGTCAAATGGATTGTGCCGGTAGGTGTTGGCCTGTTCCTCCTCCATCACCTGAATGCACAATTTCCAACGCGGGAAATTACCCTGTTCGATGACTTCGTACAGGTCCCGCAAATTGCTCTCGCGGTCCCTGCCGACCACCGCTTGCGCCTCGGCATCCGTGAGGTTTTCAATGGCTTGCTGGCAGACAAAGTGAAACTTCACCCACACCCGTTTGTTGTCGCGGTTGATCAGGCTGAACGTGTGGCTGCCGAAACCGTGCATGTTGCGGAAACTGACCGGAATCCCGCGATCGCTCATGACGATGGTCACCTGGTGCAGCGCCTCCGGCAGCAAGCTCCAGAAATCCCAGTTGCTGGTGGCGTTGCGCAGACCGGTGCGCGGGTCACGCTTGACCACGTGATTAAGGTCGGCGAAACGCAGCGGGTCGCGGAAGAAAAACACCGGCGTGTTGTTGCCGACAATGTCCCAGTTGCCTTCGTCGGTATAGAACTTCACCGCGAAGCCACGGATATCGCGCTCGGCATCCGCCGCGCCGCGCTCGCCGGCCACCGAGGAAAACCGCACGAACAACGGCGTCTGTTTGCCTACGGCGCTGAAAATACTGGCCTTGGTGTAGCGGCTGACGTCGTGGGTGACGGTGAACGTGCCGTAAGCGCCAGCGCCCTTGGCGTGCATGCGCCGCTCGGGGATGACTTCGCGGTTAAAGTGGGCGAGTTTTTCAAACATCCAGCTATCTTGCGCAAGTGCCGGCCCACGAGGGCCGGCCGTCTGGATATTGAGGTTATTGGCCACCGGGGCGCCGGTGGCATTCGTCAGCTTTTTCATGGACTTGATCTCGACAGTTAGCCGCTCTCACCAGCAGCGAAAACCGGCGCGGATTTAAATCCGCGCCGGGGTTCATCATCCCTTCAAGAACGCCAACAGCTCAGCGTTGAGCTGATCCTTGTGAGTGTCAGTCAAGCCATGGGGTGCACCGGGGTAGATCTTCAGCGTAGATCCTTTCACCAGTTTTGCCGACGCAATGCCCGCCGCTTCGATGGGCACCACCTGATCCGCGTCGCCGTGCACCACCAGCGTCGGAATATCGAACTTCTTCAAGTCCTCGGTGAAGTCGGTTTCGGAGAACGCCTTGATGCAGTCAAACGTGTTCTTGTGACCGGCCATCATGCCTTGCATCCAGAACCAGTCGATCATGCCCTGGGAAGGCTTGGCGTCAGGCTTGTTGAAGCCGAAGAACGGTCCGCTGGCGAGGTCGATGTAAAGCTTCGAACGGTCGGCCAGGGACGCCTGGCGAATGCCGTCGAACACTTCGATCGGCAGGCCACCGGGGTTGGCTTCGGTCTTGAGCATCAACGGCGGCACCGAGGAGATCAGCCCGGCCTTGGCCACGCGGCCAGTGCCGTGGCGACCGATGTAGCGCGCCACTTCGCCACCGCCGGTGGAGAAGCCGAACAGCACGGCGTCCTTGAGGTCGAGCAACTCGATCAACTGCGCCAGATCATCGGCGTAGGTGTCCATGTCGTTGCCGGTCCACGGCTGGCTGGAGCGACCATGGCCACGGCGGTCGTGGGCGATGACCCGATAGCCTTTGGAGGCCAGGAAGATCATCTGCGATTCCCAGCTGTCGGCGTTCAGCGGCCAGCCGTGACTGAATACAATTGGCTGACCGGTGCCCCAGTCCTTGTAATAAATCTCGGTGCCGTCTCGGGTCGTGAATGTACTCATGCGATATCTCCTTTGCGAGTGTTGGGGGTGTTTCAAAGCGGTGAGTGGCCCATGCGCTCGGCGAGTCGCGCCACGCGCTCGCCCAGGTGTGCGGCGGTGCAGCGGTCTTCCGGCGGAGGCGCCAGCTCGGGGGACTGTTCGACATTCGACTGGGCCATGACCCCGAGCGAACTGCCGAGGCGATTGAGCTGTCCGTCGAACACGCCGGTGCTCGACCGTGCCGGCAGCACGTCGAGGCCGACCCAGATCATCGAATGTTGCGCGGCGAACACCGCCAGTTGCAGCAAGGTGTTGAGTTTGTCGCCGCACAGGCAGCCGGAGTTGGTGAACCCCGCCGCCAGCTTGTCGCGCCATGGCTGAGCCAGGTAAAACGCCGCCGTGGATTCCATGAAGCTCTTGAAGGACGCCGAAGCGCTGCCCATGTAGGTCGGGGCGCCGAAAATGATGGCGTCGGCGCTGTGCAATCGATCCCAGTGCTGGTCCACGTCCTCGACCGGCACCAGCAAACTGGTGCTGCCCAGGTGCCGCTCCACACCGAGGGCGACGGCCTCGGCCAAGACACGGGTGTGCCCATAGCCACTGTGATAGACCACCACCACGTTGCTCATTCAAGCGTCCTCTTGAGGTATTAATCCCTTTGCAACACCACCGCCCTACTGTGGAAGCGAGGCGGCGGCACATTCAAAACAGATGCAGGCAGCCCCACCGCTATCGCGAGCAGGCTCGTTCCCACCAGACCAGCGGAAGTTGAAGCAACCGAGTTTTGGGCGTAGACCACACTGAGCACGAGTTAAACGTTGTTAATTTTCCTTGGCGCGCCAAAAGCCTTAACACGTACTTTGCTACCCTCACCCCCAATGAACAGGTGCTTGAGAACGACACCCGGAACGCACCGGTCCGGACGGACACCCGCCAGTCTTCCGGACACCGCGTTGCGTTCACGTCAAAACCTGAGGAATATGCTCGAAAATCGCGTACCAGACGGTTGCAAGCAGGAGTGACACGTTGACCCTTTCCCCCGAACAGGCCATCCATTTCGGCCCCTACCGGGTCTACCCCGGACAACGCCTGGTGATGGAGGCCGACCAGCCTTTGCGCCTGGGTCGGCGTGCCCTGGACATTCTGTTGATCCTGCTGGAACACGCGGGAAAAGTGGTCGCCAAGCAAGAATTGATCGCCAGGGTCTGGCCCAAAAGCGTGGTCGAAGACATCAACCTGCGGGTGCACATGGCGGCGCTGCGCAAAGCCCTTGGCGACGGCCAGGCCGGCCAGCGCTACATCATCACCGTGGCCCAACGCGGCTACAGTTTTGTGGCGCCCTTTTCGCTGCAACAGATCGGGCAGCATCCCGAAGCCGAAGAACCTGCAACAAGCGGCCACAACCTGCCAATCCGGCACACGCGCATGATTGGTCGCCAGCCACTGGTCGACAACCTGATGTTGCAGCTGCCACGCCAGCGTTTCATCACCCTCGTCGGCCCGGGCGGGATCGGCAAGACCACCGTGGCCCTGCGGGTCGCCGAACAATTGATTGGCCGCTACCGGGACGGCATTCGTCTGCTGGACCTGGCGCCGATCAGCGACCCGTTGATGATCGGCCCTCACCTGGCCACGCTGCTGGGTTTGTCGCTGCATGACGCCGAACCCGCGAGCGGCCTCGCGGCGTTTCTGCGCGAACGGCAGATGCTGCTGGTGATCGACAACTGCGAACACTTGATCGACGCCATCGCTCTGCTCTGCGAAAGCCTCCTGCGCGCAGCCCCTCAGGTGCACATTCTGGCCACCAGCCGCGAGAGCCTGCGCGCCGAGGGCGAATACGTTCAGCGTCTTGACTCGCTGGATTGTCCGCCGCCCATCGCCGTGCTCGACCGTGCTCAGGCGTTGACGTTTTCGGCGCTGCAGCTGTTCGTCGAACGGGCCATGGCCAGCCAGGACAGCTTTGAACTGACTGAAGAAGAACTGCCGCTGGCGATCGAGATCTGTCGGCGCCTGGACGGTATTCCATTGGCCATCGAACTGGCGGCGGCGCAAGTCGACCACTTTGGTGTGAGCGGATTGCTGGCGCAATTGCAGGGCAGTTTCCGCGTGCTCACTCAGGGCTGTCAGTCGACGCTGGGCCGACACCAGACACTGCGCGCCACTCTCGACTGGAGTTTCCAGTTGCTCAGTGCCTGCGAGCAGACATGCCTGCGCCGCCTCGGGGTGTTCAGGGGCGGTTTCACCCTGCAGTCGGCAGCGGCCGTGATCGTCGGCGAACACATCGAGCCCGACGTGGTGTTTGGCTCGATCACGCAACTGGTGGCCAAGTCGCTGTTGAACGTCGAGGTGGGCGACGAAGAAGTGTTCTATCGGTTACTCGACACGACCCGCAGCTATGCCCTGGAAAAACTCGCCGAGGCCGCTGATCTGCCGGACACCCGTGAACGCCACGCCCAACGCTGCCTGGCCGTGATGCATCAAGCCCAGGCTGATTGGGAGCAGACTTCCACGAGCCTGTGGATCGAGCGTTACGCGCGCAGCCTGGAAGACATTCGTTCGGCCCTCGACTGGGGCTTGAATAGCCAGGGGCCGCAAGCGCTGGCGATTCGTCTGGCGGCGACGTCCACGCCACTCTGGCAAGAACTGTCGCTGCTCAAGGAACACGGGGTCTATGTGCGCAAGGCGCTCGCCTTGCTCGACGCGAACGCCGAGCCCTGCCCTCGTCTGAAGATGGACCTGAAGCTGGCGCTGGGCAGCTCTTGCTACCACACCCAGGGCGGCACCGCCGAAACCATCGAGGCGTTCGTCAGCGCCCGGACCCTGGCCAAAACCGCCAACGACGTGGCTGGCCAGCTCCGGGCGTTGTCGGGGTACATGGCGGTCAACCTCAGTTGCGGTCACTACCAAATGGCGCTGGAGCAGAGCCAGCAATTTGACCGACTGGGAGGCGATGACGACGCCGTCCTGTCTCTCAGCACACACCGCTTACGCGTTCTGGCGCTGCACTTTTCCGGCAATCAGCCATTGGCGCGGGAGAACGCCGAACAGGTCATCCAGCGCATGGCCCAGAGCGGTCACCTCAACCGCTTCACCCACGGGTTTGGCGTGCAATACGATCAGAGCGTGGCCGCCCTGACGATTCTGGCGCGCATCCTCTGGGTGCAAGGCCAGCCGGAACAAGCCTGGCGCACCGCCCGGCAGGCACTGGACATCGCGATTCAGATCGACCACGGAACGTCGATCTGCTACACCCTGGCGCTGGCCGGGTGCCTGATCGCCCACTACAACGGCGAGCATCAGACCGCTCGCGATCTCTTGTGCCTGTTGCTGGAGCAAGCGCAAAAACATTCGGTGCTGCTGTTTTATAACTGGGCACAACATTACGCGCAGGTAATTGATCGCGAAGAAGCGCAGTTGCTCAATCGGCCGGGGGCGGGCTTGATCGGCGAAATCATGGTCACGCTCGACAGCGGCTTTGTCGATGAAACCTTGCTGCAGCGAGCCGATACCGGGGCGGCAGGATGGAGCACGGCGGAGATACTGCGCGCCAAGGCTGATGCGTTGATGGCGCAGGACACTCCGTCGCAGGGGGATCATCGCGAGCAGGCTCGTTCCCACAACATCGGAGCGGCCGAAGAGATGCTGGTTCGGGCATTGAATGTGGCCAGGCATCAAGGCGCCCTGGCCTGGGAACTGCGTAGCGCCACCTCACTGGCGCAACTCTGGCAGCGCCAGGGCTTGTA
Source organism: Pseudomonas sp. fls2-241-R2A-110 (assembly GCF_030209165.1). Lineage (NCBI taxonomy): Bacteria > Pseudomonadati > Pseudomonadota > Gammaproteobacteria > Pseudomonadales > Pseudomonadaceae > Pseudomonas > Pseudomonas sp. fls2-241-R2A-110. The sequence goes on along the minus strand of NZ_JARVSN010000020.1, from coordinate 62,470 downwards.
CCAGCAGGCCCATGAGTTGCTGGCGCCGGTCTACAACCGGTTCACCGAAGGTTTCGCAACACCGGACTTGCACAAAGTCCGGTGCTTACTCGACGAGCTCCATGGACAATGGCACCCCTGAGGCCCTGCGCGCGCGACTGATGTAGTGCGAGTAACGCCTCTCGAACACACGCTCCTGGCCGCTCAGCTCAAGCTTCTCCAGCGCATAGCGGCGGGTGGTGTTGAGAAAACGATAACGGCTGGTGCCGTTGACTTGATCCTTTGACAGTAACGATTTGGCCACCAGTCGCTCAACCAGCTCCGCCAGTACATCGGGCTTGAGCCGTGCGCAACTGCTCACGCCAATCGCCGCATCAAGGGTGAAGGACATCTTGAACACCGACAGGCGCTGCAGCACGGTTTGCTCGCGTTCGCCGAGTCGTTCATAGCTCCAGTCCAGCGCAGCCTTGAGGGTTTGATGCCGGGGCACGGCGGTGCGCCGGCCTTGGGTCAGCAGCTGAAAACAGTTGTCGAGCTGCGCCTGCAAGCCCACCAGCGCCAAGGCGTCGATCTGCCCCGCCGCCAGTTCAATCGCCAGCGGCAAACCGTCGAGCCGCTGGCAGATTTCGCGCACGGCCTTGAGGTCTTGTTCGCGCAGGGTAAACCCTTGTTGACGGGCTCGGGCGCGACTGACGAACAACTGCACCGCCGAATACCCCATGGTTTCGGTGACGCTGTGCAAGACCGACGCGGGCGGCACCGCCAGAGAGGCCAGGCGCTGGACCGTTTCCCCCAGCGCCTGCAAGGGTTCGCGACTGGTCACCAGAATCGACAGGCGAGGTGCCGAAGCCAATAAATCCTCGACCAGGGTCCGGCAGCGTTCCTGCAAGTGCTCGCAGTTATCGAGCACCAGCAATGTGTGCCGGTTTGCCAGCACGTCCAGCGTCGTGCCGACGTCCAGTTCAAGGGTCTGGATCAGATGATCGACCACCCGCGTCGGGTCATCGATCATTGAAAAATCCACCAGCCACACGCCGTCTTCATAGTGCTGCAACAGCAGTTCGGCGACACGCAACGCCACCGTGGTCTTGCCGATACCGCCGGGGCCGGCCAGGGTCATGAGGCGACGGACCGGCAACTGTCGGACCAGACTGCCGACGATCGAATCCCGACCGGTCACCGGCGTCAACCGGGCCGGCAAGTTGTGCTGGTGTCTTTGCACGTTCTCGAACAACACCAGCGTGCCTGCGGGCACCTGTTCCACCGGGGCGATAAAGCTGTAGCCGCGCTGGGGGATATTGACGATGTAGCGCTGGCCATTCTGCCCGTCACCCAGGGCCCGACGCAGGGCCGCGATGTGCACCCGCAGGTTGATTTCCTCGACCACGGAGGTCGGCCAGACCTGGGCAATCAATTCATCCTTGCTGACCACGTCGCCGGCACGCTCGACCAGGACCTGCAAAATATCCAGGGCCCGCCCGCCCATGCGCAGCGGTCGATCACCTTCCAGGATCAGCCGTTGCTGCAGGTGGAAGGCGTAGGGGCCGAATCGCAGCACCGCATCGCTGTTCAAATCTATGAGGCTGTTCATGTCCATCCACAGGCTGAAACCTGGCTCGGCTCACCGTGCGACAAGACCCATCGCACGCGCTCTCCAGGCTCCCGCACCTCCGTTGCAAAGCGTTGCCAAGTATCTTGGCAGGCCTCAGTGACTGTTCAACTGCCACGGTAGGAGTGTCACAGCCATCGCGGTGCGCATAACGGACACAAACGCTCTAGCTGAACTGTTCACGATATTGGCTGGGGGTCAGGCCCAGCTTTTCACTGAACAAAAAACGCATGTGCCGCACACTGCCGAAACCGCTTTTGAAGGCCACGGTCTTGAGCGGCAGTTCGCTTGTTTCCAGCAGGTTGCGGGCGCAGTCGATGCGCGCACTTTGCAAAAACTCCATGGGCGTCATGTTCACTTCCCGGGCAAACGTGCGGGCAAAATGCCGTTCGCTCATGTTCGCGAAGCAGGCCATGCGTTCGATGCTGAAGGCTTCATCGAGGTGTTCAAGCACATGGTTCTGCACGCGGGTGATCGGGGTTTCCTGCGGTGCGACGGTGGCCATCAATGGACTGAACTGCGCCTGTCCACCCTGGCGTTTCATCACCACCAGCAACACCTTGGCCACGTCCTGGGCGACTTTCTTGCCGTGGTCTTCGGCGACCACCGCCAGCGCCAGGTCGATACCGGCGGTCACGCCGCCAGAGGTGATGAGGTTTCGGTCCTGCACGTAAATCTTATCGGTCTCCACCGTTGCCTCGGGAAAGCCTTTGATCAGGCGCTCCGTGTAATGCCAATGGGTGGTGACGCGATAGCCGTCCAGCAAACCGGCATGCCCGAGTACAAACACACCGGTGCAGATCGAGCCGTAGCGCCCGGCCCGCCCGACGGCGTCTTTGAGCCAGCACAACAACTGTGGGTGTTTTTCGTTATAGGCCCCCGGACCGCCGGGCACCAGCAACAGGTCATATGCCTGGGTGGCCTGATCGATGTGCAGATCGGTGTGCACGCTCACGCCGTTGGACGCTCGCAACGCGCCCGGTTCAGTGCCAATGGTCGACAGCTCGTAACGCTCATGCGCCGGCAGATAACGATTGGCGATGGAAAACACTTCCATGGGGCCGGCCATGTCCAGCAGGAGGAAGTCGGGGAACAACACCATAGCCACGGTTTTCATGGGTTCAAAATCACTGAAGTCAAAAGAAAGTCCATCTGCCAGACACAAAACCTGTGGGAGCGAGCCTGCTCGCGATAGCGGACTTATAACCACCACTACTGTTGAATGTGAGACCGCTATCGCGGGCAAGCCCGCTCCCACAGGGGCCAGTGTCCGGCGCAAAAGGGATGCTATGCATTATGGCCAAGTGTGACGCCGGCGTCGGAGAAGAATACGTGATCGACTGCACATTACTGTCAACCTGATCAGGACAGTATTTCAATTTTCATCTACTTATTGCACCAACCGATAAACATTAACCTTCTCCTCACTCGGACGAATCAACGTCCCCACAGGAGATTTCATCATGCTGACCCTTCGCAAAGCCTCGGATCGCGGCGCCGCCAATCACGGCTGGTTGAAGTCGTTCCATACCTTTTCCTTCGCCAACTATCGCAATCCCAAAGAACAGGGTTTTTCCGATCTGCTGGTGATCAATGACGACCGCGTGGCGGCGGGTAAAGGTTTCGGCCAGCACCCGCACCGCGACATGGAGATTTTCTCCTACGTACTCGAAGGCGCTCTGGAACACAAGGACACCCTGGGCACCGGCTCGGTGATTCGTCCCGGTGACGTGCAGTTGATGAGCGCCGGCAGCGGCGTGGCGCACAGCGAATACAACCACTCGGCCACGCGGCCGGTGCACTTTCTGCAAATCTGGATCGTGCCGGAAGTCAGCGGCGCTAAACCGCGTTACCAGCAAGAGCACTTCAGCACCCAGAAAAAACGTGGGCGTCTGCAACTGATCATCTCCCCGGACGGGGACAAGGGTTCGCTGAAGGTGCGTCAGGATGCACGGGTGTATGCCGCGCTGATCGACGGCAAGGAAAGCGCCACCCTGGAACTGGCCGCCAACCGCTACGCCTATGTGCATGTGGCCCGTGGCAGCGTCGAACTCAACGGCGTACCGTTGCAGGAAGGCGATGGCGTGCGGGTTCGCGAAGAACAGGTGCTGACCTTGACCAACGGCGTGGATGCCGAGGTGCTGGTGTTTGACCTGCGGCCACAAGAACTGCCGGAAATGCCATAACCGTCACCTGTAATCCCTGTCGCAGCCAGCTGCGACGGGGATTACTTTTTATTCGCCGGTACCGGAAAACCCCGCGACGATTTCATCGATCACCGCGCGGACCCGGGCGGTATGCCGCAAGTCCGCGTGGGTCACCAGCCAGACGTCATAGGGCACCGGTCGCGTGCGCTCCGGCCATAGCCTGACCAGCCCGTCCCTCTCCCCCATGTACACCGGAATTTCCCCAACGCCGAGCCCTGCTGCGATGGCTCGACGCACCAGCAGGCCGGAGCCCAGGCTCGACACGATCCGCCCGCGGCTCACCGGTTCCGACACCAGCGTCATCTCCTTGTTACTCGCCAGATACGGCTGGTAAGCCACCAGATCATGTCCTTCAAACGCCGAACCCGGTTCCGGCACGCCGTGGCTGTCGACATACCGTTGCGAGGCGAACAGGCCCACCGGCCAACGGGCGATACGCCGGGCGATCAGGTCCGGGTTGTCCGGCCGGGCATTGCGCACCGCGATATCGGCTTCGCGCTTGGCCAGGCTGATCATTTGCGTGGACGCATCCAGCTGCACCCGTACATCCGGGTGTTTGTCGTGCAACCGGGCAATCGCCGGGATCAGGAAATCGATGGCCAGCGAATCGGTGGTGCTGACCCGTACCGTACCGGTCAGCCGATCATCCAGACCGAGGATCTGCCGTTCCAGCTCCAACGCCGACACCTCCATTTTTTCCACGGCCTGCAAGGCTGCTTCGCCGACCGCCGTCAGCGCGTAACCTTCGGAGGTGCGCAGGAACAGTGTCGCGCTCAAGGACTTTTCCAGCGCCGTGACCCGCCGCCCGACAGTGGCCTGATCGACCCCCAGCACCCGCGCCGCACCGCGCAGTGTCGATTCGCGGCACACCGCCAGAAACACCCGTGCGTCATCCCAATTCATAGGGTTTTCCTGATAATGCAAATTCGCATCACTGTAGCGCGAAATCGATGCATTACTGCATCAATAATTCTCGATACGCTGGGCACCAGAGATAACCTCACAGGACTGCTCTCATGCACAGCACATCGACCACCCCGCGCAGCGCGATCTGGCTGCCGATCTTCGCCGGCCTCGCCGCCAGCCTGGTCAGTATTGGCCTGGCGCGGTTTGCCTACACGCCGTTGATTCCGTCGCTGATCCAGTCGCACTGGTTTTCCGCCAGCGACGTGGTGTACCTCGGCGCCGCCAACCTTGTCGGCTACTTGATCGGCGCACTGATCGGCCGACCGCTGGCCAACCGCACCTCCAACACCACGGCCCTGCGCCTGATGATGCTGGCCGTGACCCTGGCATTCTTTGCCTGTGGTTTTCCCTTGTCGGTGAGCTGGTTCTTCGGCTGGCGCCTGCTGTCCGGCGTGGCGGGCGGCGCGATTATGGTGTTGGTGGCTGCAACGGTATTGCCCCACGTGCCGGCGTCTCGCCGGGGCTTGGCCAGCGGCGCGATCTTCCTTGGTATCGGCCTGGGCATTGCCGGCTCGGGGACGATTGTCCCGCCGTTGCTGAACCTCGGGCTGCAGCAAACCTGGTTTGGCCTGGGCATTCTGTCACTGGTCCTGACCGCCGCGAGTTGGTTCGCATGGCCAAAAGCGGCGCACCCTCAGGCCGTTGTATCGATTGAAACATCCACGACACCGACCGATCCTGGCGTTTACCTGTTGTTCGCCCAATACGCCTTCATGGCTGCCGGGCTGGTGCCGGCGATGGTCTTCCTGGTGGATTACGTGGCTCGTGGGCTCGGTGCCGGGGCGCACGTCGGTGCACTGATGTGGGTGATGTACGGCCTGGGCGCGATCATCGGGCCGGTGAGTTACGGTTTTCTGGCCGATAAGCTCGGCGCCCGGTTGAGTATCCGGCTGGTGCTTGTGGTGCAGGCGATTGCCGTGGGCTTGCTGTCGATAGCGAGTTCTTTCACGGCGCTGGCCGTGCTGGCGGTGATCCTCGGTTCATTCCCGCCAGGCATCGTGCCACTGGCGCTGGCCCGGGTGCATGAGCTGATCCCCAACCATCACCAGCAGCAGATTGCCTGGAGCCGCGCGACGGTGTCGTTCGCCACGTTCCAGGCGATAGCAGGCTTTGCCTATTCGGCGTTGTTCAATGCCAGCGGCGGGCATCATGCGCTGTTGTTCGTTGTGGCGGCGGGTGCCATTGTGGTTGCACTGATGCTGGAACAGGCGATGCGGTTAATGAACAGATCCCCTGTGGGAGCGAGCTTGCTCGCGAAGACGTAGGCAGATCCAACATCAATGTGACTGACACACCGCTATCGCGAGCAAGCTCGCTCCCACAGGGATTGGTGGTTTGACTGAATCATTGGTTGGCTCATGCGATCTCATTTACAGACAACTTTCTCGACAGGACTTCTACATGACTTTGCCGCAAACCATGACCCTGATTGAAATCACCGAACCCGGCGGTCCCGACGTGCTGAAGCCGCGCCAGGAACCGGTTCCAAGCGCCGGTGCCGGTGAAGTGCTGATTCGCGTGCACGCCGCCGGGGTCAACCGTCCCGACGTGATTCAACGCGCCGGCAAGTACCCGATGAAACCCGGCATGAGCCCGATCCCGGGGCTGGAAGTGGCCGGCGAAGTGGTGGCCATCGGGGCCGGCGTCAGCGAATTCATTGTCGGCGACAAGGTCTGTGCGCTGACCAATGGCGGCGGTTACGCGCAGTATTGCGTCGCCCCGGCCAGCCAGACGTTGCCGATACCCGACGGCATGGATTGGGTCCACGCGGCGGCAGTCCCGGAAACCTATTTCACCGTGTGGGCCAACCTGTTCGACATGGGTGGCGCCAGCAAAGGCCAGCGCGCACTGATTCACGGCGGCACCAGCGGCATCGGCACCACCGCGCTGATGCTCTGCCGCGAATTCGGCGTCAAGGCCTTCGCCACCGCCGGCAGCGAGGAAAAATGCGCGGCGATCCGCCAGCTCGGCGCCGAAGCGATCAACTACCGTGATCAGGATTTCGTCCAGGTCATCCAGGAGAAAACCGCCGGCAAAGGCGTCAACGTCATCCTCGACATCATGGGCGGCTCGTACTTCAACCAGAACGTTGCGGCGCTGGGCATGGAAGGCCGACTAGTGATGCTGGGCTTTCTCGGCGGTGCACGCGCCAACGACGTCGACTTGTTGGGGATCATGAGCAAGCGCGCGACGATCACCGGCTCCCTGCTGCGCTCGCGCACTCGCGAAGAAAAAGCCTCGATTGCCGAACAGCTGCGTGAGTATGTCTGGCCGGTACTGGCCGCTGGCCGTTGCCTGCCGATGATCGACAAGGTCTACGCCTACACCGATGCGGCGCAGGCCCATGCGCGGATGGAAGCCGGCGATCACATCGGCAAGATTGTCTTGAAAGTGGACTGATCAGTAGCCGGCGCCGGCTGCTTGGGCGCCGCTGATGATCGCGATGCCCGAGCTGGTAAGTCGAAATGCCGCCCAGAGCAAGCCCGCTCCCACAAGGGATATGCATTCCAATGTGGGAGATGTGCGGGCCGAACTGACGCTATCGCGAACAGACTCACTCCCACATTGAAATCCAGTCCCCTGTGGGAGCGGGCTTGCCCGCGATGGGGCCCGATTGGTCACCACCCAAGCCGGCCATTCACACGACCGTCGAATTTATCCCCACGCCCCGCCACGCATCTGTTAAAACCCGAGCTTTGATTCCCGTCATCGGACCACCGCATGTTTTCGAACCTGATGAGCCGCTTGAGCCGACGCTGGCTGCCAATCCTGTGCATGGCCGCGCTGGTCGTCGGCTTGCCCGTGGGTTGCGGCGTACTCAAATACAAAGAGCGCGAGCTGCTGTTCCGTATCGAGCCGGGGACCGCCGGCTGGTATCACGGTTTGCCGCAGGACGTTCAGGAGTTCGACATCAAGCCTGCCAGCTTCAAGGCCGGGCAAAACCTGCATGCGTGGTGGTGGCCGGCCGCCCGTCGCGATGCGCCGTCGATCCTCTATTTGCATGGTGTGCGCTGGAACCTGACCGGCCAGGCGTTCCGCATCGAGCAGTTACGAGCGATGGGGTATTCGGTGCTGGCCATCGATTACCGCGGTTTTGGCCAGAGCAAAGGTGATCTGCCGTCGGAAGCCAGTGTCTACGAAGACGCCCGCGTCGCCTGGGAGCGCTTCAAGGCGATGCAACCGGACGCCAACAAGCGCTTGATCTACGGCCACTCCCTGGGCGGTGCGGTGGCCATCGACCTCGCGGCCGACCTGGCGGCGCAAGCGAAAAAGGACCACAGCGCGATACCGGTGCGCGGTCTGGTGATCGAATCCACCTTCACCACGCTCGGCGATGCCGTGGCCGCAGTGGCCGAGAACAATCTGCCCGTGACCTGGTTGCCGGTGCGCTGGCTGCTGTCACAGAAATTCGACTCCATCGACAAGATCGTCGACATCGACATGCCGCTGCTGGTGGTCCATGGCCAGGCCGACACGTTCATGCCCTCGCGGTTCAGCCAGCAATTGTTCAATGCGGCCAGCGAGCCCAAGCGTTTGTTGTTGGTGCCCGGTGGCACGCACAACAACAGCATGAGCCTGGGGGGAAACCAGTATCGCCAGGCCATCGACAGTTTGATGAAGTCAAAACCGCAGCGAATCGCCGGGCCTAGCGGTAACCCTGGGCTTGCAGGTTGAACAACTGCGCATAGCGCCCACCCGCTGCGACCAGACTGTCATGATCACCGCGTTCAAGGATCGCCCCTTGATCCAGCACGATGATGTGGTCCGCGTTGCGCACGCTGGAAAACCGATGGGAAATCAGCAGCGTCATGCGACCTTCCGTGTGTTCGCTGAAATGCTGGAACACCGCCGCTTCCGCCGCCGGGTCGAGGGCCGAAGTCGGCTCATCCAGAATCAGGATGTCCGCGTTGCGGCGCATGTAGGCGCGGGACAAGGCGATCTTCTGCCACTGTCCGCCCGACAGTTCCTGCCCTCCGGCAAACCAGCGGCCCAGCTGCGTGGCGTAGCCTCGATCCAGGCCTTCGATGAACGGTGCGGCCATGCCTTCGGCGGCGGCTTCTTTCCAGCGTTGTTCGTCGTTGAACGCCAGCGTATCGCCGACGCCGATGTTTTCGCCGACGGAAAACTGGTAGCGGATGTAATCCTGAAAAATCACCCCGATGCGCCGGCGTAAAGCATCCTCTTCCCAGGTCTGCAAATCGCTGCCGTCGAGCAAGATACGGCCCTGATCGGGGCGGTACAGGCGGGTCAGCAACTTGATCATCGTGGTCTTGCCCGATCCGTTCTCCCCCACCAGCGCCATGCTGCGACCCGGCACCAGGTGCAAGTCGATGCCTTCAAGGGCGGCTCGACTGGCCCCCGGATACCGAAAACCGACGTTCTCGAAACGCAAACCATCGCAGGGCAGCGCGCCAACGGTCAGATGCCCGGCGTCGGCGACCACCGGTTCGGCGAGGTATTCATAAAGACTCGACAGGTACAGGCCATCTTCGTAGAGACCACTGATGGCGCTCAAACTGCTGCTCACTGCGCTCTGACCCTGCTTGAACAGCACCAGGTACATGGTCATCTGCCCGAGGCTGATATTGCCGTGGACGGTATCGACCACCACCCAGGCATAGGCCAGGTAAAACGCGCCGGTGCCGAGCAAGCCAAGGACAAACCCCCAGCCATCGCGGCGCAAGGTCAGGCGCCGGTCTTCGGCATACAGGCGGGCAAACGTCTCGCGATAGCGCTTCAGCAACAGCGGCGCGAAGCCGAACAGTTTGACCTCTTTGATGTAGCCCTCATGGGAGAGCAGCGTCTCGATGTAATTCTGCTGCCGGCTCTCCGGCGCACGGCGCGTGAACAGCCGAAACGCGTCCCCGGAAAAATGCGCTTCGGCGAAAAACACCGGCAACGCGCCGACCACCAGTAGCACCAGCGCCCACGGCGAAAAATGCACCAGCAACACGCCGAAGCTGATCAGCACGATCAGGTTCTGGATCAGCCCCAGCGACTTCATCACCAGCGCCAAGGGCCGGGTCGATGCTTCGCGACGTACCCGCACCAACTTGTCGTAAAACTCGGAGTTCTCGAACTGCACCAGCGATAACGTCTGGGCTTTCTCCAGAATCATCGTGTTGACCTTCTGCCCCAACTGCACCCGCAGCAACGATTGCTGCACCGACAGCGCCCGCTGCGCCCCGGACAACAACGCGAGCACTCCCGCCTCAAACAACACATAACGCACCACCGGCCACAACGGCGCACTGCCTTGCTGCGCGTGCAATTGCATGGCAGTCACGACAGCATCGACGATGCGCTGGCCGAGCCACGCGGCCAGCGCCGGGAGGACACCGGCGATCAGGGTGGCCAGGACCAGCCCCAGAAACAGCCCGCGAGAAGTGCCCCAGACCAGGAGCAAAGCGCGCCGGGCCTGGTCGAGCAATGAGGTGAAACGGGAGAGTGCCGCAGGCATGGATCGATGAACTCGGCAGAGGAAGGTCGCTGAAGGCGACAGTGTCGACATGGTACTTCAGCTGGAAATTGCGCAGGTGGGAAACAACTCTGGCGAGGGCGCTTGTCGATACGCTGCAACGGCCCCAAAGAGGGCCGCTGCATCGCAACTGACTTACCACAGCAGACTGTACTTACTTGGGCAGATCAATTTTATCCAACACCCGGTTCGCCGTGATCTCCGCGACCATGATGCTGTTCGAAATACCCAAAAGCGCGTAACGCGACTCGCCCTCCAGATGATCTACCAACTGATGGACCATCACATCGACCGAAGCCAGTGTCTCGACCAGATAAACCGCCAGGGTTTCGGCCGTGGCTTCAGGGTCAACAGAAAACAGGGTGCTGCGGGTTCGCGGCGTGGCTTTGATGTCGGCATTTGACGGGAAGTGGAAGTCGAGCGCTCGCTCGGCGGCTTCGTGGAATTTCTTTGAATCGGGTTCGTACGGGGAGGCTGGATCGGTGTCGGGGGGATTGGGTGTGACTTTGAACATTGGCTCTGACCTCATACATGAGTGAGGCTGCAACCCGTTCGCGACTAAACGATAGGGAGGCAGCTGCGCACAGGTTAGTCGACCGATGAGCCAAGAAATCGGCGCGCCCGAAGGCGCCCTGCGCACAGCCACCATCAGGAGCAGGGATGGGATACCCGACTGATAGAGACATCGTGCGACTTGACTACGACGGGCGACTAAACCCGACCACTGATGAGCAGTGGCAGGGAAACGATAGAGTCCGGGGTCAAACCGCACAAGCCGGCGGATTCTGGCGTAGCCGTAGGCAACGGCGCAAGGTTTTGTAGCTTTCCGGACGTAACTTCGATGGCTCTTAAACAAGAGCACATTCGCGATGTTGAATAGCCTGCCAAGAACGTCCTACAACGCTAAGAATGCCGCTGAATCAAAGTGCCATCCATTGCTTCCCTCTACCCTGAGTGTCACCCTGCGCGCGTTAATCAGGGATCAAGTCCAAGGAATCAAGGATGAGCGGCTACGTACCCAACCCGCCTAAAAACTACCGTTACGAAGAAGCCAAGCCAGTCGACATTCACGCTGAGCGCTGGGCTGAATACGAAAAACACGGCAAGGCTCCCGCGCCCACCCCACAAAAAACGGGCATTGCGTTACGCATTGGTGTCTTCTTCGATGGCACTGGTAATAACGCCAATAACGCCGAAGCGGGTTTGCTCTGCGGTGCCCATCACCCCATTGCGCCAAAAGATATCAATGCCAGTTGCAAGCCGTTCATGAGTGATCCGGACAGTAGCTACGGCAACGACACCAGCAATGTAAAAAAGCTGAGTGATCTGTATAGCGTGACTCAACAAGCAGAAGGCGAAGGGTCGCAAAAAATTGCCTCCCGCGTCGTTTACGTTGAAGGCATCGGAACGTTGTCGGGTGAAAAAGACAGTGTCCTGGGTGCAGGCGCCGGGCGCGGAGAAACCGGCGTTGCTAGACGAGTTCAGTCCTCGTTCGCACTGATCAAGCAGCGCATCAATGAAGTGTTGGTCGATAACCCCGACAGTGAAATTACCTCATTGACGTTCGATACCTTCGGCTTTAGCCGCGGTGCCGCAGCCGCTCGGCATTTCGCCAATGAAATTGTGCGTGGCAAGCAAGGTCCTTTAGGAGACGTCCTGCGCGGCAACCCCAAAGCCTTTGGTTCGACTTTCATTGACCAATACAAAAGCAGCATCAATATGGGCTTTATCGGCCTGTTCGATACCGTGCCATCGATTGCTGGCTGGTCTAACTTGGGGAATATCAAAAGCCCCATCGCAACAGGCATCAGACTCTACCTCGATCGGCGCTTTTTCACCGACGTCGTCCAACTGGTAGCGCGTGACGAATGCCGAGCTAACTTTGCCCTCAGCCGAATCAAACCTGATTTCACAGAAATCACGGTCCCCGGCGTCCATTCAGATATTGGCGGCGGATACCTCGAGGAGGCGCAAGAGTGCGTGCTAGTCAGCCCGATGCAAGCGCTTGACGTACCAATCAATACGGATGTCACCACCACGTCGATATACCGCGATGCGGCGAGGGTAAAAAGCCAACGGGTATCTAACGGCTGGCCTGCCCAGTTACTGGAAATTGTCACGCCTGCCGCCTTCGAATTACCGCATGAACCGCAAGACCGACTTAACCCAGGACAAAAAAGAGTCTATGCCGCTTTGCAGCTAAAGCGCCCGGTGAGCGGCAAGCTTTCAAGGGTGTATCTGCGCGTGATGCATCACTTGGCGAAAGAAAAAGGTGTTCGCTTTGACGACATTCCGGATTCGTCAGAGCTGGCGATACCACCAGAGCTTCAGGCGCTGTGCGACCGGTTTGTCGGCGGTGACTACAGCACCACACCGAAAGAAGAACAGCTACTTAAACTGAAGTTCATCCACACGTCTGCCAACTGGAACCATCCACTCGGCAGAAACGACGGTAGCGGTCTCAGGGCGGTTTACATTAACGCCCCCACGCAGGACGCAATCCGCGTTCAACATCCTCATGTACCTGACTGGACGCTTTGGTAATGAAACGACTCATCACGTTACTGAGCCTTCTCTTCATTGCCGGCTGCCAAGCTGCGGAACCGCTTTCAGCAAAACATGACCCTAGGTCTCAATGGTGGGAACTTGATTTCGTCGAACCCCACTACATGAAAGTCTGGGTTGAGGACAGCGCCGTAGAAGATATCAACGGCAAGCGGTTTGACCACACTGGTAAAGGGTCTGCATCAGGCGGTCAACCAGAAGACGGCACAGAGTCCGCCAAAGGGTGGCGAGGTGTCGGCGGCTCCGGCAAAGCGGTGGTCGGCGCTGAACTCCCCAAACGTATATTCGTGCGCTGGCAATCCATCGTAGAACCACAGACCTATAAAGTCTGGATAGACATACCCGAGCAAGCCAGACAACTGATGCATTCATCTGTCATGCAACGGTGCCCGGCCACCCCCGAACAAGAGGCCCGATACGTGGCGTCTGTCTATATAGGCATGGCCCCCGGCGGGGTCGTGAAGGTTTGGGTAAGAGATTCCTGCCATCGTCCCGTTGAGGTGGCTCAAGCCAAAGCAGAAATCGAGCCTTTAGGCCCAGACCAAGGCAAAAATGAAGGCCGTTATGCGTATCCGGTGAGTGTGAAGTCCAAGCTTTATATTGAGAAGTTTGGAATTCCTTACGGCAGCTGGTGACCAAAAAAATGGTTCAATTTTTGGGGGATCGCAGCTGCGCCGACGTATGAGGCATGAACAGTGGTCCGCCGCGTAAATAGTGCGCGGCGGTATATCACCTCAATTGAGTCAACCTGCCACTCCCCCCTGAAACCGCGCCCGATACCGCCCCGGACTCTCCCCCGTCCACTTCTTGAACGCCCGATGAAACGCGCTCGGCTCCTGAAAACCCAGCTGTTCAGCAATGTCGCTGATATTCGCCCGACTCTCGCGCAGTTGCTCAAACGCCACCCCGCGCCGTACTTCATCCTTGATCTCCTGATACGAACAGCCTTCGCGCTCCAGTTTGCGGCGGAAGGTGCTGGGACTCAGGTGTTGTTCCAGGGCGAAGGCCTGCAAGGTCGGCCAATCGCTGTAATGGCTGTTGCGCAGGCGCTGATGGACTTGTGACGCCAGGCCGTGCTGGTTGCGGAAACGGATCACCAGCCATTGCGGCGCGGTGCGCAGGAACACTTTCAGCGAGGCCAGGTCCTGGACCACCGGCAGGCGCAGGTAGTGGCTGGCGAACTCGATTTCGGTGCGCTCGGCGCCAAAGGTCAGGTTGGGGCCCCAGAGCAATCGGTCATCGCTGAGGGACACGCGCTCGTGGCGAAAATCGGCACGGTCGATGGGGATGCGACGTCCGCCAAGCCAGCACAGCAGGCTGATCATCAACACCAGGAAGGTTTCTTCGCCAAAACGGCTGACATCGTCGTTCTGCGCATGGCTTTCCAGGCTGATGATGGCGCGTTTACCGCGCACGGTCAGGGTGCCGCGAAAGTCGCGCAGGAACAGTGCGAAGTTGGCCAGGCATTGGCGCATGGCTTTGTGCAGGTCGGGTTCCTGGATCAAGGCGCGGCAGATCAGCGCGAAGCTGCCGGGCGGCATGCCGTGGGAGTCGAGGCGGAAGAATTCATCGTTCAGGTCACGGATCTGAATCAGCCACAGCGCGGCAAACGCGCTCGCCGGCACTCGCGCAGTCGGCTGCTCGATTAATGCCGGGTCGATGCCCGCCTCTTCCAGCGCAGCGCGCGAGCGCTGTGGATTGTCCCTTTGCCCCTGGATCATCGCCCGCACAAAGTAGGCCGCCACCGAGTCCTTTTCCCGCATTTGAACGCTTCTCTCCTCATCGCCCGAATGGCAAAAAACACCAGCTCCGTTGAACAGTTGCGGCATAGGACAACCGCCCCGCCGGTTCTAGACTCGCGGCCAATAGTACGCCTTCGGCCACCCAGTCGGCCAAGGTATCGCGGGGTTAGACCGGAAGGACGCAAAGATGAATCTGCAAAACATTGGCGTGATCGGCGCAGGCACCATGGGCAACGGCATTGCGCAAGTCTGCGCCCTGGCCGGCTTTAACGTGACCTTGATCGACATCGCCGAGAGTGCCTTGCAAAAGGCCCTGGCGACCGTCGGCAAAAACCTCGACCGGCAGATCGCCAAGGAAACCCTGAGCGAGGCACAGAAGCTCGACGCCCTTGCCAGGATTCGCACCAGCACCGATTACAGCAGCCTGCAGAACGTGCAGATGGTGATTGAAGCCGCCACCGAGAACCTCGACCTGAAACTGCGCGTGCTGCAACAGATCGCCGCGCAGGTCAGAGCCGAGTGCGTAATCGCCTCCAACACGTCGTCGCTGTCGATCACGCAATTGGCCGCCAGCGTCAGCCAGCCCGAGCGCTTTATCGGCCTGCACTTCTTCAACCCGGTGCCGGTGATGGGCCTGATCGAAGTGATCCGTGGCCTGCAAACCAGCGACGCCACCCACGCGCTGGCGCTGGACATGGCCACCACCCTCGGCAAGACCGCGATCACCGCCGGCAACCGCCCGGGTTTCGTGGTCAACCGGATTCTGGTGCCGATGATCAACGAAGCGATTCTGGTGTTTCAGGAAGGTTTGGCCAGCGCCGAAGACATCGACGCCGGCATGCGCCTGGGTTGCAACCAGCCGATCGGCCCGCTGGCCTTGGCGGACCTGATCGGCCTGGACACCGTGCTGGCGATTCTCGAAGCCTTCTACGACGGCTTCAATGACAGCAAGTACCGCCCTGCCCCGCTGCTCAAGGAAATGGTCGCCGCCGGCTATCTGGGACGCAAAACAGGACGTGGCTTCCATGCCTATGCCTGAGCGTTGCTCACGCTTCGCCGAGTACCGGGACAAGGTGCTGGAGTTGTTCGCCAGCAAAGGTTTCGGTCAGGTCGGCATGCGTGAGCTGGCCACCTGCCTGGGGCTGTCCCCGGGCTCGTTGTATCACCATTTCCCGAGCAAGCAGCACTTGCTGCTCGACCTGATCGAAGAGTTCTATGAAGAGCTGTTGTCGACCCTTGGACGCATCGATCAAAAAGCCTCGGCCAAACGCGACAAACTGCCCAACCTGATCCGCGCGCATTTGAATCTGCACCGGGAAATGCCTTGGCATTTTCGTCTGGCGGAACGGGACAGCGGCTGCCTCAACGAAGAACAACAGGCGCGCGTGCGGCTGTTGCGTGAGCAATACGAGCGCAAGTTGCTGAAGATGCTTGGCGTCCCGTCGCGTCTCGGAGAACAGGGTTTGATGGCCACCGGACACGCCATCGCCAACTTGCTCAACAGCGCGCCCGGCTGGCTGGCGCAGCATCCGCTGGAAGACGCGCAGCGTGATGAGCTGCTGGAAAACCTGGTGAGTGGTGCCGTTGAGCGCTTGCTGCGGCCATCCTGCGCCCCGCGCGCGGTGGCCTGAGGACCGGGCGTCACTTCAGGGGCAGCACATGCCACTCCGGTTAGCCGCCGCATCACTGCCCGATTTCATATGCGCGTCTATCATCGTGGATGGTCGACCGAGTTGAAATTGTGACTTCAAGTGACCGCACATTGCCATTCGACTTAACCTGCTACATCCTCTATTTAAGTCTGAAAGCCGCGCTAGAATTACATTTCCTGTCGCGACAATTTGACGGACTTGCCCAAGACAATCCTCTCGTCCACTGCTGGCAAAAGCCGACCGTCAGGGGATTTACTTAAAAATGAACGTCGCGGATCAACAGTCAGGCGACAAGGGAAGCGTAGAAAAGGATGTCGATCTCAAATCTGGAAGTCTTGGACATTCCGCTTGGACTTTTCCTACAGGGGGCCCCCGTCGATGATCCAGATATCAAGGGCCAGCACCCGCTGTTCTACGGGACAGTTACTGGACTTAAAGGATACAGACGCGATCTTCACGCCTACGTAAAATTCCTTCCGGCAGAGCGCCTTTTCGCAGAAACGATGAGCGCCACAATCGGACGGTATTTTGGTCTCCCAATTCCCCTCACCGCGCTAGTCATCGCAAGAGGCGAGTCACTCGGACGAGGACCAGGCAAATGCATTGCCCTCGCCAGCATCGACACGAATGCCATTCCTGTCAGTCGTGCGATCAAATTCGACAAAGTCTCGCACCTCCTGAACAAATGGTCCCATCTTCACGCTGCAATCGTATTTGACGAGCTAGTCGCCAATACGGATAGGAATCTGCGGAATTTGCTTGTCGGGGCCGACGGTGCAATCTGGCTGATTGATCATGAAGAAGCTTTAGCTTCGCCTGTGTCCGAGGCTGGAAAAAACATCCAGAATCGCTTGCTGCAAATGGTGATCGGTGAGGTCACAGTTTTCGAGCGTCACCTGTCAGCCAAAAAGCTCAAGAACAGCTCTGCCCCGATATACGACGCAGATTTCCAAAAATATGCGGCAGCTAGCCAGCCAGAGTATTGTCAGGTATCGATTGAGCACGTTGACCGGGTGGTGGAATTCCTTGAGTCCCGAGTCCATCATATGGGCGTGCTATTGGATAGCGCGCTTGGTTTAAAACAAAACAGTTTGGCGATCTAACACGATGCTTCCAGATCTTTCCGACTTCCCAAGTTTTCCAGAGTATGAGGCTGATTGGGCTCCCATTTACCTTGAGCCCATCGTTCAATCGGGAGAACGCCTGACAATCGCAGTTGTTGCGAAATCGAGCACTGGCGTCGACGGCTGCCTGGCAATTAGTGACAAGGCATTAAAGTGCCTGTACGGAGCGTCTGCGGCAGGAATGCAGAAAATGATGGAGTTGGCTCTTAACAGAGCATTGGAGTTCGCAGAGACTGGCTTTGAAGGTAGTTTTTCAGCGGGTATCCACGGGATATCAGTCGGAAAAACCCGAAAGGGTCTAGGTGTGAACATGAAGCATATTCTTCAGCAGGCGTGCAGCCTCACATCAAGCCTCTCCTCAGTTCATTCCGATGCTATCGAAGAAGAAGATGCTGAAGACGATCCAATCGTTTACGAACAGAATCTTGGTCAGCTACGCTCCGACATACAAGAGCGTGTCCTTGGAATATTGCCTAGGCTGCGGGACCGTTTCAACCTTCCCCTTCACACCCAAGCGATGCAGGGGGCCCGGGGTAATCTATTTTTTTCCGGGAACAAAATGGTCGCTAGCCTGGCAAAAATAAAACCATCGAAACAGATTAGCCGGCATGTCGATGGCGCCAAGAGTCGCTTGTGGGATCTCCACTTTGTAAAACACAAAATGGCCGATGCACCTCAAAACAAATGCACCCTTTTCATCTGGACGCCAAAGTCACTTGACCGATTCGATCGAGCGCTGATCACCGAATATGAGCAAAGTCTTGAAGATCTTAAGCGCCAAAGCTTAGAAGATGGCATTGAGCCCCAAGTGTTTTTTGGAGCAGAGGAAGCCGCCGAAGCAATTATCGACTATGAGCGCGCCGCTTAATCGACAACCCAAAATCACGACGCATCGATCAAGCAATAAGCCCCGCCCCTTCCATAGAAAAAACGTCTAAACAAACTCGGCACAATCCCGTCTCTAAGGCTTTGCTACTTGGAGTCAATTGATAGGCCAGAGGGCACCTCCAGGTCCCTCGGTCAACGGGAGCAAACATGAAAATCAATCCCTATCTCATCTTCAACGGCGACTGCAAAGCCGCCTTCACGTTCTATGAGCAAGCCCTGCAAGGCCGGATCGAAATGATGATGACCTTCGGCGAAAGCCCGGCTCGCGAGCAGCTTCCTGCGGACCTGCATAATCTGATCATTCATACCCGCCTGGCGGTGGGTGATCAGGCGATCATGGGGTCAGACACCACGCCGGATCGTCCGACGGATGATATGAGCGGTTGTTCGGTTTCGTTGAATGTCGACAGCGTTGCCGAGGCCGAGCGCGTCTTTGGCGCGTTGGCGGAGGATGGCAAGGTGCAGATGCCGCTGGACAAGACCTTCTGGGCTGAGCGGTTCGGGATGCTGGTGGATCGGTTCGGTGTGTCTTGGATGGTGAATTGCGAAAAGGATCAGTGACGTTTTCAGACATTAGAAAAGCCCAGCCTGAAAGGGTTGGGCTTTCTGGAAACTCCCGGACCGTCTGCTACCGTCAACAAGGCAGCCCGCGTAGTAGCGGCCCCTTCGGAGGAGTTCCACCATGCCTGCCCATGACGCCCCTTTGTCCACCCGTCTCAAACTGTCCCTGTTGGCGGGCGGACTCACCGCCGCCCTGCTCGCACTGAGTGGGTGCGCCACTGTTGATGCACGAACCACCGCGTATGTGGGCGTCGAGCATCCTGCGCCGACGCTGGCCAGCGAGGTCGTGGTGTTGCGCACTGAGCCGATGCGCCCGCACATTCGTTTGGGTGAAGTGCTGATCGATGCGAGTGTCGACCCTGCCCCGCCGATTACCAAGGTCGAAGAAAAATTGCGGGACGAGGCGGCCAAGCTCGGGGGCGATGCCGTGGTGGTGGTCTATGACCATATCCAGCCGGTGGGCGCCTACGTCAATGGGCCGCTGTGGGCGCGCGATGTCGAAACCATTGAGGGGCGCAAACTCAAGGGGATCGTGATCAAGTACCGCTAATGACTGCGTTCAGCCCTTCACGCACACCACTTGCCGCAAGGTGTGGAGCACTTCCACCAGTTCGCGCTGAGCGTGCATGACGTGGTCGATGTCTTTGTAGGCCATCGGTATCTCATCAATGACGGCGGCATCCTTGCGGCATTCGACGTGAGCAGTGGCGCGGATCTGGTCCTGGACGGTGAACAGGCTTTTTGCTTTGGTGCGGCTCATGACGCGGCCGGCGCCATGGCTGCAGGAGCAAAACGATTCTTCATTGCCAAGGCCACGAACGATGAAGCTTTTTGCGCCCATTGATCCCGGGATAATCCCCAGTTCGCCCTTTTGCGCTGACACCGCGCCCTTGCGGGTGACCAGAATGTCCTGGCCAAAATGCCGCTCTTTTTGCACGTAGTTGTGGTGGCAGTTCACCGCTTCCAGTGCCACGTCGAAGGGTTTGCTGATCACTTTGCGTGTTGCCTGAATCACCGCTTGCATCATCAGTGCGCGGTTTTGTTTGGCGAAGTCCTGGGCCCAGTTCACGGCTTCGACGTAGTCGTCAAAATGCCGGGAGCCTTCCTTGAAATAGGCCAGGTCGCGGTCCGGCAGGTTGGCAATGTGCTGACGCATGTCGGCCTGGGCCAGTTGAATGAACAGGTTGCCGATGGCGTTGCCGACCCCGCGTGAGCCGCTGTGCAGCATGAACCAGACCCGGTTGGTTTCATCCAGGCACACTTCGATGAAGTGGTTGCCGCTGCCCAGTGTCCCCAAGTGAACACGGTTGTTGGTGCTGGCGAGTTTCGGGTATTTGTCGGTGATCGCCTTGAACCGTGAATGCAACGCCGTCCAGGCGTGATCGGCCTGTTTGGGAACGCTGTCCCAGGCGCCTTTGTCGCGGATGCCACGGCCCAGGGTGCGCCCATGGGGCACCGCTTTCTCGATGGCGCAACGCAAGCCATGCAGGTTGTCCGGCAAATCGGCAGCCGTCAGCGATGTGCACGCAGCGATCATGCCGCAGCCGATGTCGACCCCGACGGCGGCCGGAATGATCGCACCCACCGTAGGGATGACACTGCCGATGGTCGAGCCCTTGCCCAGGTGGACGTCGGGCATCACTGCCAGGTGTTTGAAGATGAACGGCATCTTCGCGGTGTTGATCAACTGCTGCCGGGCTTCGTTTTCCACCGGGACGCCTTCGGTCCAGAGCTTGATCGGTTTGCCGTTGGCGACTTCCAGCAGTTGATAGGTCGGGGCTTGCATGATTCGCTACTGTCTATTGGCCGGCGGGGCCTGAGCGGCCCCTTGAAGTCCTCATAGTAACGCAGCGAACCCACGCTGAAGATCCTCAATCAGCGCCTCGACAGCCATCGTCGGGGTGTCGACGGCCAGCAGGATACGACGCGGTTTGCACCGTTGATCAGAAGCAGCCGGGGGCTCTGACCGACTTAGCTGCCGGCGCTGTCGTGGGCCTCTTCAAAGAAGTAGTCCTTCCAGCTGGCGGCCTTGTTTTTCAGTACGCCCAATTCCTGGAGTTTCTCGGCGTAGATAAACGTGCGCTGGGGCACGACGGTGAAGTCGATTTCCGGGTCGGCGACGATTTTCTCAACCAGTGGCAGTACCAGTTTCGATTGCTCCACCCGAATATAAGTCTGCGCAGCGGCAGGCTTGTCGGCCTTGATGATTTTCTCGGCTTCGGCCAATGCCGCGTAGAACGCCTTGTAGGTTTTCGGGTTTTCGTCGTGGAATTTTTCAGTGGTGTACAGCACGTTGAACGTGGCCTGTCCGCCCAAGACGTCGTAGGAACTCAACACCTTGTGCACGTTGGGACTTTGCAGTTCCTGGTACTGGAACGGCGGGCTGGAAAAATGCGCGTTGATTTCCGAGCCGCCGGCAATCAGCGCCGATGTCGCGTCCGGGTGGGCCAGGCTGATCGAGATGTCGTCAAACTTTTTGTACTGGTCCGCGCCAAACTGTTTGGCGGTTTCAATTTGTAGGGTGCGCGACTGGAAACCGACACCCGCTGCCGGTACGGCAATGCGATCCTTCTCCGTGAAGTCCTTGAGACTCTTCACGTTCGGGTTGTTGGTCAGCAGGTAATTGGGCATCGATCCCAGCGAGGCGATGGCCTTGACGTTCTGCTTGCCCTTGGTCCGGTCCCAGATCGTCAGCATCGGCGGCACGCCTGCCGACACCACGTCCAGTGCACCGGCCAATAGCGCCTCGTTCATCGCCGTGGCTCCCGAGATGCTATTCCAGTCGACCTTGATGTCGAGGCCCTGCTCCTTGCCATGCTTCTCGATGAGTTGTTGGTCGCGCACCACATCGAGGATCAGGTAACCGATGCCAAATTGCTGGGCGATGCTTATTTTGCCTTCGGCTTGAACGCCGGGACTGAGTAACGCGCTCACGGCCGCCACGGAGGCTGCCAACAGGGTCAATGCGCCGCGCTTGAAGGGAGTCACCATGAAAACCTCGATGTAATGGGAAGTGTGCACCGACAAAAAAAGCGGCCGAGGCCGCTAATACCGATCAAACGGGTTATTCAGAGCTTGGCGATGGAGACCTCGGTAGATTTCACGAAGGCAATCACCTCACTGCCCACTTTCAATTCCAGGTCGCGCACCGAGCGCGTAGTGATGACTGAGGTGACAATGCCGGAAGCGGTTTGCACATCGATTTCGGACACCACTTCGCCTTGCACAATTTCCTTGATGACACCCTTAAACTGGTTACGGACGTTGATCGCTTTGATAGTCATGTCGAGGCTTCCTGTCTGGTGTAGGGCACATCCGCATGGATGCGCAGGCCTTCAAAGTGCATCAGCCGAACCAACAACAAAAGGAATATATAATTATCTATTTATTACCAAATAGAATATCAACACCCTACCCCACTGCCCCCAGGTAATAATTCTGGATCTGCTCACGACCGGCCAACTCAGCTGCCGAACCTTCATCCACCACGCGACCGTTCTCCAGCACAAAGGCGTACTGCGCATAATCCAGGGCGATGTTGATGTTCTGCTCGGCCACCAACAGGCTCAACCCTTGCTCACGGTTGAGCCGGGCAAGGATGTCGAAAATCTCCTCGACCACCTGGGGCGCCAACCCCATGGACGGTTCATCCAGCAGCAATAGACGCGGTTCGGACATCAGCGCACGCCCAATGGCGATCATTTGCTGTTCGCCGCCGGAGGCGTAGCCGGCCAGGCGCTTGCGCAGCAGGCGCAATCGGGGGAAATAGCCGTAGATGCGTTCCAGACGTTGATTCAGCACTTTGCGCGACGGCCGCCCGACGAACCCGCCGATCAGCAGGTTCTGCTCGACGCTCAGGTGGGTGAAGCAATGCCGCCCCTCAAGCACCTGAGCCAGCCCCGCCAGCACAAGGCTGGCGGGATCGGCATCGGTGATCGCATGCCCCTGATAGACAATCCGGCCCTTGGTGACTTCACCGCGTTCGGCCCGCACCAGACTGGAAATCGCCTTGAGCGTTGTGCTCTTGCCGGCACCATTGGCACCCAGCAAAGCCACCATCTGCCCTTGGCCGACCTGCAACGTGACGCCGCGCAAGGCGAGAATCGACTGTTCGTAAAACACTTCGACCTGCTCCACGCTCAGCAACGGAGGGTCGGCCTGTAGGCTCTGGCTCATCGGACTTTATTGCTCCTGGCTGCAATTGCGCGCGGTGATGCCTTTTTCCTTGGCGTATTGCGCCGCAGAGGCTTCGATGATCGGCCGCAACAGGGCGCGGTCCGCCTGGACCCAATCGCTGATGAGGTTCCAGCGCTGGCCGTCCCACTGTTGGAAGCGCACGGCGCCGCCGCCTTCATGGTCGGCGCAAGACAGTTTCAACGGCTGCACCAGCCCTTTGGCGCCCAACGCCGCCAACCGCGCATCGTCCAGGTTCAAGTGCTCGAAGCCCCAGCGCACCTGCTCACCGGTCAACGGTTTGTCGCCGTATTTTTCCTGAGCCAGGCGCACTGCTTCGACGTTGAGAATGCCGTTCACCACCCCGAGGTTGTAGTACACGGTGCCGAAGCGCTTCGGATCGGCCAGGTTGCCTTTGCCCGCGTCGACCACGCTCTGCTTGATGCCCTGCAACACCGGGAAATCGGTCCCCGATGGGTGCGTGGTGATCGAGATGAAGCCCTTCGCCGCAGCACCCGCCGGCACCACATCTTCTTCCGAGTTGCTCCAGATATTGCCGATGATGTGATCCGCCGGGTAACCGACTTTTTGCGCCGACTTCAGCGCCACCGGGTTCATCACTCCCCACCCCCGCAGAATCACCCAGTCAGGCTTGAGGCGACGGATGTTCAGCCATTGCGATTGCTGTTCGTTGCCGGGGTGCGGCACTTCCAGCAGCGTGAGTTCGAACCCGGCGTTTTTCGCCAGGGTCTCGAGCACGCCGTTGGTTTCCTTGCCATAGGGCGAGCCGTGGTACAGCACGGCGATTTTCTTGCCCTTGAGTTTGTCGGCCCCGCCTTCACGCTGACCGATGTAATTGATGATCGCCGAGACTTCCGAATACGGGTTGAGCTGCAACGGGAACACGTACGGGAAAACACTGCCGTCGGTGGAGTCGGTGCGGCCATGGTTGATGGTAATCAGCGGCAACTTGTCGGCCGTCGAACGATCAAGCGTCGCGTAGGCAATGCCCACCGACAACGGGTTGGTGGCGGCCGCTGGCGCTCCATTGAGTCCGCCTTTGAGGCGCTCATAACATTCAACGCCCTTCTCGACCACGTACTCGGTTTCGCACTCGCTCCAGGTCAGCTTGACCCCGTTCACCCCGCCCTTCGAGTTGACGTATTGCAGGTAATCGATGAACCCGCCGAAGAAGCCGGTGCCACCCGCGGCGTAGGGGCCGACCCGATAGCTCTGCAACGGGAAATACTGTTCGTTGGCAGCTTGAACGCCGGCACTGAGCCCGGCGGTGATAAAGGCCAGGCCCAGCGCCAGGCGGCGCAGCGGTGTGCGGTGAGTCATGAAGGCAGTTCCTCGTGAGGTTCGATGATGGTTTTATCAGGGATGAAAGAATTCAGTACCGCAGCGGCCAGACCCTGGCCCGTTGTCGAAAGCGCTGCCACAGCCGGGCCAGCCCTTCGGGTTCCTTGATCAGGAAGGCGATGATCAATGCGCCGAAGAGCATTTTCTGGATGTTTTCCAATTGCCCGGAGTCGATCAGCCCGGCAGGCAAAAACCCGCAGACGTTGGCCAATAGAATCGGAAACAGCACGATGAATGCAGCGCCCAAAACGTTGCCGAGCACACTGCCCAGGCCGCCGATAATGATGATGAACAACACCTGGAACGAACGACTGAGATCGAAGCCGTGGGGCTCCACCGTGCCCAGGTAAGCGAACGCCCACAGCGAACCGGCGATGCCGAGGTAAAAGCCGCTGATGGCAAACGCCAACAGCTTGGCCTTGAACAGGCGGATGCCGATCACTGCGGCGGCGGTGTCCATGTCGCGCACCGCCATCCAGTTACGGCCCAACTCGCTGCGCACCAGATTTTTGCCCAACCAGAACAGCCCAACAACCACAGCCAGGGTCAACAGATAACGGCCACGGGGCGAACTGAAATCCCATCCGGCGATCAGCAGTGGCGGCGAGGTGATGACCCCGGAGGCGTTGTCGTTGGTAAACCAGCTGAACCGGGTGAGCACCCATTCCACGACGAATTGCGCGGCGAGGGTCGCCACCAACAGGTAAAAACCCTTGATCCGCAGGCTCGGCAGACCGAACAGCACCGCCACCAGCGCGGCGATCACTCCGCCCAGGCCAAAACTCACCAGCAACGGCAGACCGGGCACTCGCAGTTGCAGGTTGTAGGCCGCAAATGCGCCCACCGCCATGAACGCCGCCGAGCCCAGCGACAGTTGCCCGGCGTAACCAGTCAGCAAGTTCAGCCCCAGCCCCGCCAGGGACAACACCAGCAGCGGCACCAGAATCGCGCTGAACCAGTAGTCATTGCCGAGCAACGGCACCGCGATGAAGGCAAAACCCAGGAGCAGCCACAAACCCAGGCGGTCCTGGCGCAAACGAAACGTGCGCCGTTCTGCTGCGTAGCTGGTGCTCAGTTGACCCGCTTCTTGATAAAGCATGGAGGCATTCCTTGAAAGAAAATCAGACCCGTTCGATCGCCCGCTCGCCGAACAACCCGGCAGGACGCACCAGCAAAAACAGCAAGGCGAGGACGTAAGGCACCCAGTTTTCGATGCCGCTGCCGATGATCGGGCCGAGGTAGATCTCCGCGACTTTTTCCGCAGCGCCAATGATCAATCCACCGACAATCGCCCCACCGATCGAGGAGAAACCGCCGATGATCAGCACGGGCAACGCCTTGAGCACCACCAGCGACAACGAAAACTGCACCCCCAGCCGAGCCCCCCAGAGCAGCCCGGCCACCAACCCGACAAAACCCGCCACCGCCCAGACCAGCGCCCAGATCCGTGGCAGGCGAATGCCAACCGCCAGGGACGCCAGCGGATCATCGGCCACCGCGCGCAAGGACAAACCGACTCGGGTCTTGTTGAACAGCAATGACAAGGCGATCACCAGGGTGGCGGCGGTGCCGGCGGCGAACAGGTCGAACTGCGAGAGCAACATGCCGCGTATTTCCAGCGGCTCATCGGCAATGCCTAATTCGAGACCGTGGACCTGCGCGCCCCAGAAGAATTGCGCAAGGCCTTCGATCATGTAAGACAGGCCCAGCGTGGCCATGAACAGGATGATCGGCGGGCGATTGACCAAGGGCCGAAGCACCGTTTTCTCGATCAGCAACGCCAGCACTACAAGGCTTGCCAGCGTCACGACAAACGCCCAGAAGAAGGGAAAGCCGCGTTCGAGCAGACTGACAAAAGTCAGCGCAGCGAACAGCACCATTGCGCCTTGGGCGAAATTGAATACGCCGGAGGCCTTGTAGATCAGCACAAAACCAATGGCCACCAGGGAGTACATGACCCCCGCCAGCAACCCGCCAATTAACACCTCAAAGAAAAATTCCATGCTCAGCGGGCCTCCGCGCGGGAAAGTCGTGTGCCCAGGTAAGCCGCGATCACCTCCGGGTTGGCGCGAACCTGTTCGGGGGTGCCATCGCCGATTTTGCGGCCGTAATCGAGCACCACCACGTGGTCGCACAACCCCATCACCACGCCGATGTCGTGTTCGATCAGCACGACGGTGGTGCCGAACTCACGGTTGATGTCGCGGATGAACTGGGTCATCTCGGTCTTTTCTTCTGCGTTCATTCCGGCCATGGGCTCGTCCAGCAGCAACAACGTCGGTTCCGCGGCCAGGGCCCGGGCCAGCTCGACACGCTTCTGCAATCCATAAGGCAGCTTGCACACCAGCACATGGCGCCAGGGATGGATGCGCAGAAATTCGATGATTGTTTCGGCGTGGCGGCGCTGCTCATCGTCCTCCCGAGGCGCGCGCCCCAGGCGCAGCATCTGCTCGACCCAACTGCTGCGGCGCTTGAGGTTGCGGCCGGTGAGCACGTTGTCGAGCACGCTCATGCCCTTGAACAGCGCGATGTTTTGAAACGTGCGGGCAATGCCGCGCTCGGCAGCCTGGTGCGGGCGCATGCGTCGCCGCGTCTGCCCGGCGTAACTGACGCTGCCGCTCTGGGCCTGGTAAACGCCGTTGATGACATTCAGCAGCGAGCTTTTGCCGGCGCCGTTGGGGCCGATCAGCGCGCAGATTTCTCCGGCCTTTACGGCGAAGCTGATGGACGTGATGGCCTTGACGCCCTTGAACGACAGGGAGATGTCATCGAGCCGCAGCAGTACGGATTCAGTGATTGCGCTCATGGGGGCTCGTCAGACGGAGTGGGAAATCAGGTGGGCAGGCGCTTCGGCGGGTTCGCGCAGGACCGATGGCTCCTGCCAACTGTCGGGGTGGATGCCCAAGGCGCCGAAGAACGCGGCACTTTCTTGGCTCAGCGCGGGCCCGACCAACAACGGCACGCGCAGGCGGCTCATGCCCAGCACATCGAGCAAGGGCCGGCGGATCAGCCAGTAACCGATCCAGCGACGAAAAAGCAGTGCATCCGGCGCCATCGCCCAACGGTACAAACGATGGCTCAGGGTGCCAGGCAACGGCAGACGTTCACGGGCCCAGTGTTCAAGACGGGCATAAGATTCGCGGGTACCCAATACGAGAGTGGGACCAAGCTCGCGGCGGTCGGTGTCGCGTGTCGCCAAGGCTTCAGGGAAGTTCAGGCAGAACCCGGTGCTCAGCCATGGCGCCAGCAGGTAACGCGCCTGGCCGCTGGCAGCAAACACACGGGCCGCCAGTGCCTCTTCGCCAGCGACCAGGTTCTCCCGTGCCACCAACTTGCGCGCACCTTCCAGCAACTGCCCATGACTCAACGGTCGGGGTTGTCCGTCGGCGGGATGGAAAACAAAGGCTGTGGCCGCTGACTCGGTGACAGGCGCCGGCGCATCAGCCGCTTTCCCCATAAGCCAATCGGCAAATGCGCTCAACCCGTGATCGTCGGCGGCATTCAGGCCGCGCGCGTCCAGGTACAACAAGACACGGGATGGATGACCGACATCACGTATCTGCTGCAGCGACTCCAACGCTTCGGCCAATACAAACGCAGGTTTGAGCCTGACCAACAGCGGTCGATTGTCGAGTTCAGGGTCCAGCAGTGTGACGCTCCCCCCCAACCACTGCGCGGCGAGCGCCAGCAGAAGCGCTTCGGCCCGGGCCTGGCTGATAATCAGTAAGTCATCGCCGCGACTGAACCCTCGTTGCTGCAACTCAGCCGCGAGGCGGCTGACATCCGTCGCCACTTCACGCCAGCTGCGGGCCTGCCAGATGCCCAGGCGCTTGTAGCGCAGGGCGGTCTTCGAACCTCGGGTCTGGGCTTGTTGCAACAAGGCCTGGGGCAGTGTCTGGGTCATCGGGTTGTCCTTTGGAGGGCGGTCTGCAAACAGCCATTGCAGCCTCCGTGCCAGACAACAAATACCTATTTATCAATAAGTTAGGAGTAACTAACGCTCCCCTCGCCTGTATTGCCTGAGCACAGCCTGACGAATCCCTGTTGCTCCACCAACACTTGCGCCCAGTCGCCACACTTTTAAGAACCTAAACGAATTAACAAATACAAAATCAGTATTTATCGTTATAAAAATATCCACGTACTCTCAGCTCATCCCGTCATTCATCACCACAGTGAAGTGCCCCATGAATCCGACTGACAACCTCATCGACTTCGCCAGCTACCGTAAACGCAAACAGGCTCAGCAACGGGCACGGGCCATGTGGGACATGTACGCACGCAATGCCGGACTACAGGCTTTTCCATGGGTTCAGGCATGCCAAACGACCGAGACACGTCAAGCGTGAACGCCAATGGACCCTCGCGCTTTCTGGCGAGCGCCGACGAACCCGTGCTGGATTTGAACAACCTCGAGCAACTGGAAGAAGACCCGATCTGCCAGCGGGTCGCGCAGAATCTGCAACGTCTGCGCGGCAAGCGTCATCTGTCCCTCGACGCCCTGGCCCGCCAGTGCGGCGTGAGCCGAGCGATGCTCGCGCAGATCGAATCCGGGCGCAGCGTTCCGTCGATCAAAGTGCTGTGCAAAATCGCCAAAGGCTTGAAGGTATCGGTGGCCGCGTTTCTGGAGCATCGGGCCTTTGAAGGGGTGGCGGTGCTGTCGGCCAGTCAAAGCAAACGCCTGGTCAGTGCCAGCGGCGCGTTCATCAGTCGTGCGCTGTTTCCGTTCGATGTCGCACGCCAATCGGAGTTTTACGAACTGCGCTTGAGCCCGTTGGGCGAGGACGTCTCCGAGGGGCACGGGCCCGGCGTTCAGGAGAACCTGGTGGTGTCTCAAGGCGTGCTGGAAATCAGCGTCAACGACGAGCGCTATCTGCTCTCCACCGGCGACTCGATTCTGTTCTATGCGGACCAGCCCCACCGCTATCGCAACCCTGCCGACAGTGAAGCGGTGGCGTATCTGGTGGTGACTTACCCGGAGCGCCTGGACTGAATCACATGCCCCTGTGGGAGCAGGCTAGCTCCCACAGGGATCTATGGTGTTATCGGGAATGAATGAAAAAGCCCCCGTGGCCTGATGGCTGCGGGGGCTTTTTTTGTGCTGCCCGGAATCAGCAGGTGCAGCACATCAGCGGCATGCCATTGCAGCTCATCATCATCGGCATGCTGCAGTCGTTCATCATTTTCATCATCAGGGTGCAGCAGTTTTTCATCATGTCCATGTTCATGCCGGCCATCGGCATGATTTTGCACATCATGCAGTCGTCCATCAGGGTGCATTCCATCACGCACTTCATCGATGGCATCGGCATGCCCATCATCGGCATAGGCATCATCATGTTCATCATCGGCATGGCCATGCTCGCCGGGGACATGCACATCATGCTCATGTTGCCGCAGTGCATCATCATCGGCATGCCGCAGTTCATCATCATCTGCATCATTTCAGCGCTGTTCTTGAACATCGCCATGTCCATGCCGGCGGCCGGCATCATTTTGCACATCATGGCGTCGTCCATCATTTCGCAACTCATGGTCGCCATCATCATCGGCATGCCCATCATTGGCATCATCGGCATGTTGGCGTTCATCGGCATTTGCATCTGCATGGCGTTCATCATGGTGTTGTTCCCCGAAGGATTGAATAGGTGGACGAAGCTGATGGACGAATTCTATGCATTGGCCCAAGCGCAACAAGATGGCAGCCAAGCAGCTGGAATGAATGCTCAAGCATCGTTAACGGGGATACGCAGGACACCAACGTCTTTCGCCACGACGATTCGGCTGTTGTGACAGATACCCGATCAGTCGGAGCGTGTTTTGTCTGGTTATGGATATGCGACACAAGCCTATATAAATAACTGAAGGAAATAATCGTTCTAAACAGCGCTGTGTATTTTGCGCAGTCGCCCTGAAACCGACTCAATACGGGATCGACACCTCCACCCACAAATCATCGGTGCCATAACTCAGGCTGACCGGGTGATCGGGGTCTGTGGGTGAATCGTTGAAAGCCTTGATTTCGTTCGCGGGCGTCCCATCGCCGCTAACGACCCGCTGTCGGGTACGTTCCTGCAACGCACTCAACAGATCCGGATAGGGCATTTTCCAGTCTTTGCCTTTGGCAACATCCGCGTCCACCGGGATCATCGCCACCAACCGGGGATCGTGCATTTTTTCCAGTCCCGCCGCACGCGCGGTGGCGTTGTGGCTGCAATGGTGACCGACCTTATAGAGCGTGACCCGGGCGAGAATCTCGTCTCGGGTCAATGGCGCCGGTGCTCCTGGCTCGCTGTCCTTGGGATACGTCTGGTCTCCCCAGGACAACCAGTTGCCCACCTGGGCGTCCCCGGGAAACAGCAGTATTTGCCCGTCAGGCAGTTCGAACGCCAGGACCAGACTCGTGTTGTTGGTGTCCGAATCCATCTTCAGGGCGAGGGTCTCCGCGCCGTCCAGCCATTCGTCTTCAATACAGCGCCATTGGTTTTCGTGGCTGAAATAGCGCTGCTCGACGCTGTCGGCTTTGTCATCGATGGCGCGGTGGGGGTCTATACCTTTTTGCGCGTTCAGCGTCGTGCGCTGATAAGGGCGGGCGAACGGCGTATCGACGTCGAGCGCAACCACACCTTTGAGCCGCAGTGTTCGCTCCTCCAGCGCCATCGCGTCGTCCAGGCTGGTCATGTAGACCTCTTTCCCCGCGCCGCTGCTGGGCAGGTTCTTGCGCAAGCGCTCTTCAGAGCGCGGAGGTCCCATGACGTACGTCTTGAGCGTCTGGAGCGCGGCCGGTTGCACCACGTCCCCAGGCTCCAGATACCGGGTCGCTTTCGAGCCCACCTTGTCCTTGAGCTTTTCGATTGTCGTGCGCTTGTCCTTGCTGGCCGGCTCGGCCAGCGGTTCGATAAACGCTGACAGCCCCTGTACGGTTTTGATCCGCGCATCTCCATTCAATGCGCTGACACTGTCGCAGAGGCCGACGACACCGGCCAATGCCACCTTGGCCTTGTTGAAACGGGCATGCAGCGCGACCGCCTGCGGATCGTTGAGGTCCTCGGTCCAGGCCAGCCAGAGCTCACCGATGTGAAAATCGTCACCCAAAAAACGCGCTTGTTCGTAGAGAAAACCAGACAGGTGATCATGGTGCTCGTGGGTCACCACCACCAGGTCCAGCACGCCACCGGTGGTTTGATGAACGTCATCAACAATGCGCGCCATTCGCTCCTTGCCGTCCTTCTCCCCTTGCAGCACACCACAGTCGATCAACAGATGGCGCGTCACCCCGGCTTCCGTGTAGCGCAGCAAAAAGCAGTCACCCAGAATTCCCCGGTACATGCGGATCGCCACCCTGTTTTTTTGGCTGGCATCCGTCATGGCGTCAGACTCCACGGTGGGTCATGGCGAAGGCGTTATCGCCCGGGCGCGGACGCCGGTAGGTCATGGCCAGGCCATCACTGCCGGCCTGAAGGAAGCGTCGCTGCGCGTCCAGACGCTCATCGTCATCGATGCGCTTGCGGATGACATACCGCAGCGTGCCGTCGCGCAGGTCGATAATCAGCGTCGCCCCGCCGCGGAAGGTGAAGTCATAGGGGCGGTGACCTCTTTCTCGCACCGGCTTCAAGTCTTCTTTGAGTTGCTCCTCGGCATCGAAGTAGGCGCGACGGCGCTGGGCAATTTCGACCACCAGTTGCCGCAGGTCCTGCCCGTCCGGACCCGCCCTGCGACATGTGCGGACCGAGTGCACTTCCACGGCCGGTTGAACCCCGTCCGCGCCGATGAACAACGCCCCTTGCTTCCTTGATTCACCGGGATGGGCCATGAAGTAAATCCCCAGAACCTTCTCCCATTGCGCATCATGTGCCGACTCTGCCATCAGCCAGTTCCACACCACCTGACGATTGTGCTCAGCCTGAAGAAAAGCCTTCTCCCGTACGTATTGCGGCGTCAGATCAAGCGCGCCACCGGCCCAGCCGCGTTTCGGTTTTGCAGCGGCGTGGAAGTCGAGCAAGTCATTGGCCGTCAGTGCAAGGTCTTCTGACTGAACACCTTTCACCGACTCCCAGAGCAAGCTGTCCGGTGCCAGCGACAAACACTTGTCCGGGAAAATGCCACGCCGTCTGAAAGCCTGAATGACGGCCAGGCGATAGTGCATCGGGTCGTCCGGCACCAGGTCGTTATCGGCGGTGACGATGGCCCGTAGAAATTCACCAAAGTGCACATCCACCGGTGGCAGGTAATCCAGTGCGCGGATGCACAAGCGCAGGACATGATCGGCAGACTTCACGGCTTCGCGGGTCAGGCGTGCAATCAGTTCCGTCGACAGGTTGGCGGTCGACGTCTTGTCATGCCCGGCCAGTCGAAAAAGATCCTCCGTGCGTTGCTCGTAGATAGTGATAAAGGCGTCGAAAACAGCGGCAACCAGAATCGCGCCGCGCTCATGGGGCTCGCTCAACTGCGCCAGACGTGTCGGATCAGGCAAGCCGTCCTGGCCTTTTTCGTCGATGGCGTCGCGCAAGGCCGCATAACGCCCCGACGCCTCGCCGAATTGCCGAGCCAGGCCGCTCAGCCAGGAACGCTCGCTCAAGATGCCTCGACGTGCAGCCAGTTGACTGGAGACCACTTCGGGCAAGGTGAAATGCATCAACAGCGCCACGATGTCGGCAAAGGCTTCATGAAACGCCAGGCTATCCACGTTGGTCGACTCGATGTAACGACGGTGCAAGCCATCGAGAATCGCATGGGTCGTTTCATGCGCGACGATATCGTGGGACAGCGCGGTAAAGATCCAGCCACCCGGCAAGTTCACCCCGGCGTTGGTCATCGATGCCTTGAAGTAACCGAACAACAACGCCTTTTTCGCCGGGCTGTAATAGGCGTTGGCTTCGCGTAACGCGTGGGGATAGATGCGTAACCTTCGGACATAAGTGTGAGACGTCGTGCGCTTGGTGACGGCATCCTCGACCGCTCTGGGTGACCAGAAGACTTTGCGGCCCAGCGCCCGCTCAAATAATTTGATGGTCTTCATCGCGACGGCAAAAACCATCTGCTGATGGAAACGCGGATCACCCTCGGAGGGCGCGAGGCCGTCCTGGGCCAATAAATGTGGATCATTCAAGTCCACCGGTTTATAGAACTGGCCGCTGGTAGGGTCGACATCAATGACTTCCAGGTACTCGTTCACCGGCCCCGGCAAGATGTCGGGCTCCCATCGTTGCTCCCAGGGCAATTCGATGGTGGCGTGGTTGATCTGCACCGTTTCCATTTGAGTCGAGGCTTGCGGATCGAAGGCATACACCCGCAATTTGCGCATGGCCGGTGGAGAGTAGTCGGACGTGTCCACTCCAGATCTCCTTGTCTGACCGACGTTTGAAACACGTACGCCAGAGGCTGATTATTGCGTTAGCGCAATCCTTCGATATCAGCCCGAAAATGGCGACTCACAAAGCGCTCTCGGGATAGGGAAATCCAATCGGCGGCGGCAGTTGCCCATTGAAATGCGCCCGGACGGCCGCATCGGCTACCGCATAACCCCAGTTGATCAGGCGTTTCTGGGTTTCCATGTCCTTGGTCGCAAGATCAGTCGGCACCTGGGCCAGCTGGCGCGTGCTCTCAAGCGGACAAGGCAGGCAATCGGCCAGTGCGTGAACGCCGATGTCCTGTTTGATATCCCAAAAGGCGCCGTATCGCTCACGGGCTTCGAAGGCCTGGACAAGCAGACGCTTTCTAAGGCTCAGCACCTGGTTGTCCATCACGTCGAGGCAGCGACTGCCGATGGACACCCAATTGACGGACACATCGGGCTGCTCGGCAAAGGGCTTGCCGGCGTTACTGACGAACAGTGTCTTGAAGGACTTGTAGCAAGTCTCCAACCCGAGGTTATCGTAGACGCCGCCGTCAGCGAGGGCGACCGATGTGGTGTAGGGCGGATGCCGCAGAAACTGCGTACCGTCGTCAGGCGCAAAATCGCTGTCCCTGAACTCCAGCGTCGCTGGCGCGAGTATCGGCGGAAACGCCGCAGACGCCCCGACGGCCCGGGCGATCGAAAGTGCAGGATTCATGACCCTGCCCACTTTCCAGTCACCCATGTATGGTTTTGAAAATCGCCAGACCGCCCCCGACTGCAGGTTTGAGGCGTTGAAGATAAAGCGCACGCGGTCGGGTAAATCCTGCAATTTCTTACCGTTATACAGCGCATCATCGAGCGCCTTGGCCACATGCGCGTTGACCTCGCCAGGCAGCGCGATGTCCTTGATGACTTGAAAAACGCCCTTGGCCGACATCCCCGCAAGCGTCACTCCGGCCAGATGGCGTATCGGACCGACCACCAGCTCTGTAAAAGCCCTGTCGAAATCAACTGGCCCCAGGTTTTCCAGCGAGCTGAACTCCAGCGCCAGTTTCGCGGAGATGATCGAGCCGCCGGAAACACTCGATATGCGCTCGAGCTTGCCGACACTTTCGCTGCCATTGGTGCCGAATCGCTCAAGCGGCTTATCCTGAAAAAAACCCAGTTGCCCCAGCCGCCAAAGAGTGCCGGTATGGAACAACATCGCCCGATACCCCCCGCCGGACAGTGCGAGCGCCGCACTGTCGCGCAAAGGTTGGGGTTTATCCGGGTGAGCAAGATTCGAGACGGGTTCGACGGTGGGCATGACTGATCTCCAGAACCAATGAAGGGACCAAGATTCACTCGTAAGCCATGCCAGGAATGTTGAAGTGATTTCTGAATGCAGGACAGCAGACCTGTCCACTTTCCCTGCATGAAGCGACTGGGAACGGCCGCCCACTGCCTGTGCGAGACTTGGTTATAAGGTCTAGTTGGCTCAAGGCACGCGGTCAAGTTCAGGGCGGCGGTTGTTGGCGATACCACTCGTCGGCAACAAAAATCTGACGCCTTGCGCACCCTCCTGTCTGGCTCAGGGATTGCAATGGCGGTCATGCCAGCCCCGCAACGACGTCTTTCTGACGCGGCGGTAAAACCCAATCTATGCTTAAGGACGCCAGCGATACGCTTGGTCAGTCACCGGAGATGTAACGTGTCAACTCTCAATGAAATCGCAGCGAACCACGCGAGAATGGCTCTGGCAAAGGCACAAGAGTCGATCCGACTGAGTGAGCGACCACTTTCCATCGTGGGCAGCGTTGAAATCCCGTCGATCAATGAACACCCGCACGTTCCACTGCACCTTATTGCGGCAGTGCAGGACAACGGTGCCGGACAATCCAGCGGCTTTTCGCTCTGACAGCGTCTGTTCGTCGAGGAGCGGCACCCACCGTCCGGTGACCGCTCCCGCGAATCACCGATGCGCTCTACCGCGATTCGCGCCGACGCGGCCTAAACTCAATGGACTACCATCGCGCCGGTAAACGGCGCTCGAGGTATTCCATGCGCGAATTGCCAGAGGTGCCGCGCGTAAAGCGCTTCGCCGCCAACACCGCCGGCCGAGACATCGCCGTCGGCGACATTCACGGCCATTTCACCCGGTTGCAGGTAGCGCTGGAGGCGGCCCGATTCAACCCGATGGTCGACCGCTTGTTCAGCGTGGGCGATCTGATCGACCGCGGCCCCGAGTGCCCGGATGCACTCGATTGGCTGGACAAGCCATGGTTCCACCCCGTGTGTGGAAACCATGACGACTACGTGGTTCATTTCGATACGTGCGACGTCGACAGCTGGATCTTCAACGGCGGCTTATGGTTTACGAAGCTGTCGCTGTCGGAGCGCCAACAGTTCGCCGCGAAATTTTCCGGGCTACCGATCGCCATCGAGGTCGAAACAGCACAAGGCCTGATCGGCATCGTGCACGCCGACTGCCCTTTCCCTTCATGGGAACAGCTGCGCAAGGAACTGCAATTCCCTGAATCCGAACAGCGCCTGAGGCAGGTGCAGAACCGCATCATGTGGTCGCGAAGCCGTATCGATCTGCTGGAGAGCCATGGTGTTGAAGGCCTGCGTGCGCTAATCGTGGGGCACACACCGCTGCAGCAGCCCATCAGATTGGGCAACGTGATTCATATCGACACCGCAGGCTGGAGGCCGGCGCTTGGGTACTTCACCCTTTTGAATCTTGCAACGCTCGAAACCGTCTGAGCTGCACGGCACTTAAATAAGTGCCTGTCGCCGACACCCTCTGCCGACAGCCGACAAACCCGCGGATTTTATTTTCTTACTCTCCCCTTGGCCCGACGCTCATCCCTGGTCGTCGGCCCAGTCAGTCCTACCACTGCCCCGCCATAGGCTCTAGCCGAGCGGACTATGGATCGGGTTTCAGGAGAATAAAAATAATGAATCCGGGTTTCACATCATCAACCAACCACTTGCTCGAACTCGTCACGGCTGGACAGCACCGCGTCCCAGGCGTAGTCGCCGCAATCACCGGGCGCGCCGGTTTGCTCTACGAGGGAGCCTCAGGGCTACGCATGTCCGGTCAACCAGGCGCCATGACGACCGACACCGTGTTCGCCATGTTCTCCACGACCAAAGCGATAACCGCCACGGCAGTGCTTCAGTTGGTCGAAGAAGGCCGACTCGATCTCGACGCGCCTGCCAAAGACTATGTGCCGATGATCGGCGAACTGCAGGTGCTCGACGGGTTTGATGCCGACGGCACGCCACGGCTTCGCGCCCCCAAAAAACACATCACCACCCGAATGCTGCTGCTTCACACGGCAGGCCTTGGTTATGAATTCTTCAACGAAAACTACAACAGACTGGTCCAGGAACATGGCCAGCCCAGCATCATCAGCGGGTCGCTGGCGGCGCTGAAAACACCGTTGCTGTTTGAGCCTGGCGAACAGTGGGAATACGGCTCCAACATGGATTGGGCCGGTCTTGTGGTGGAGGCCATCACCGGCAAGCGCCTGGGTGAAGTCATGCGCCAGCGGATTTTCGAGCCTCTGGGCATGACCGATACCGGCTTTACCCTGACCCCGTCGATGCTCGAGCGACGGGCCGGCATGCACCAGCGTGAAGAGAATGGATCGCTGACGGCAATCGAAGGCTCCATCCTCCCGCAGGAACCCGAAGTGCACATGGGCGGCCATGGCCTGTTTTCGACAGTGAAGGATTACTGCCTGTTTATCCGCGCCTGGCTTAACGACGGACAGGGTGATCACGGGCGGATCCTGAAGCCTGAGACGGTTCGTTACGCTGAAAAAAACGGCCTTGAAAACCTGAAAATCAA
Organism: Pseudomonas sp. fls2-241-R2A-110; assembly: GCF_030209165.1. Taxonomy (NCBI): domain Bacteria; kingdom Pseudomonadati; phylum Pseudomonadota; class Gammaproteobacteria; order Pseudomonadales; family Pseudomonadaceae; genus Pseudomonas; species Pseudomonas sp. fls2-241-R2A-110. The sequence goes on along the minus strand of NZ_JARVSN010000020.1, from coordinate 24,988 downwards.
AGCCCTTCCCGGCGTAATTCCGAGCATCTCCAACACCGCGGAGTTTTTCCCGGGCATGCCCAAGTCTTGGGCGTTGAGCTTCATGGTCAACGAACACGACGCCCCCACCGGTCGCCCTGCCGGCTCTTTGGCGTGGGCTGGCCTGGCCAATCTTTACTATTGGATCGACCGCAAAAACGGCATCGGTGGTTTTTGGGCCACCCAGATATTGCCCTTCGCAGACCCTGTTTCGTCCAGCGCTTATCTGGATTTCGAAACGTGCGCCTATCGCTATCTGAGCCACCGCCAGTAGCTGACCCGATTCAAGTCGCATGAGAGCCCGCCCGGGCTCCAGGCGATGGTGCAAGAACACCGTCCCCTCTCTGAAAACAACAAGAACAAAACAGGTGACCCATGGAGATCTCCACACGTACCCCTGCGCGCGCTCGATTCATGGCCTGCGGGTTTGACACGTCAACAATCGGTGCCGGCCTCGTCCTCGCCACTCTGGCGGGCAATGCCCAGGCCATCGATGTCGACGCCGGCGAATACGCTGCTGCGCTGCCCGCCGGCAGCAACATCGGCTTGCTTTACCTGCAACATGCGCAGCGGCGCGAGCTTTACAGTGATGGTCACAAAGTTGCAGTCAAGGCGGGGCTCGACTCGGATGTCGGCATCGTGCGCGTCGCGAATTACCAGCAATTGGGCGACTACACCATCAATACGCAGTTCCTGTTGCCGTTCGGTCGACTGGAAGGAACGCGCGATAACGACGCGTTGGGACAAGCCAATGGCGTGGGTGATCTGATTCTGGCCTCCACCTTGTGGCTGGTGAATGATCCGGCGAAGAACCGTTACTGGGGCATTGCGCCCTACCTCATCGCGCCGACCGGCAACTATGACCGTAACGATCCGCTCAACCTGGGGGAAAACCGTTGGAGGATGATCGTGCAGACGGGCTATGTGACTGGCCTCACTGAGAAGCTGTCCCTGGACCTCACCGCCGATGTGACCGTTTATGGCAAAAATGACGACTACACCAGTCAAGGCCTGACATTGCGTCAAAAGCCGCAATGGCAAGCCCAGACTTACCTGAGGTACGCCGTGACACCCAAGCTGTCGGTGCACGTCGGTGCGTCGCAACTGTGGGGCGGAGAAACGCGCCTGGACGGTCAGGGTCAGCACGATGAACCCAACACCAGCAAGTACCGTGTCGGGGGATCGTACTGGCTAACCCCTACCTTCCAGGCCTTGGTCAATTACGGCCAGGACGTCTCGGTCGACAACGGTTTCAAGGAAAACCAGCGGGTTAACCTGCGTCTGTTGTGGGTGTTCTGACCCGCAGCAAATAGCTGGAATCCTGGGCACCGAGCGCGGATCACACGCCACTCTCGGTGCCCTTGTCACGCGTCAAATCACTAGCGCAGTCGGCGCCGCAAGGTTTGCGAGGGCAACTCGCTGAAACGCTTGCGATAGCTCCCCGCAAATTCACCCAGGTTCAGATAACCCCAGCGAAAGGCGATGACCGAAACGGTGGTGCCGGAATCCGGATCCGTCGCCAATAAATCGCGCTGCGCCCCCAGCAGCCGCTGTTCGCGCAAAAAGGCGCCGGGCGTCATTCCGCGAAAGCGTGAGAAGGCCCCACTCAATGCCCGCACACTGGTCCCGACCGCGCTGGCCACCTCTGCCATCGTCGGCAGGCTCGCGGCATTGGCACTCATGAACTCTTCGGCAGCCCTGACATAACGGGGTGCGATGCGGTTCATCGGGCTACTGAAATCCAGCCCTGCTTGCGCCGCGCGACGGGCCCACTCTTGCAGCAAATGAACGCAAAGATTGTGCTCCAGGTGCGCCCCCATCCGCCCTTCAGCCATCTGTTCGGGAGCCTCGGCAACACAACGGACCGTGTACTCCAGCAAGCTCAGCCAGCTCGAACCCACGCCGCCGATGACGCACTTGTGTCGCCAGAACTGATCGTCAGGCACGAACCCGAACCACTGCTGTGCCATCTGTTCCAGAACCCCATGAGGAATGGTCAGATTCAACTGCAGGTGATCCGCGTCGAGGTCGATCCGGTAGTCGACACGACTGCAATCGGCAATGAAGGATTGACCCACTGCCGTGTCTTCAGTGACCGAACGTTGCCCCCAGTGCCGGGCATTGCCGCGCAGGGTCGTGAGCAGTAATGCATTGCCGGCTTGCGGTGAAAACTCATCGACGCTCACCGCCACGCCATAGGCAAAACGCGTCAGCGTCAACTCGCCAATCCTGGATGAATGCATGGTCGCGCGGGGCTTGTTGACGCGCCCTGTGGGGGTCACGCGATAGGGCATATAAACCCGATCCGACCAGTCGCGAATCTCATCCCATTCGGTTGAAAAATTTTTGTGGTGCTGGCGTATCGGCTTGCCACTGACATCGATTAACAACGCATGATCGAGAAGCATGAAGACACCTGTTTTTATTTTTTTTAGGGTCGGGTTAATGCGTTTCCGGGCCGGAACAGAGCGCAAGCTCAGGGTGTCGACAGGTAAGCCATCACCTTCGACTCGCCCATCAGCAGCGGTTGGTTGAGCTCCGCACACGCGCGCAGGTAGTCGGCCACCAAGGTGATCCGCTTGAGCTTGCGCAGGTCCTCGCTGTAGTACATCCAGAACTGGCGAGTGACCTCCACCTGATCCGGCAGCACTTCGCACAGGCGCGGGTCGGGGCCGGCGAGGAAACAGGGCAGGATGGCCAGCGCACGTCCTTCCAGCGCTGCGTGGTACTGGGAAACGACACTGGTGCTGCGCAAGCGGCTGTGCGCGCCAGGCAGCAGGTCGTTCAGGTAGAGCAGTTTGAAGCTGAAGGCCAGGTCCTCGACATAGGTCACGAACGGGTGACCGGCCAAATCCTCACGACTGGCAATCGGCGGATGATCGGCCAGGTATTGCGGTGTCGCATACAAACGCAGGCGGTAGTCACACAGCCGCGAGCACACGTATGGACCGCGCTCGGGTCGCTCCAGAGTGATGGCGATGTCCGCTTCGCGCCGCGACAGGTTGACGAAGTGCGGGACCGGCAGGATGTCCACCGAGATATGCGGGTAGTGAGTGATGAAGTGGCTCATTTGCGCAGTGACGAAGCAGGAACCGAAGGCTTCGGTACAGCCGATGCGCAGATGCCCGGCGAGCCCTCCGGTGGTTCCGGAAACCTGCTCGCAGGCTGCCAGCAACGTGCTTTCCAGAGACTCGGCATGGCCGACCAGACGCTGCCCATCCACCGTCAGGACGAAACCCGAGGTCCGGGATTTCTCGAACAACAAGGCACCCAGACTGTGTTCGAGGGCGCGGATGCGTCGCGACACCGTGGTGTAGTCCACTCCCAGGCGGCGGGCGGCACCGCTGGCGGTGCGGGCACGGGCGACTTCGAGAAAGAAGCGCATGTCGTCCCAATTCAAATGAGTTTGCGTTGTGCGTTTTTGCATATTCATCAGGCTTTTCTGCCCATACATATTGGAAATTTGCCAACATATACTCGCATTCAACCCAGCTTGACCAGCATCGTTTTCAAGCCAGAAAAGCCCTCCAAAATAATCAGGGCTGACGGGATAAGTGCACGGTTTAACACCGGCTTGCATGCCGTAGATACGCGGCTGCACGTCAGCAAAATCAAGGCACGCCGAGGGTCCGCGCGACAGCACGCAGACCTCCGGCACCACCCATGGGCCATCCACTTTTTTCCCGCCTGCGCAGGATCAACCGGGCGGCAATGACTCCAGCACCAGCATTCAGGTGGCGTCCCTTTTCGGAGCGTCGCCCGGGTACCCGTACGCCCCTAAAAAGGCCGACAAACAAAAACAATTAAATGCGGAGCCTCACCATGACGACCGACCATCCGAACCATGCCCTGACTTGCGACCAGGTCAGGGCCAATCCCAAGTTCCAGCGCCTCACTCGCCAGCGCGCACTGTTGGCCTGGTCACTGAGCGGCGCGGTCCTGACCGTCTATTACAGCTACATCATGGTCGTGGCCTTCGCCCCTGCCTGGTTGCGTCTGCCGCTGTACGACGGCAGCCATCTGAGCCTCGGCATGCCGATCGGCGCGACGATAATCCTGCTGTCCTGGCTGCTGACCGCCTGGTACGTGTACACCGCCAACACCCGCTTCGACGCGCTCAGCGCGCAGATCCTCCAGGAGACTCGCGCATGAAACGCCTGACCGCCCTGCTCGCCCTTTGCCCTCTGCTGGCCAACGCCGACACCCTCATCGCAGAGAAGCAACCGCTCAACGTGCATGCCATCGGCATGTTCTTCGTCTTCGTCCTTGCCACGTTGCTGATCACTTGGTGGGCGTCTCGCCGCACGCGTTCCGCTGCCGACTTCTACAGCGCCGGTGGCGGTATCACCGGTTTTCAGAATGGCCTGGCAATCGCCGGTGACTACATGTCGGCGGCCACGTTGCTCGGCCTTTCCAGCCTGGTGTTCACCAAGGGCTATGACGGATTCATCTACATCATCGGCTTCTTCGTCGGCTGGCCCATCGTCACCTTCCTGATGGCTGAGCGCCTGCGCAACTTGGGCCGCTACACCTTCGCCGACATCGTCTCCTTGCGCCTGGATCAAACCCGCGTGCGCAGCTTCGCCGCCCTCGGCTCGCTGACAGTAGTGTGTTGTTACCTGGTGGTGCAGATGGTCGGTGCCGGCCAGTTGATCAAGTTGCTGTTCGGCCTCGACTACCGCACGGCGGTGGTGGTGGTCGGTCTGCTGATGCTGGTCTACGTGATCTTCGGCGGCATGCTCGCCACCACCTGGGTGCAGATCACCAAGGCAGTTCTGCTGCTGGGCGGCGGCACCACCCTGATGCTGATGGCATTGAGTCGCTTCGGCTTCAGCTTCGAGACACTGGCTGCCCAAGCGGTGGCGGTACACGCCAGCGGCGTGCAGATCATGGGCCCGGGCACCTTGCTCGCCGACCCGATCAACGCGGTATCGCTGTCCCTCGGACTGGTCTTCGGCATCGCCGGACTGCCACACATCCTGATGCGCTTCTTCACCGTGCCCAATGCCAAGGAGGCGCGTAAATCGGTGCTGTTCGCCACGGTGTTTATCGGATTTTTCTTCCTCGTAGTTTGCATTCTGGGCTACACCGCCATCGTCATCGTCGGCACAGACCCTCAGTACTATGTCGACGGCAAGGTCGGCGGCGCCATGATCGGCGGCGGAAACATGGTGGCGATGCACTTGGCTAAAGCGGTGGGCGGCAACCTGTTTCTCGGCTTCCTCTCCGCCGTGGCCTTCGCCACCATCCTTGCCGTGGTGTCCGGGCTGGCCCTGGCCGGCGCCTCGGCCATCTCTCACGACCTTTATGCTTCGGTGCTGAAAAAGGGCAAGGCCGACGAGAAGCAGGAAATGCGTGTGTCGCGCATCGCCACTGTCTGCCTGGGCATTGTCGCGATTTCCCTCGGCATTCTGTTCGAGGGCCAGAACATCGCGTTCCTGGTCGGCCTGACGTTCGGCATTGCGGCCTCTGCAAATTTCCCGGTGCTGATCATGGCCATGTATTGGGATGGCCTGACCACCCGAGGCGCCGTTTACGGCGGCCTGACGGGACTGATCAGCGCGCTGGGCCTGGTCGTCGGCTCGCCGTCGGTGTGGGTCGGCGTATTGGGCCATGCCCACGCGATTTTCCCGTACGACCAGCCGGCGCTGTTCTCCATGCCGCTGGCCTTCCTGGTCATCGTGGTCGCGTCCAAGCTGGACCGCAGCGAGCGCGCCAACCGAGAGCGCGCGGCTTATGCCGATCAGTTCGTCCGTGCCCAGACAGGCCTGGGCGCTGCCATGGCCAGCAGTCACTAACGCTCCAGCTTTACGGGGTCTGTGCCCCGAGCGCGAGTTCGCCCCTTAGCACCGCGCTTTTTTACTCTCGCCCAGCGCCGCCCCGCGCTGGGCACGCTCAACAAGCCTTCCCTCCACTGGCCCCGGTCAGTGCGGGATCGGCTTGCTCGTAAAAACACTGACCCATAACAACAAGAGACACGCCATGAAACCCAGCCTTTTCACCCTGTTCCTGGCAGGCACCAGCCTGGCCACCCAAGCCCATGCGGACTTCCTCGCAGACAGCAAGGCCAGCCTGGAACTGCGCAACTTCTACTTCAACCGGGATTATCGCCAGGCCAACGCCCCTCAATCGAAACAAGAGGAATGGGCCCAGGGTTTCCTGCTGCGCTATGAATCGGGCTTCACCGACGGTTTGATCGGCGTCGGTTTCGATGCCATCGGACTGGTCGGCGTCAAGCTCGACTCCAGCCCTGATCGCGCAGGTTCCGGCTTGCTCAAACGCCATCGCGACACGAGCAAAGGTGCGCAGGACGAGTACGGCGAACTGGGCCTGACCGCCAAACTGCGCGCCTCAAAAAGCACGCTGAAACTCGGCACGCTGCTGCCGAAACTGCCGACCGTGCTGGCCAACGATTCACGGCTGTTGCCACAAACCTTCAAGGGCGGTCAGTTGACGTCGCTGGAACTTGAAGGCCTGACCATGGACGCCGGGCGCCTGACCCAGGTCAATCAGCGCGACTCCTCGGATTACGAGGACATGGGCATCACCCGCACCGGCGCCAAGGGCATTACGACGCGTCATCTCGGTAGCGACAGCTTTGATTTCGCCAGCCTCAACTACAAATGGACCAGCAACCTCGCCACCGGCTACAGCTACGGTCACCTCGACAATTTCTACAGCCAGCACCTGGTCAACCTGACCTACGTATTGCCGGTGACCACGGGCCAGTCGTTGAAGACCGACCTGCGTTATGCCCGGTCCACGGACGATGGCGGCAGCAATGTCGATAACAACGCCATCGGCGCGATGTTCACCTACAACCTCGGCGGGCATGCGTTCGGGCTGGGTTATCAAAGCATGAGCGGCGACACCGGCTACGCCTACGTCAACGGCACCGACGCCTTCCTGGTGAACTTCGTGCAGATCGGCGACTTCGCCAGCAAGGACGAAAAGTCCTGGCAGGCGCGCTACGACTACAACTTTGCCGCCATCGGCGTACCGGGCCTGACCTTCATGACGCGCTACCTCACCGGCGACAACATCGATCTGGGCGCCAACCGCCCGGAAGGCAAGGAATGGGAACGCGACACCGACATTGGCTATGTCGTGCAGAGCGGACCGCTGAAAAATGTCGGGTTGAAGTGGCGCAACGCGACGGTGCGCTCGACCAACTTCGGCAGCGACCTTGATGAAAACCGCTTGATCGTTAGCTACACCCTGCCGCTCTGGTAAATCCCCTGTAAAGCCGGGGCCGCTCGTATCCCCTGACGGTGCGAGTGGCACCCATCCATCCCTTCACACCTATGATTTTTTTGCACAACGCACCGGTTTTTATGAGCATTTTTTATTGATTTTTGCATGCATATACTGGGCTCAAGCGCTTGGTCATGAACCGGGCCAGACCCAACAAAAACAAACAAGGGCATACACCGTGAAAACATCCCTGCTTGCCGCCGTCTCCCCGCTCTCTGGTACCTGCACGCGCCCCGTACGCGTTGCTCCCCGCAGCGAAGCCACCCTCGCCGCCTGAACCTCCCGTACCCGATACCGCGCCGATCGCCCCCGCGATCGATGGAGACTTTAATGAACAGCAACTGCCAACCCTTCCTCGCCGCTCGAGACTTCCTGCTGGCCCACCGTACCGATTACGCCACTGCCACGCGGGACTTCCGCTGGCCGCAGCTGAACGAGTTCAACTGGGCGCTGGATTACTTCGATGCGATGGCCGAAGGCAACCAGGCCAACGCCCTGTGGATCGTTGAAGAAGACGGCAGCGAACAGCGCTACAGCTTCGAGCAACTGGCCTTGCGCTCCAATCAGGTCGCCAACCATTTGCGCGCCCTTGGCGTGCGCCGTGGCGAACGCATCCTGTTGATGCTCGGCAACGACGTCGCCCTGTGGGAAACCATGCTGGCCGCCTTCAAGATCGGCGCCGTGGTCATTCCCGCTACCGCCCTGTTGACCCCGGATGACCTGAGCGACCGCATCGAGCGCGGCCAGGTTCGCCACCTCGTGGTCGGCGGCGCCCATGTCGACAAGTTCGTCGGCCTGGGTGAAGGCTGCAGCCGCATCTGCGTCGGTCCGGGCCCCGCCGACTGGACCCCGCACAGCGCCGCCAGCGAATACTCCGAGCAGTTCGAAGCCGAGGGTCGCACCTATGCCACTGACCCGATGCTGCTGTACTTCACCTCCGGCACCACCTCCAAACCGAAGATGGTGCTGCACAGTCACCAGAGCTACCCGGTCGGCCACCTGTCGACCATGTACTGGATCGGCCTGCAGCCGGGCGACCTGCACTTGAACATCTCGTCACCGGGCTGGGCCAAGCATGCGTGGAGCTGCCTCTTTGCACCGTGGAACGCCGGCGCCTGCATCTTCATCCACAACGTCGCGCGCTTCAGCGCCCCGGCCCTGCTCGGCGCACTGGAGCGCTACGGCGTCACCAGCCTGTGCGCCCCGCCCACCGTGTGGCGGATGCTGATCCAGGAGGACCTCGCCAGTTACAAAGAGCGCTTGAACCTGCGCGAACTGGTAGGCGCCGGTGAACCGCTGAACCCGGAGATCATCGAGCAGATCCTGCATGCCTGGGACTTGCCGTTGCGTGATGGTTTTGGCCAGTCGGAAACCACCGCGCTGGTCGGCAACACACCCGGCCAACTGCTCAAACCCGGCTCCATGGGCCGTCCGCTGCCGGGCTACCAAGTGACCATGCTTGACCCCGACGGAGTGCCGGGCAACGAGGGTGAAGTGGCCCTGCCACTGGACGTGCGTCCGCTTGGCCTGATGCTGTGCTACGAGGACAGCCCGGAAAAAACCGCCGAAGTGATGCGCGACGGTTTCTACCGCACCGGCGATACCGCGCAGATCGACGAGGATGGCTACGTCACCTTTGTCGGCCGCGCCGACGATGTGTTCAAGGCCTCCGACTACCGCATCAGTCCCTTCGAGCTGGAAAGCGCGCTGATCGAACACCCGGCGGTGATGGAAGTGGCCGTGGTGCCAAGCCCGGACCCGCTGCGCCTGGCCGTGCCCAAGGCGTTTTTGATCCTGGCTCACGACGAACCCGGAAGCGCCGAACTGGCCGGCCATATCCTCGCCTTCGCCCGCGAGCACCTGGCGCCTTACAAGCGAGTGCGCCGTATCGAGTTCGTCAGCGAACTGCCCAAGACCATCTCCGGAAAGATCCGCCGGGTGGAACTGCGACAGATGGAAGTGTTGCGCCGACAAAGTGATACACGCGGCCCGCAAGAGCACTTCGAAGAAGACTTCCCTCAGCTCAAGGGCTGAACCCCGGCCGGTTCGCCGGCCATTCTGAATTCACACGCGACCGCTCGGCCAAACAGGCCGAGGGGCCTCTCTCGACTCAAAGAAAGTAGACAGGACCCGAAAATGACCTCCTCCAGCATTCCTAGCGTCAAGCTTCTCATCAACGGCGAGTTCGTCGAATCACGCAGCACCCAGTGGCGCGACGTGGTCAACCCGGCCACTCAGGAAGTTCTGGCTCGCGTGCCCTTCGCCACCGCCGAGGAAATGGACGCCGCCGTGGCCAGCGCCAAGGAAGCCTTCAAGACCTGGCGCAAGACGCCGATTGGCGCCCGCTCCCGGATCTTCTTCAAGTACCAGCAGCTGATCCGCGAGAACATCAAGGAACTGGCCGCCCTGCTCACAGCTGAACAGGGCAAGACCCTGCCGGATGCCGAAGGTGATGTGTTCCGCGGCCTGGAAGTGGTCGAGCACGCCGCTTCCATCGGCAACCTGCAGATGGGTGAGTTGGCCAACAACGTCGCCAATGGTGTCGACACCTATACCTTGATGCAGCCACTGGGCGTGTGCGCCGGCATCACCCCGTTCAACTTCCCGGCGATGATCCCGTTGTGGATGTTCCCGATGGCCATCGCCACCGGCAACACCTTCATCCTCAAGCCGTCCGAGCAAGATCCGCTGGTGACCATGCGCCTGGTCGAACTGGCGCTGGAAGCCGGTGTACCCAAGGGCGTGCTTAACGTCATCCACGGCGGCGTCGACGCGGTGAACCTGATTTGTGATCACCCGGACATCAAAGCCGTGTCCTTCGTCGGTTCGACCAAAGTCGGCACCCATGTCTACAACCGCGCCACCCAGAACGGCAAACGCGCCCAGTGCATGATGGGCGCGAAGAACCACGCCATCGTCCTGCCTGATGCCAACAAGCAGCAGACATTGAATAACCTGCTGGGCGCCTCGTTCGGCGCTGCCGGCCAACGCTGCATGGCCCTGCCGGTGGTGATCCTGGTGGGTGAAGCGCAGACCTGGCTGCCGGACCTGATCGAGCGGACCAAAACCCTCAAGATCAATGGCGGCACCGAACCGGGCACCGACATCGGCCCGGTGATCTCCTGCGCGGCGCTGGATCGCGTCAACAGCCTGATCGCCAGCGGCATCGAAGAAGGCGCCACGCTGGTACTGGATGGCCGCAACCCAAGCGTGCCGGGCTACCAGGACGGCAACTTCGTCGGCCCGACAATCTTCTCCAATGTCACCGCAAAAATGTCCGTGTACCGCGAAGAGATCTTCGGCCCGGTGCTGTGCGTCATGCATGCCGACAGCCTGAGCGAGGCCATCGAGATCATCAACGCCAACCCGAATGGCAACGGCACCGCGCTGTTCACCCGCTCCGGCGCTGCGGCCCGTCACTTCCAGGAAGAAATCGACGTCGGCCAGGTCGGGATCAACGTGCCGATCCCGGTACCGGTTCCGCTGTTCTCCTTCTCCGGTTCGCGCGCCTCCAAGCTCGGCGATCTGGGCCCTTACGGCAAGCAAGTGGTGACCTTCTACACCCAGACCAAAACGGTCACCCAGCGCTGGTTCGACGAGGATGACACCGGCGGCTCGGTGAACACCACCATCACCCTGAAATGATCTCTGCCGGCCGGCGCCCAGCGTCGGCCGGCCGGGACTTGAACGGTGCATTCGCAGACATAACGGGTCGACGCGCAACAGCGCCTCCCCTCTCGCAAAAGGTAGTCAACATGCATATCGGATTTCTCGGCCTGGGCAACATGGGCGGCCCAATGGCGCGCAACCTGCTCAAGGCTGGCCACAGCCTGACCGTCTTCGATCCTTTCCCGCAGGCGGTCGCCGCCCTGGTCGAGGCCGGCGCCAGCGCCGCTGACTCGCCCGCCGCCGTGGCCAAGGCCGGGGTCGAGGTGATCGTCACCATGCTGCCAACCGCCGACCACGTGAAGCAGGTCTATCGCGGCAAGGACGGCTTGCTGGCCAACATCGGCCAAGGCGTGCTGTTGATCGACAGTTCGACCATCGACCCGATCAGTGCCCGCGAAGTCGCAAAATTCGCCCTGGCCCAAGGCAACCCGATGCTCGACGCACCGGTCTCCGGCGGCACCGGCGGCGCCACGGCTGGCACCCTGACCTTTATGGTCGGCGGCCCGGTCAGTGTGTACGACCAGGCCCTGCCGGTCCTCTCGGCCATGGGGCGCAACATCGTGCACTGCGGCGGCGCAGGCAACGGCCAGGTGGCCAAGATCGCCAACAACATGCTGCTCGGCATCTCCATGGTCGGCGTCGCCGAGTCCATGGCCCTGGGGGTGGCCCTGGGCATGGACGCCAAGGTGCTGGCCGGTGTCATCGGCACCTCCACAGGTCGCTGCTGGAGTTCGGAGATCAACAATCCGTTCCCGGGCGTGCTGGAAAATGCCCCGGCCTCGCGTGGATACACTGGCGGCTTCGGCACCGACCTGATGCTCAAGGACCTCGGTCTCGCCACCGAAGCCGCCAAACATGCGCGTCAGCCAGTGGTGCTCGGTGCCGCCGCCCAGCAGCTCTACCAGACTTTCAGCCTGCAAGGTAATGGCGGTCTGGACTTCTCCGCGATCATCAAACTGTTCCGTGGGGAAGCGTAAGCATGAGCGAGCAGCAAGCCCCGGTGCTGGCCAGTGTGCGTAACCGCATCGGCCACCTGACGTTGAATCGACCCGGTGCGTTGAACACCCTGGACCTGCCCATGGTGACACTGCTGTGCCGGCACCTGTGGGTGTGGGAACAGGACCCGGAGATTGTCGCCGTGACCCTTCGCGGCGCCGGGGAGAAAGCCTTCTGCGCCGGCGGCGACATCCGCATGCTGTACGACAGTCACAAGGCCGGGGACAACCTGCACGAGCTGTTCCTCGAAGAAGAGTACTCCCTTGACGAGTACCTGCATGGCTACTCCAAACCGGTGCTGGCGCTGCTGGATGGTTTCGTCCTCGGCGGCGGCATGGGGCTGGCACAGGCTGCTTCGCTGAGGGTGATCACAGAGCGCACGCGGATGGGCATGCCGGAAGTCGGCATCGGCTTTTTTCCCGATGTCGGCGGCAGTTATTTTCTGCCGCGCCTTCCGGGTGAGCTGGGTCTCTATCTGGGGGTCACAGGCTGCCAGGTCCGTGCCGCCGATGCGCTTTATGCCAACCTCGCCGACTACTGTCTGCCCAGCGAGCGGTTGGCCGAACTGGATGCCGCCCTGGATCACTTGAACTGGACCGGTGCGCCCGAGGAAGACTTGCAAGACCTGCTCGCCGGCCTGGCCACCGAGCGAATTGCCGGATCGGAACTCAAGGCTTATCGCCAAGTGATCGATGAGTATTTCTCGTTGCCTGATGTGCCGGCGATTCGCAACGCGCTGCAGCGCGAGCAGCGTCCCGAGCTGCGCGACTGGGCCGAACAGACGGTCGCGCTGCTCGACAGCCGCTCCCCGCTGGCAATGGCCACCACACTGGAGCTGTTGCGTCGCGGTCGATACCTGAGCCTGGCCGACTGTTTTGCCCTGGAGTTGCACCTGGACTACCAGTGGTTCGACAAGGGAGACCTGATGGAGGGCGTCCGCGCCCTGATCATCGACAAGGACAAGACCCCACGCTGGAACCCGCCAACCCTGGCGGAACTGGTACCGGCGCGGGTGCAGGCTTTCTTCAGAGAATTTCGCCCAGCCTCTGGCACTCCCCTTCGCACCGCCTGATCGGCAGGAGACTCGCAATGCACGATATCGAATTGACCGAAGAACAACGCATGATCCGCGACATGGCACGTGACTTCGCCCACAGTGAAGTCGGCCCGCATGCCCAGGCTTGGGAAAAAGCCGGCTGGATCGATGACGCCGTCGTGGCGCAGATGGGTGAACTGGGCCTGCTGGGCATGGTGGTGCCGGACACATGGGGCGGCAGTTACACCGACTACGTCGCCTACGCCCTGGCCGTGGAAGAAATCTCGGCCGGCGACGGTGCGCTCGGCGCCTTGATGAGCATCCACAATTCAGTGGGCTGTGGCCCCTTGCTGAAATATGGCAGCCCGTCCCAGCAAGACCGCTGGTTGCCGCTTCTGGCCAGCGGTCAGGCCATCGGCTGTTTCTGCCTGACCGAACCACAGGCCGGTACCGAAGCCCACAACCTGCGTACCCGCGCCGAGTTGCGCGACGGCCAGTGGGTGCTCAACGGAGCCAAGCAGTTCGTCAGTAATGGCAGGCGCGCCAAGCTGGCCATCGTCTTCGCCGTGACCGATCCGGAGCTGGGCAAGAAGGGTCTGTCGGCCTTCCTGGTGCCGACCGACAACCCCGGATTCGTGGTCGATCGCAGCGAACACAAGATGGGGATCAAGGCGTCCGATACCTGCGCGGTGACCCTGAACAACTGCACCATTCCCGAGGACCATCTGCTGGGTGAACGCGGTAAAGGCCTGGCCATTGCCCTGTCCAATCTGGAAGGCGGTCGCATTGGCATCGCCGCCCAGGCCCTGGGCATCGCCCGCGCCGCCTTCGAGGCCGCGCTGGGGTATGCCCGCGAACGCATCCAGTTCGGCAAGCCGATCATCGAACACCAGAGCGTGTCCAACCTGCTCGCCGATATGCACACCCGGCTCAACGCTACCCGCCTGTTGGTGTTGCATGCCGCACGCCTGAAAAGTGCCGGGAAATCGTGCCTGTCAGAAGCCTCGCAGGCCAAGCTGTTCGCCTCGGAAATGGCCGAGCGCGTCTGCTCCAGCGCGATGCAGATCCATGGCGGCTACGGCTATCTGGAGGACTACCCGGTGGAGCGTTACTACCGTGATGCACGCATCACCCAGATCTACGAAGGCACCAGCGAGGTGCAGCGCCTGCTGATTGCCCGCGAGCTGGCCCACTACGCGCTCTGAGCCCCTGGCCGGACGCGCCCTGCGTCCGGCTGCTCCCTCTTTCGCCCCCTCCTGGAGTTGCCCATGCTCGGCCTGCGTAATATTCCCATCAGCCGCCGGCTGTGGTTGATCCTGCTGATGTCCATCCTGATGCTGCTGATTCTCGCCGGCCTGATGCTCAAGCAGAGCTATGACGACCTCTATGCCGCCAAGGCGCTGAAAACCCGCCACGTGGTCGAGACCGCCAGCGGCGTCCTGCGCCATTTCCAAGACCTGGAAGACCACGGTCTCAGCCGTGAGCAGGCGCAACAACAGGCCAGCGCGGTCATACGCGACCTGCGCTACGACCGCGAGGACTACTTCTGGATCGAAGACCTCGACACCCGCATGGTCATGCACCCCAATGCCAAGCTTCAGGACAAGCGCATGGCGGGCACCCTCGACCCGGATGGCAAGGCCTTGTTCGACGAGATGGTTGCCGTGGCCGTACGCGACGGTTCTGGCCTGGTGCGCTACCGCTGGCCCAAGCCGGGTTCCGACGCGCCGGTGGAAAAGGTCTCCTACGTCGAACTGTTCAAGCCTTGGGGCTGGATCGTCGGCTCGGGCATCTACATCGACGACGTGCACGTCGAGTTCCGCCGCCAGCTGATACAGGCCTTCGTCATTCTGGTGATGATCGCCCTGCTGCTCAGCGCGCTGATCCTGCTGATTGCCCGCAGCATCGCCTCGCCACTGACGCAGGTGGTTGATGCCATGGAGAACATCGCCAGCGGCGACGCCGACCTGACCCGCAACCTGGACAGCCGCTGGCGCGACGAACTGACCGCCATGAGCGGCCACTTCAACGCGTTCACCAGCAAACTGCGCGGGGTGATCGGCCAGTCCATGCAGACCGCCGGCAGACTGGACAAGGCCTCGCAATCGCTCGGTGAGATTGCCAGCGACAGCCAACGCCACAGTCAGCAGCAGTCCCAACAGATGGAACTGGTGGCCGCCGCCATTCACGAGGTTTCCTACGCCGTGCAGGAAGTGGCGAAGAACGCCGAGCACGCCGCCAACGAAGTACGCCAGGCCGATGAGCAGGCACGCCAGGGCCAGCACAACATCGACAGCAGCCTGCGCCAGATCGACCAGTTGTCCGAGACCATCGGCCAGGCCGTCGAAGTGATCCAGAGCCTGGCCCAGGAAAGCACCCAGATCGGCAGCGTGCTGGAAGTGATCCGCGCCATCGCCGAGCAGACCAACTTGCTGGCGTTGAACGCCGCCATCGAGGCGGCGCGCGCAGGCGAGCAGGGTCGCGGCTTTGCCGTGGTGGCCGACGAAGTGCGCCTGTTGGCGCAACGCACCCAGCAATCCACCGCGCAGATCCAGGGCATGATCGAGCGCCTGCAGGGCAACTCGGAAGCGGCGGTCAATGTCATCAATGCCAGCAGCCAAGCCGCTCAACAAACCGTGGAACAAGCCCGCCAAACCGGTGAGAGCCTGCACCAGGTCATTGGCGCATTGCGCAACCTCACCGAACTCAACGCCTCGATCGCCAGTGCCACCCTCGAGCAGTCGCACGTGGTCGAGGACATCAACCAGAATGTCACCCGTGCAGCCTCGCTGGCCCACGAAAACGCCCAGGCCGCAGACCGCTCCAACGAGGCCAGCCAACAATTGGGTCAACTGGCCAGCCAGCTCAATAAGCTTTTGGGGCAGTTTCGCGTATGAGGTGGATCAACAACGATGGAGGCCTGATGTCATGAACCACGCCCAGCCGGTCACGCCCCGTTGCGCCAAGCCGAATTCCCTTTTGCCGGCGGCCATCGACTCGCGCTACCTGGAAACCCGTCAGAAGGCGCTTGAGTTGTTCGCCAATTGCGGTTTCAGCCGGGTCAGCATGCGCGACCTGGCCACTTATCTGGGGATTGCTGCCGGCTCCATTTACAACCACATCGAAAGCAAGGAAGCCCTGCTGTTCGAACTGATCGAGGAGCTCTACGAACAGTTGCTTCATGGCGCCAGCCTGGTGACTCGTCGCAAATCCGCACCCGACGTACGACTGCACGGCCTGCTTGAGGCGCACCTGCTGCTACATGAGCGAATGGGGGCGCATTTCCGTCTGGCGGAATACGACCTGCATTGCCTAAGCAGCGAACAGCACGCCTCGATCCTGAGTCTGCGCCGACGCTATGAGGAGCACCTGGTGGAAACGATTGAGCAGCTCACCGGCAAACCGGCCAGCGCCACCCGACGCGCCACCCTGAGCGGCATCGTGTCCCTGCTCAACCAACTGCCGGCCTGGGTCGGGGAACCCCAGGCAAGCGGCAGGGCACGTCGCAAGCTGCTGCATGAGATGGTGATGAGTACCCTTCAGGGCGCGTTGCAGGCGACTCATGCTTCAGGCGCTCGGCTGACGCGCTAAAAGGCCAGCAAGCCTATCGGCATCAGCGAAACACGCCCTGCCGAACGCTGATCGCCAAACCACTCGCCTGCAAAAAAAATAACCGTCAGGTTTCGATGTGGTTTTTTTGCGTCTACCTTTATCCGTCAGAACTCACCTCTGCATCCAAAGGCAAACAACTAACGACAAAAGTACATACGAATACATGTTCCCCCACTTAGAGGATCAGACATGCATCCATCCTTTCTGCAGCGCATCGACGAACTCTGCGCCCTGCTCGGCCCGTCCAGCGCAACCCGCATCGAATTCTTCCGGCGCTGTAACCGACTGAAGTCGCGCCGTGGTGTTCGCTTTCAGGTGGTGACCAAGAAGCTCGGCATTTTCCATGTCGTCGAGCGATACACGGGCAAGACGTGGGCCTTGCGCTCCAGTTACCGGGAGGCCATGGAATTCGCCATTTACCTCGAGGAAAAGTCCAACCGGCGCAAGGAAGGCGTACGGCGCATGGCGAGCTGATGCCGCATCGGTGAGACGCGGTCATCGCAGAGCGTAAAACCCGTCTCTAAAAGACTACTGTCAGCCGTGAGCCTGCTTTTCTACGGGAGGCAAAAGTTCATGCGACTTTAAGCGCGAGGGTCGATCGTCGTCCGTCCGCCATGAGCTGCAGATACGCTTGCCATTTTTTGAACGCTTGTTGCTGTCGGTTGGAGGCTTCCTGCCACCGAGATCCACCGATGAGTTCGACCGGGATAGACATCATCTGTTCGGTCGCAGCATCAAGCTCATCAACGAGCTTGCGCCCGTTCGGCATTTCGGAAATTAGAGATCGCATAGGAACCTGGTTTTTTTTGGGCTACTACATCGACTTGCTAACTGTTTGATCGTGCGCAGGTTCCGACGAACGGCTACTAAATTCCTTATCTGTGCTGCGCGCGGCATGAAACATCGCCGCCCGCGCCTTGGTTGGCGTATTCGTTGACCAGGGGAGTCCTTATTAAAACTCCCTCAACCACTTCCCTGATCTGATCCAACAAATAATGAAACCGCCGGCCATGGGTCTATCCTGAATACACAGCAGGAGGGTGCAATCATGTGCGGACGCCTTTCCCAGTACCGTGGCATTCACGACTTTGTCGCGGCCCTCAGCATCCCCAACGCCCTGCTCAACTATGTCGGCGATCCGCCTTTGGAGCGCTATAACGCGGCACCGACCACGCAGCTCGCGCTCTTTCACCGCGATGGTGAATACCTGCGTGCTGACAGTGTGCGTTGGGGCTGGCGCCCACACTGGGCCAAAGACCGGGCCCCGCCGATCAATGCCCGGGTGGAAAAGGTCGCCCATGGCCCCTTCTTCAAAGCCATCTGGCCGCACCGGGCGATTCTCGC
Organism: Pseudomonas sp. fls2-241-R2A-110; assembly: GCF_030209165.1. Lineage (NCBI taxonomy): Bacteria > Pseudomonadati > Pseudomonadota > Gammaproteobacteria > Pseudomonadales > Pseudomonadaceae > Pseudomonas > Pseudomonas sp. fls2-241-R2A-110. The sequence continues at coordinate 7,059 of NZ_JARVSN010000020.1, read as the reverse complement.
GATCGACAACTGGTTTGAGTGGGTTTACGAAGGCGGCCCGAAAAAACAGCCCTACCTGATCCGTCACCGCGACCACACGCCGATTCTCTGTGCAGCGATCGGCCAATACCCCATCGGCGAGCATGAGCCCAGCGAGCATGACGGCTTTGTGATCATCACCGCCGACAGTGCCGGCGGCATGGTGGACATTCATGATCGACGGCCGGTGGTACTCGCACCAGAGCTGGCCGGCGAATGGCTGGACCCCGCCACACCCAAGGAGCGGGCCGAGCAGATGGTGCTTTTGCAGGGTGAGCCGGCTGAGGCGTTTGAATGGTTTCAGGTAGATCGCGCGGTGGGCAACGTTCGCAATCAAGGGCCGGAGCTTATTGTGCCAACCAGCAAGATCAGCGGCGGCGACTACAAGGGTAACGGTTAAGCCTGGCCCCTGCCTTAAAGAGCCCAGCGCGATGGCTGGGCTCTGTTTATCTTCTGTGTTCCATCATCTTGTCCGCGAGAACGGTCGCCCTTTCGACCAATAGGTTCTGCCTGTCCTCGTGACTCGAATTCGGACCGCCGATAACCGGTGCAGTCAGGTTGCTTTCCGCAATCAATGCAGCACAAAAGTATTGATCCCAGACGGCTCTGTTCTCTGCAGCCTGAGTGCTCATTTGGACCGCTTGCATAGGCGCCTCCTGTTGATGAGGTTGCGCACCTATTTTACGCCTGAACTGCAAACAACCCTCGACACTACGGACAGTCGGCAGGCATGCGCGCCAGCGCAGTTTCTTTAGAATCGCAGGCCTGCGGTGACCAGCGCCGCATTGAATCCGAGCAATACCAGCTCGGTGGTTACAGGCCCGTAATGAACCCCCAATGACGGAATGATCACGGGTGCAACACCGAAGTGATTGAGCGGTATTTTGTCTTTGTATTTGCCGTGATAGCCCTCGACGGCACCGCCGGTCAACTTCATGTAAACCGGGTAGTCCGCGCTTTCGTAGCGCTTTCCGATGTAGGCGTAATAAGACCGCTGGCTGAACGAGTTGCGGAAGGTCGCCCCGCCAAACAACCAGCCGGAGGGTTCGTTCCGCTCCAGCCCGATCAAGTCCTGATTGTTATTGTGGTCAGGGTCCGGCGTGTAGTGCCGGGTATAGACGCTTGTTTGCAGTTGCCAGAATCCCTGGTTCTTTTCAGACGCGTCGTCCTGAGCCAGTGCATGGACACACGGGGCCATCAGCAGAAAACCGCAGATCCATGGTTTTTTCATCGGTAGCCCCTGAGAGGCAATCGGGCTCACGCCGGAAGGCGTGCCCGATTTTAGGCGTGCATTGAGTTGGAAACGTTAGTCTAGTCGGTAAAAAAGGAACATCCGAAACGCTCGTCCCAGCCGCCATGAGCCCATCGAAGGCGAGTATTGAACCGTCATGTGCTGGAGGGGGATTGTGGCGTATCAGGATTGAGTTGCTGACGCCGAAATTGCCCTGGAGGCTGGCCGTGGATCTGGCGGAAGCGTCGTGAAAAATAGGCTTCGTCGGCGAAGCCGCACAACCTCGCCACCTCCCCCACTGGCCGCGTTCCATTGAGTAAATAATTGCGCGCCGCGTGCATCCGGCGTTCGAGAACCAGTTCGGTGAACGTCTTGCCGATTTCCTTGCGTAACCAGTGCGTGAGGTAAGTCGGCGAAAGGTAGGTCGCAGCGGCGACCTTGATCAGGTTGAGATCGGGGTCGGCGATGTTCTTGCGCAAATACTCCGACATCCTGCTCAGGGCGTCGCGTCGGCTGACTTCGGCGGCGTTCTCTTCGGCCAGCCGTTTCAATGGCTCTGCGTACAAGGCGCAGACACTTCCAATCAATTGCAGCAGCAAACCCTTGAGCATCTCGCGGGTGCCGAACTGACGGTTTCCGTCGAGCACGCGCATCTGTTCGATCAACCCACAGACCTTGCTGAAATCTTCATCGGCCAGAATGAAATCCAGATGTTCCTGAAAGCGGAACGGCGACAACTCCGGCGCCAGGAGAATCGAGACTTCCTCCAGATCCATCGGATCGCACTGCAAGTGCGGCAGCAGAAAGGTCTGGGAAAAATTGATCACCATGAAGTTGCTGTCAGCCGGATGCGGAATCACGTGCACGCGATGCGGCAGGATGAAGGCCAGGGTGTTGCGTGGAAACGGACGCTCGACGTTGCCGATGTGCTGCTCGGTATCGCCCCCCAGGTTGACCTGGATCTGGAAATACTCGTGGCGATGCGGACTGGTTTCGGCGAGCCGGCCCTTTTTGTCGCGAATGTAAAAGTCCGTCAATTCGCTACGTTGCTGCATGACGTAAGTGGGTACTCGATTCGATGACGACATCGCCTGAGGCTCCTCGACAGGTACATGGGCAGGTTGTCGTCGCGCCGCGGAACAGGCGGCGACGTCGCTGATTGTGTCGGCCGCGACGGCCAAATTCAATGCGTCATAGGATGACATCAAAAATCAGAGAATTAATTGTATTCGTGTGTGCTCCGTCGTCTGTCCAAAAAAATGAGCCAGATCAATATTATTTAATCTTTTATAAACAATAACTTATCAAACGTTTTCGACAAAATTACGGAAATAAGCCGATTTGATTTTTCTTGGACACCTGCACTAATCGCTGTTTTCAGGAGAAAAAACGATCTAACGCCTTCGTTGATTTTGCGAGGTTGTACGACCACTCTGACAGCCAATGCAGCCCGACCCTTCCAAAAACAATCACAAGGTGCGCACGCAATGAACCTGTTTCTTTCCCACGCCAACCCTCCCCCGACCGAGCCTGTCCGAAGGCGTATCTGAGCGCCTGACAGCGTCTGTTCGCGCCTCTCATTCAAGTAGCGATGCTCTGCCCCGACACCGGGGGCATCGGTTTCGGCTGCGCGCGAACAACTGGATTCCTCTAACAATAAAAAGGTCTACTCATGTCGAACTCGCACACCTCCCCGTCCACCGCGCCGTCGGTGAGCACCGGCGCCCGGGACGCCCTGTTGCCTCAGCGGCTACCGACACGTCGGCGCTGGTTCATGCTGTCGTTGCTGCTGATTGCGACCATCATCAACTACATCGACCGCGTAAACATCTCGATTGCCGCACCGTTCATGGCCAAGGATCTGGGGCTGGACAAGATCGAGATGGGCCTGATTTTTTCCGCGTTTGCCTGGACCTACGCACTCGCCCTGGTCCCCGCCGGGTTCATTGCCGATCGCTTCGGTTCCCGGGTCACCTACGGGGTATCGCTGATCAGTTGGTCGGCCGTCACCGTGTGCCAAGGCTTTGCCACAGGATTCGCTTCGCTGTTTGGGCTGCGCCTGGCGGTCGGAGCCATGGAAGCTCCAGCGTTTCCTGCCAACAGCCGAGCTGTGACGGTGTGGTTCCCGGCCCGCGAACGTGGCCTGGCCAGCAGCATTTACGTGTGTGGCCAATACCTGGGCACGGCCCTGTTTACCGGCGCGCTGTTATGGCTGGCGACGACCTATGACTGGCGCCACGTTTTCTACAGCACCGGGATACTTGGCATTGTGTTCGGTGTGATCTGGCTCTACGTGTACCGCGATCCACTGAGCTGCAAGAACGTCAGCGAGGAAGAGCTGAAGTACATCGAAGCCGGCGGTGGACTGGTCAAGAGCAGTCAGGAGCGCACGCGGTTCAACTGGAGGCAGATCACCGAGCTGTTCAGCTATCGGCAGATCTGGGCGATTTGCATCGGCAAGTTCGCCAGCACCTCGGCGTTGTACTTCTTCCTGACCTGGTTCCCGACGTACCTGATCGAAGAACGCAAGCTGACCATGATCAAGGCCGGGATCTTCGCGGTGCTGCCGTTCGTGGGAGCGACGGTCGGCATTCTGCTCGCAGGCATCATCTCCGACTTGCTGATACGCCGTGGTTACTCAATGTCCTTCGCTCGCAAGTTGCCCTTGGTGGTCGGATCGATGCTGGGGATGTCGATTGTGCTGGTGAATTTCACCGACTCGAACGTGATCTGCATTGCCGTGCTGACCATTGCCTTCTTCGCCCAGGGAATCGCTTCGTCGTCGTGGGCGGCCGTATCGGAAGTCGCGCCCAAGGAACTGATCGGCCTGACCGGCGGGGTCACCAGCCTGGCCGCCAACATCGGAGGGATCGTCACCCCGATTGTGATTGGCGGCATCGTCCACGCGACCGGCTCGTTTGCTTACGCCTTCTGGTTCATCGGTGGCGTGGCGCTGATGGGGACCTTGTCCTATTCGTTGCTGCTCGGTCGCTTGTACCGCATCGAACTCAAGGTGCGCTGAGCCAAGACAGCGTTTTTCTCCAACACGAGGCGGCATTCGTCCAACTTCACAAAAGATTGCCGCCGTACGCTGATGCTTCTAACAGGACACCTGAAAAATGACCATGACCGAGTATGTGTTTACCCCGGATCTGCCCGTGACCGTGCCGGTTGCTGGCAGCCAGCAGCGCTTTCCCGTTGGCCGGGTATTTTGCGTCGGCCGCAACTACCCTTGGCCAGATACCCAAGGCCAGTCCCGTCAGCCGCCCGTGTTCTTCATGAAACCGGCGAGCAACGTGGTGGAGGCGACGGGGGAAGTGATCTTCCCGCCGTTGACCGAAGAGTTTGCCCACGAAATCGAATTGGTCGTGGCCATTGGCGAGGGTGGCGCCAATATTCCTGAGAGTCAGGCATTGGCCTATGTCTGGGGCTATGCAGCCGGTCTTGATCTGACCCGTCGCGATGTCCAGCGCTCGGCCAAAAGCAATGGTTTGCCGTGGGAAGGCGCCAAGGTATTCGACGGCGCCGCGCCAATGACCGCCATCGTCCCGATGACTCGCGCGGGTCACCCTGACGGCGAGTTGTGGCTGAACGTCAATGGCCAAGAGCGCCAGCGCGACAGCCTCGACAGTCAGATCTGGTCAGTCAGTGAAATCATCAGCCGCATCTCGCAATCGGTCGCGCTGCGAGCCGGCGACCTGATCATGACCGGCAGCCCGGCAGGCGTCGATGTGCTGCAACCCGGCGACATCATCAACGCCGGGATCGACGGCATCGGCCAACTGGAAATGCGCGTCGGCCAGCGACCTTGAGCCCGGCACACACCCTCGTGAATTGAATAGGAGATAACCACATGAACCGTCCTTTGAAAGTGGCGCTGGTCACTGGTGCCGGTAGCGGAATCGGCCGCGCCGTGGCCCTGGGCCTGATGGCCGACGGGTTCACCCTGGTCTTGGCCGGACGCCGGCCAGAACCCCTGCAGGCATTGGTCGACCTGGCGAGCAGCGAGGGACACGAAGCCTTGGCGGTCCCCACTGACGTGCGCGATCCGGCCAGTGTCGATGCGCTGTTTGCAACCATCGCCGAGGTCTACGGACGCCTCGATGTGGTGTTCAACAACGCCGGGGTCAACGCCCCTGCCGTGCCGCTGGATGAACTGACGTTCGAGCAGTGGCGAAACGTGATCGACACCAACCTCAACGGGGTTTTCCTCTGCGCCCGTGGTGCCTTCGCATTGATGCGCCGGCAACAGCCACAGGGCGGACGCATCATCAACAACGGCTCGATCTCGGCGCATACCCCACGCCCGTTCAGCAGCGCCTACACCGCAAGCAAACACGCGGTGCTGGGACTGACCAAATCCCTGGCCCTGGACGGGCGCGAATTCAACATCGCCTGCAGCCAGATCGACATCGGCAACGCCTTGACCGAAATGTCGGTGCGCATGACCAAAGGCGTGCGCCAGGCCAACGGCACCATCGCGGTGGAGCCGATGGTGGACGTCAAGCATGTGGCCGATGCCGTGCGCTACATCGCCGGTCTGCCGCTGGAGGCGAACGTCCTGAACATGACCGTCATGGCCAGTGCCATGCCGTTTGCCGGTCGCGGTTGAACCGGCTTTTTTATTCCGTTACGCGAGGTTTACATGAAACCAGAAGTCTTGCAGCTTAGCCCGATCCTGATCCCTGAAATCAACACTCGGCTTGATGAGTTGTTCACCGTCAGACGTTACTTCCAGCAGGCCGACAAGCAGGCTTATTTGCAGGAACACGGCGCGAACATTCGCGGGGTGATCACCGGCGGGCATACCGGGATCAGCCAGGCGCTGATGGCGCAGTTGCCGAAACTGCAAGTGGTGGCGGTCAATGGCGTCGGCACCGATGCGGTGGACCTGGCTTACGCCAGGGATCGTGGGATCCGCGTCACCGCGACCATCGGCGCGCTGACCGAAGATGTCGCCGACCTGGCCATCGGCTTGCTGATTGCCGTGTGTCGCGGGCTTTGCACCAGCGATCGTTACGTGCGTTCGGGACAATGGCCGCACAGCGCGACACCATTGGCGCCCTTGCCTTTGGCGCGTCAGGTATCAGGCATGCGAATCGGCATCGTCGGCATGGGCCGGGTCGGGCGTGCCGTGGCAACCCGCGCCGCCGCCTTCGGCTGCCCGATCAGCTACACCGATCTGCAGCCCATGAGCGATGTGAGCCACACGTTCTTCGCCGATCTGAAACAGTTGGCCAGCAACAGTGACGCGCTCATTCTCGCCGCCGCGGCCGACAAGACTGAAGCCATTATCAATGCCGAGGTGCTGCAGGCGTTGGGCAAAGGTGGGTATCTGATCAACGTGGCCCGGGGCAAGCTCGTCAACGAGGCGGACCTGGTATCTGCACTGGCGGCCGGCGAGATTGCAGGTGCGGCGCTGGATGTGTTTGTCGATGAGCCGAACGTGCCGCAGGCGCTGTTTGGTAACGAGAACGTGGTGCTGCAACCCCATCGCGCGAGTGCGACGCTGCAGACTCGCACGCGGATGGGCGAGATGGTGGTGGCAAGTCTGGTGGACAGTTTTGCCGGGAAGATACCGCAGGGTTGTGTGACTGACTGAAGGTTGGCTACCGAGGGTAATGCTGTTCGCTGAAGACAGTTTTGGGGTTGCGGGTTGGGGGTTGGGTGCATATCCGTTTTTGCGGTAACGGCTGCTGTTGGTTCCGCCCTGACGGCGGGTCACTTTCGAAAAGCGCGAAAGTAACCAAAGCGCTTTGCCCCTGACGTTCGGTGCCTCGCCTAGGCTCGGCATGCCCTCGCTCCGGTCC
>NZ_JARVSN010000008.1:0-78635 GCF_030209165.1 Pseudomonas sp. fls2-241-R2A-110 | reverse complement strand
GAACCAATAGCCGCCGTCACCCCAAAAACGGATATGTACCCAACCCCAACCCCAAAACTTTCTTAGGTGAACCGCATCACTCCAATGATGCGAGAAAGCGGCTTTTAAGGCTCTTTCGGCGGCTGCGCGGGTGCGGCGTACCACTTGTCCCGGGGCACGCATTTCTCCTCTTGGGGATCGGCAAAGTAATGCGGCGACATGATCTGCACGCCGTACTCGTTGAACACATCCTGGATGTTGCCGTGCAACACGCTGAGCAGCTCCGCGCGCGGACGCGGCTGGCTGGGAATCGCCTGGGCCACAAGGCGGTACTCGGGATAAAAATCCGACAACGCAGTCTGGAACACCTGGGGTACGGGGTCTCGAAGAATTCCGGCAGTGCGCCTGGCCGCCTCCAGCAACATCGCTTCGACCTGTCGCCACGGCGTGTCATAACCGATGGTGACCGTGGTATCGACCACATAGCCGGCGCCTTGCACTGTTCGGGAATAATTCTTTGTGACGGAATTGGTGATCATCGAATTAGGCAAGGTCAGCACCTCCCCCAGCCCCGTGCGGATACGGGTAGTAAACATCCCAAGCTCCGTCACCGTGCCTTCATACTCGCCGATCCGCACGAACTCACCGGGGCGTAGCGTGCGGGTGTACGTCAGGATCAAACCCGCCGCGGCTTGTCCGACCACACTGGAAGCGCCAAGGGAAATCATCAGGCCGATCAGTACCGACAGGCCTTTAAAGGCGTCAGTGCCCGCACCCGGCAGATAAGGGTAAGCCATCGCCAAAGCGAACAGCCAGATCGCCAGGGAAGTCAGGCGCGTCGTGGGTTGCAGCGTTTCATGATTCAACCAACTGAACGTGCCCGGGGTTGCCATGCGCCGCAGCACTCGCCGACTGAACGCCGTGGCGCCACGTGCAATGAAGAAAATCGCGACGGCGACACCAAGTCCTGGGATCGCACCGATAATGCCTTCGAGCAAATAGCGGGCGACGTCCAGCAAATAGTTGTTGAGGCTTTCACCCCACGGCCGGGTATAGGGAAATCGTGACAGGACAAACCCCAGCCATTCATAAGTGAGGAGCAGCACCACGAGCCAGCGCAGCAGCCAAAGCAGTCGAGTGACCAGCGGATAGAGATAATTGGCATCAATAATCTGCACTCGCCCGACCTTCAAGGTTTGGGCATGACGGTGCATCAAGTCGGGCAACTGCTTGAGCAGACTGCGCCGCAGCCAAGCCATGCCCCACAGCAGTAGGCAATAGATGAATGTCGCCAGTGCAGCGGCGCCCAGTGCCTTGAACATCAAGTGCAGGCTTCGCGCCTCCTGGGTTTCGGCAACCACCCGCCTCAGATTTTCAGCGGCGCCTTCCGCGGCCTGGCGGACGGAAGCGTATTCAAGCGTGTCGACATCGTTGGGCGAGACGATAAAAGCGCGCTTGGCACCTAATAACACCAGATAACTGTTCTGGACCGGATCGAGCGTAACGGTTAAATCATCCATGTCTTCGAGCGCTTCAGTGATCACGGTTTTCGCCCGTTTGGCCCGCAACGCCGGCACCTCTCCCAGCAATGTGGCACGCAACACCATAATGCTGCGATTCGCCACTTTGAGCTCGGCCGGTGGTGAATCATCAGTCTTCGGGGCCTGTGCGGCATACGAAGCAACGGACCCAAGCACGCCCAGAACAACAACCAGCATTGCCAGCGCTCTGCTGCGCATCTTTGAACTCCTTTTTCCCGGAATCGCTACGTGTCGCAGCGTAGTTGAGCGAAACAAACCTGTCAGATTTCCAAGGCGTTCCACCCTGGATGAACACGCCGACAGTCGCCCTGCCCCCAACAGGGATAGCCGTAATACTGACAGCATTTCCCCAGCGAAATAGAACAGGAAATCAGCTGCTGACAGGCTGGAAAAAGACCGATTGTCGGCTGCCAGAGACCTCTGGCTCGCGGTTCACAAGATGATTTTTCGTACAAACAAGAACTTAGATAAGCACCAAAAAACAAATAGTTGCACCCACTGATTTAGGCATACCACTCATCGTTCATTTTCTTGACGCAATGCCTTCGGTCTTCTTAGCTTCACGTTACTACCCCCGGAAATACCACCCGGGGCAACCCGAAGACTCCCGCGAAATCGGGCGGCCAGCGGCTTGCCTCAATCCATTCGGTCGCCCCTCATTCGGGGTAGGAGAGACGCCAAAGCGAGATACGGCATGCGATTGCAAGGTAGACCGCCATGAAAACTTCATTCACCCGACAAGAGATCAAAGTTACCTTTTGCACTGTCTCCAGCTCACTGCTGTTGTGCTCATCCATCGAGGTTCAGGCGGGTCCCACCGAGGATGAATCCACACCTTGGTATCGCCAGGATGTTTCAGTCCTGAGTTTGCCTGCCAACGCTCTCTCCGCGCTCTACCCGGGCCACTTCAGCGCCGGTTCCGATACCCGAAGCTCACACCTGACGATCGAAGACGCCGCACCATCGGCGTGGGATCAGGTGTATGGGCAAGCGTCACGGCAAGCGCAAACCGATTTTATGGCACAGAATTCTTCAATCTCCGGCAGCTCCGAACTCAAAGGTCCGGCGATCCTGACCCTTCGAAGCGATAGCGGGCGCACCCAGCAGGTCGGGCTGATCGGCGGCATGACGCTGGTACAAGGCAACAGCAACGGGCTGTTGACCAATCGGGCGCTGGCCGACCCTGCCAATGACACCCTCATCCTTCGAGGCCAGAGCTTCGGCGCCTACTGGAGCCTGACGGGTGAACAAGGCTGGCACGTGGACTTGACCGCCAGCGGCGGCCGTGTCAACGGCTATAGCCGCAACGATCAGGGCGCGCGGCAGGCGACTGAAGGCAGCGCGGTGACGTTGTCGGTGGAAGGCGGTTACCCGATCGGTCTGAGCGATAACTGGGTGATCGAACCGCAAGCGCAGTTGATCAACCAGCGCATCACGCTCGATACGCCTTATGCAGGCTCGGGCAATGCGTCGTCGAGCGATGTGACGTCCTGGAGCGGCCGGGTCGGCGCACGCTTGAAAGGTAGCTACGATATCAACGGCCTGCCGGTCGAACCCTATGTGCGGACCAACTTGTGGCACACCGTTTATACCGGCAATACCGTGACCCTCGATCAAGTCGACAAAATCAGCAGCAGTCGCAACTCATCGACCGTTGATGTGGGCTTGGGGTTGGTGGCGCGGGTAACGCCTGCGGTGAGCCTTTACGTCAGCGCCGATTACAGCAGTGTCGTGGACCAAAATGATTTGAACGGGCTGATTGCGAGTCTGGGTGTGCGGATGCGCTGGTGAGGAAGCAGTTTCGAGACATGTGTGGTCTGGGCGGACGCCATCGCGGGCAAGCCCGCTCCCACAGTGGGTTTGTGTGGTACACAGAACCGGTGTGGGAGCGGGCTTGCCCGCGATGGGGGCGACGCGGTTTTAGATCAGCCTTCCGGGCGCAGGATCAATACCGCCAGCGGCGGCAGATTCAACACCAGCGAAAGTGGTTGCCCGTGGCTTGGTTCTTCCTCGGTAAACGCTCCGCCGCTGTTACCGTAGTTGGAACCGGCATACATCGCGGCGTCACTGTTGATCACCTCGCTCCAGCGTCCGGCGATCGGCACGCCGATGCGATAAGCCTCACGCGGCACCGGCGTGAAGTTCGCCACCACCAGCGCCGGCCGGCCATCCTTGCTCCAGCGCATGAACGCGTAAACGCTGTTGATGGCATCGTCGCCAATCAGCCACTGGAAGCCTTGCGGCGCATCATCCTGCTCATGCATCGCCGGTTCTTCGCGGTACAAGCGATTGAGGTCGCCAACCAGTTTCTGCACACCCTGGTGTTCCGGGTACTGCAGCAAGTACCAATCCAGTTGCTGATCGTGATTCCACTCGCGCCACTGGCCGAATTCGCAACCCATGAACAACAGTTTCTTGCCTGGGTGCGCCCACATGAAACTCAGATAGGCGCGCAGGTTGGCGAATTTCTGCCAGCGATCGCCGGGCATCTTGTCGATCAGTGAGTGCTTGCCGTGCACCACTTCATCATGGGAAATCGGCAGGATGAAACGCTCGGACCAGGCATACACCAGGCCGAAACTCAGCTCGTTGTGATGATGGGCGCGGTACACCGGGTCTTGCTGGATGTAATGCAGCGAATCGTGCATCCAGCCCATGTTCCATTTGTAATCGAAACCCAGGCCGCCCTGTTGCGTGCTCTGGCTCACGCCCGGCCACGCGGTGGATTCTTCGGCGATCACCATTGCACCGGGGGCTTCGAGATTGACCACGTCGTTGAGGTGACGCAGGAAGTCGATGGCTTCCAGATTCTCGCGGCCGCCATGACGGTTGGGCACCCACTCGCCGGCCTTGCGCGAATAGTCGCGATAGAGCATCGAGGCCACGGCATCGACCCGCAGGCCATCGATGTGGAAATGCTTGAGCCAGTGCAACGCCGACGCCAGCATGTAGCCGTGCACTTCGGTGCGGCCAAGGTTGTAGATCAGCGTGTCCCAATCCTGATGGAAACCTTCCATCGGGTTGCCGTACTCATACAACGCGGTGCCATCGAATTGCGCCAGGCCGTGGGTATCGGTAGGGAAATGCGCCGGCACCCAATCGAGGATTACGCCAATGTCGGCCTGGTGGCAGGCGTTGACGAAGGCCGCAAAGTCATTGGGCGAACCATAACGCGCGCTCGGGGCGAATTGCGACAGCAGCTGATATCCCCACGAACCGCCGAACGGGTGTTCCATGATCGGCATCAGTTCGATGTGGGTGAACCCAAGCTCTTTCACGTACGGAATCAACCGCTCGCCGAGTTCGTGCCAGGTGTACTGGCGTGCCACTTCGCCCAGATCATCCAGTTCGCACTGCCAGGATCCAGCGTGCAATTCGTAGATCGACAGCGGTGCACTCGGACGTGAGCGCTCAACGCGTGACTCCATCCACGCCTGATCCTGCCAGTCGATGGTCAGCGGCGGTGCGACTTTCGATGCCGTGTCCGGCGGCAGCGAGGTGGCCAGAGCCATCGGGTCAGCCTTCAGCGGCAAGATGCCGTGGGCGCCCAGAATTTCGTACTTGTAGGCCTCGCCTGCCTGCATGCGCGGAATGAACAACTCCCAGACCCCGGTCGGATGACGCAGGCGCATCGGATGCCGGCGACCGTCCCAATTGTTGAAGTCGCCCACCACCGACACGCGCTTGGCGTTCGGTGCCCACACGGCGAAACGCACGCCATCGACACCGTCGACGTTTTTCAGCTGCGCGCCGAGGCAAGCGCTCAGGTCCCGGTGGTTGCCTTCGGCGAACAGGTACAAGTCCATTTCGCCAAGCAACGGGCCGAAGCTGTAGGGATCCTCGGAGACCTGCTCGCCACCCGCCCAACGGGTTCGCAGCACGTACGGCTGAGCCCGGTCGAAATGCCCGACAAACAGGCCCGGCGTCTGCGTGGCCTCAAGGATACCAAGCTCTTGCCCGGTGTCCTTCGCCAGCACGTGCACGCTGAGCGCGTCCGGCAAGTAAGCACGAATGAATTGCCCACCGGCGCCATCGCCGTGGGGGCCAAGAATTGCAAAGGGGTCGTGATGTTCAGCGCGCACCAGCGCGTCGATATCCCGCGACCTGGGCAGCAGCGCCTCTTTAGCGTGACCCTGTTCCTTGTTCGAGAAACCCATAACTACTCTCCACCAAGATCGGAAAAGGGTTTAAGCCCACTCAATAATCCAAACAAACCATGCAACGGCACCGGCAACCACGTGGGGCGATTTTCAGCCTCATACGCCACCTCATAGGCCGCCTTCTCCAGACCGAACAACGCCAGCGAAGCGTCCTCGCCTTCCGGATCTTGCCATGCATGAGCAAGACTAGCTGCCGCCAGCCGATAAGCGTCGACAAATGCCAGTTTTGCATCATTCAAATAACGGTCGGCTACCCGTTGTCGTGCCGCGCGGGCTTGGGCGGTGTTGTCGACGTTTTGCACATTGATCGCCATTGCCGCGGCGTAATCGAAGGAGCGCAACACGCCACTCACATCTTTATAGGGGCTGTGCTTGCCGCGGCGTTCGCTCAACGGCCGCGCCGGCTCACCCTCGAAGTCGATCAAGTAAGCGTCGCCCTTGATCACCAGCACTTGCCCCAGGTGCAAATCACCGTGGACACGAATGCGCAGACCACCCACTGCCTTTTTGCCCAATTCCTGAACATGGCTGAGGATGGCTTTTTTGTTGTCCAGTAAACGACTGACCAAGGTTTTGTCCGCAGGGTTCAGTTCGTTTTGATGCTCTTTGAGCAGTTTCAGCGCGTGGTCCACCTGCGCCGCAACGTCCTTGGCCGAGGCCAAGGCCTCTTTTTGCGTGGTGACCTGCGGGGCGAAATCGCGGTTATCGGTAGGCGCAGCCAGCACCTGATGCATCTCGCCGAGTCGTTGGCCGAGCATGCCGGCGAAGTCCTTGAGCTCGCCCAGCGCGTTGTAATGCTGTTCCTGCTCCGACATGGCGTCGGCCAGTTCATCGCGCAGTGCCCGTTCGAGGTTGTTCTGGGTCCATTCCCACGCGTCGCCCTGATTACTCAGATAGCCTTGAGCAATCATCAGCAGATTGTCTTCACCGTCTGCATCGCGGCGAATCACCGAGCCCAGCAGCGGCGAGATGTTGGCGAAACCGGCCTGGGTCAGATAGGCGCTCATCTCCAATTCCGGGTGCACGCCCGTGGCGATTTTACGGATCAGCTTGAGCACCATGCTCTTGCCCACCACCACCGAACTGTTGGATTGCTCGGCAGACAGGTAACGCACTTCCGACTCGGCCGTCAGGCCCAGCTTGTTCAGCTCGGCGGTCGGTTCGAAGCGGATCTCGCCGCCATCCGACGGCAATACGGTGCGTTCCTGCATGCCCAGCACCACCGCGCGGATAAAACTTTCCAGGCTGAAGGCATCGGTGATCAGGCCCACTTGCGGCCCTCGTCGCACCCGCGACAGCGCCAGTTGCTGCGGCAGTGCCGGTCCGACCTGATCATCGGCAATAAAGCCGAACGGCAGTTGGTAGCGGCTGGTCTGGCCACCACTGGTGACCTCGATCTCGCTCAGCAACACCGGACGCTGCGCATCACCGAAGCGCACGCCGTAGGCCAGGTTGACCTTCTCGATGGCTGCATCCTTGCCGGCAAACCAGCGACGGTTCTGCAGCCAGTTCGGCAAGATGCTCTGCTCCAGCGTGCCGCGTGACGGCGCTTCGAGCAGTTCTTCCATGCGTTTCTTCAACACCAGGGTGGTGAAGTCCGGCAGGCTTTGTGCCGGTTCAACGTGCCAGCTTGGCATTTGATTCTCCGCTGCGAGTCCGAACCAATAGAAACCGTAAGGCGCCAGGGTCAGCAGGAAATTCAGCTGACCAATCGGCGGGAAAGCATTACCGCCAAGCATCTCCACCGGCACCATGCCGACGTAGGCCGACAGGTCCAGTTCCGCCGCTTGCGCGCTGCGCGACACGTTGGCCACGCAGAGGATGATTTCGTGCTTGCCGTCCGGCCCGGTGAATTCCCGGGTGTAGGCCAGAATCCGCCGGTTGGTCGGCGAAAGCATTTTCAAGGTGCCGCGACCGAACGCCTTGGATTGCTTGCGCACCGCGAGCATGCGCCGCGTCCAGTTCAGCAGTGAATGCGGATCACCGGCCTGGGTTTCGACGTTGACCGACAGGTAGCCGTATTGCGGATCCATGATCGGCGGCAACACCAGGCTCGCCGGGTCGGCGCGGGAGAAGCCGCCGTTACGGTCGATCGACCACTGCATCGGCGTACGCACGCCGTCGCGGTCACCGAGGTAGATGTTGTCGCCCATGCCGATTTCATCACCGTAATACATCGTCGGCGTGCCAGGCATCGACAGCAGCAGGCTGTTGAGCAATTCCACACGGCGACGATCACGCTCCATCAACGGTGCGAGGCGACGGCGAATGCCCAGGTTAATCCGCGCCCGACGGTCGGCCGCGTAGTAATTCCACAGGTAATCGCGCTCCTTGTCGGTGACCATTTCCAGGGTCAGCTCATCGTGGTTGCGCAGAAAAATCGCCCACTGACAGTTGGCCGGAATCTCAGGCGTCTGGCGCAAGATGTCGGTGATCGGGAAACGATCTTCCTGAGCCAGCGCCATGTACATGCGCGGCATCAATGGAAAGTGAAAGGCCATGTGGCATTCATCGCCGCTCAGGCCCTTTTTATCAGTGGTACCGAAATACAGCTGAGTGTCTTCCGGCCACTGATTGGCCTCGGCCAGCAGCATGCGGTCGGGGTAATTGGCGTCGATTTCGGCACGGATCTGCTTCAGGACATCGTGGGTCTCTGGCAGGTTTTCGTTGTTGGTGCCGTCGCGCTCGATCAGGTACGGAATGGCGTCCAGCCGCAACCCGTCGATGCCCATGTCGAGCCAGTAGCGCATCACCGACAACACGGCTTTCATGACTTGCGGGTTGTCGAAATTCAGGTCCGGCTGGTGGGAGTAGAAGCGGTGCCAGAAATACTGGCCGGCGACCGGGTCCCAGGTCCAGTTGGACTTCTCGGTGTCGAGAAAGATGATACGGGTGCCGTCGTATTTTTGATCGTCATCGGACCAGACATAGAAGTCCCGCGCCGCCGAACCGGGTTTGGCTTTACGGGCGCGCTGGAACCAGGCGTGCTGGTCGGAGGTGTGGTTGATGACCAGTTCGGTGATCACCCGCAGCCCGCGTTTGTGGGCCTCGGAGATGAACCGCTTGGCGTCGGCCAGGGTGCCGTAGTCAGGATGCACGCCACGGTATTCGGCAATGTCGTAACCATCGTCGCGCCGCGGCGATGGGTAGAACGGCAACAGCCAGATGGTGTTGACGCCCAGGTCGGCAATGTAATCGAGTTTGGCGATAAGGCCGGGAAAGTCGCCGATCCCGTCATTGTTGGAGTCGAAAAAAGACTTAACGTGAACCTGGTAAATCACCGCATCCTTGTACCAGAGCGGGTCTTTGATAAAGGTGGCAGCCTTGGGTTTCTTCGCCATTTGTAACTCCTGTTGAATTCGAAAAAACGCTGAGCCGATCACCAACCTCAAACGCGATGATTACCTGTGGGAGCGAGCTTGCTCGCGATGGCGGCATTGCCTTCAACACTTCTGTTGTCTGACGCACCGCTATCGCGAACAAGCTCGCTCCCACAGGTCCTGCGTCTAAACGGTGATGCGCCAGATGCCGAACGGCTGATAAGCGGGGTCGATCCGCATGGACTGGTACTTGCCGTGCCAGGTCCAACGGTGGCCGCTCATCAAGTCTTCACCATGGGTGATGGCGTCGTCGGGCAAGCCCATTTCCCACAGCGGCAATTCGAAGTTCGCCTCCTGCACGTTATGCGGATCGAGGCTGACGGCCACCAGAATGAAGTTGCTGCCGTCCGCACTGCGCTTGCCGAAATACAGGATGTTGTCGTTCCACGCGTTGTAGACCTTCAAGCCCAGATGCGTATGCAGCGCCGGGTTTTGCCGGCGGATGCGGTTGAGCTGGGCGATCTCGGCAATGATGTTGCCGGGGGCATTGAAGTCCCGAGGGCGAATCTCGTACTTCTCGGAATTGAGGTATTCCTCCTTGCCCGGCACCGGCGCGGCCTCACAAAGCTCAAAGCCCGAATACATGCCCCACAAGCCAGAGCCCATGGTGGCCAGCGCAGCACGAATGAGAAAACCGGCACGGCCGGACTCATGCAGAAACGCCGGGTTGATGTCCGGGGTATTGACGAAGAAGTTCGGCCGGTAGCATTCGCGCCATGGCGACTCATTGAGCTCGGTGAAGTAAGTCGCCAGCTCCGTTTTGGTGTTGCGCCAGGTGAAGTAGGTATAGCTCTGGGAATAACCGACCTTGCCCAACCGCGCCATCATCGCCGGGGTAGTAAAGGCTTCGGCGAGGAAAATCACCTCGGGGTACAACGCCCGCACATCGGCGATCAACCATTGCCAGAACGGCAGCGGTTTGGTGTGTGGGTTGTCCACGCGAAAGATCTTCACGCCCTCTTCGACCCAACCGACAACGATGTCGCGCAATTCCACCCACAAACTGGGGATCGCGTCGTTGGCGTAGAAGTCGACGTTGACGATGTCCTGGTATTTCTTCGGTGGGTTCTCGGCGTATTTGATCGTGCCGTCCGGGCGCCAGTTGAACCAACCCGGATGCTGCTTGAGCCATGGATGGTCCTGGGAACACTGGATGGCGAAGTCCAGGGCGATTTCCAGCCCGTGGCCAGCCGCCGCCGCGACCAATCGGCGGAAGTCCTCACGAGTACCGAGTTCGGAATGAATCGCCTCGTGCCCGCCCTCCTCGCTGCCAATCGCATACGGGCTGCCCGGATCGTCAGGGCCGGCCGTCAGGGAGTTGTTCGGGCCTTTACGGAAGCTGCGGCCAATCGGGTGGATCGGCGGGAAATACAGCACGTCGAAACCCATGTCCTGGATCATCGCCAGGCGCGAGTGAACGTCATTGAAGGTGCCGTGGCGCGCAGGGTCGTCCGTGATCGAGCGCGGAAACAGCTCATACCAACTGGCAAACTGGGCCAGCTCGCGCTCGACATCAACCGGGTACTCGGGGCTGAGGCTCAAATAAGCGCGATGATCGGCCTGCGACATCAGGTCAGCACTATGTTGGTGCAGAAACAGCGCGACCTGTTCGGCTTCGAGCAGACCGGACAATTCATGGTGCAACCCCGCGAGTTCTTCGCTCAACGGCCCTTCGGAACGCTCGGCCGCTTGCTGAACCTGATGCCGCCCTTCCTGCAACTCCAGGCTGACGGGCACACCGGCCACATGCTTTTTCTCGATCTCATAACAGAAGCTGGCGTACTGATCGATCCAGGCTTCGATACAAAACACGTAGCGACCCTGATGCTCAACACGGAACTGGCCTTGCCAGCCGTTATTGCCCAGTTCAGTCATGGTCTCGCTTTGCCAGATATCGTCACCATCGGCCTGCCAGCGCACCCTGACGGCCAGTTTGTCGTGACCGTCGGCGAATACTTTGCTGGTCACCACGACGTCTTGCCCCACCACCGCTTTGACGGCGAATTGGCCACCGTCGAGGGTCGGCATGACGTTTTCAATGGCGATGCGCGGCAGCAGCAACGCCTGCGATAGCGGCATGTGCGGGTTGTAGTACAACTCAGTCGGTTTTTCAGCAGTCATCGAGCATCTCTCCTTTACGCCCCATGGACGCTCATGTGTCTGGTTTTCATTCACACGCAATCGTCTGCTCCGGAATGAACTCACTTAGGTTCCGAGCGACAGCGCCGGGGAAAAGTTCACGCCCATTTACCGGGAATCAATTCCGTGACCTGTGGGTCAACAAACTTAAGCACGACTTACGCCATGTACCACATTGAGGTTTCAATCATGAGTATCCCTATCCCCGCCGAGACACCGGACCCGAACATCGACCAGCCGACCATCCCGCCGACGGACCCGACACCGGTGCCCGAACAAGAGCCGCCGGGAACCACCCCGCCGCCTCGGGAAGAGCCTCCGGAGACCATGCCGCCTGTCATTGTCAGCCCGCAGTGAAGATCATTCCCACGCTCTGTGTGGGAATATCCAATAAATATGTACGCAAAAAATGTGAATCGGTCTATCCAGTGACTACGAACGCTTCGGGCACCTTACCGTCTGTCGGAATGTCTTTATCATTACAAAGTAACTATTAAAACCAAGCCCACACACATTTACGAAATGTACTACACCTTTCCTCAGAAATTTCTCGGCTTCGCACACTGTTATATACCGCGCACTACTCCCCGCAAGGCCGGCCAGCATTCACCACGCCGCTCAAGCCCCCCGTTTACATGGACCTACTGCAAAATAGACTTAGATAACTTCTGACGTCCGAATCATTACTTCCTGTTGTGGGAATACTCCGACACTAAAAAAATAACAAACTTGCAACTCCACCCACAAAAAACTACAACTTGGATGTCACTTGCGAAAAAGTGACTTCTTTCCGATGTGGAGTTAAAAAAATGAAAGACGCAAACATGATTGAAGTGCTTTTTAGTTTTAACGATAAATTCAACGCGCCTTCAGGACCCAACATAGCAGGCGGCTCGGGTGGTGCCGGTGGATGTGGTGGAAGTGGCGGTTGCGGCGGGGGCGGTGGTTGCAGTGGCGGCAGTGGTGGTTCAGGTGGTTCTGGCGGTAATGCAGTAACACGTCATTTCGATGAGGCAGTCGCCAAGCAATAATTCTGACGCACATGATAAGAGGCTTTTCGCACAGGCGAAAAGCCTCTATGGGAAGCGCAATGAAACTGAAAATACAGAATTACAACATACTTAACTTCGAAAATCAGAACATCCTTATTTCTGAAACGGGAGTAACAAAGGTCAACTCACCCTCTTTGCTCAAGATAATCACAACGCTTAAAGGTAGAGCATCGATCTCAGATCATGAACTGTATGATCTATTCCACCAACACAATCTCGATAAAGGGGACGCCTATTTATCGCTGGAGGCAATGCTCGGCCTTCATCATGAACCACAAGATATTTATTTTGATAAAACAACGATAATTCATGACTGGAAAGACCACGATCAATTAACGTCACTGATAAAGACCGAGCTTACGAATATCACTGTCACTGCCTCTGTTCCAGAACTTGATCAGGAATGCAGAAAAGAGACAAAGCAGATCACAATCCTCTTGTGCGAAAACTACAACTACGAAAAAATAAAAAAAACGTATTTCAAGCATGCAGAAGACCACCCTGACGACGCCATAATAGTTGGATATACCGCAGGGGATCAGTTCATCATTAGCCAACCTTATCTTCCGGCACTGGGAAGCCCGTGTCATTTTTGCACGGTAGATCGGCTTATCGAAAACGAAAAATACAGACCCAGCAACAACACCTGGTCTAATTTTTTAAATTTTTGTCATGCCAAAAGAACATCCATACCTGCACCCTCTCTCTCGATCTTTCAAAAAACGCTGATCATTGGAGCTCTGATACAAAAAATAAAATTACTAACAGGCCAAGGCGAAAGCGTTAGATACCAAGACAATATTCTTCAACAAACAAGTGTATCGCTGGTTAACGGACAACTATCAGAATCTACAACTTCACACTGGTGCCTATGCAGTTGCCTAAGGAATATCAAGTGAGGAAAATACCGCACGACTATTATCTCCGATTCCTGGATCCGATTGCATACAGCGAAACCATAGACTTTCACACAAAAGGAAACTTCTTCATACACGAAGCTTTTAAAAACCGCACAGCGCTGCACTTCATCAACAATAAAGACTTATCAGATCTAACGGGTAACGAGTTGAGATTGCACCCTGACATGGATTTATGCCTTCCAATAAAAAGTGAGAAATCGCAGACCTCGGATTTAAACCGAAACGAATCATGCGAGAGTTTCCTGGACGACCCAATACCTTTCGACATTGTCGAGAAAATGATAAACCCATTAACCTCCACAACAAAAGACAGTCACAAGCGTGGTTATCCAAGTGGAGGCGCCCTGTACCCCGTGGAAGTATTTGTATGCTCACTAATAGATGAACATCCGACGTGGCCGTGTAGCGAGCGGATCCTGCATTTGTTACCGCAGTCAAGAAAATTCGAAAGGGTAACGAGCTCGCACTCGATTCAAGACCTGAAAAAGTCCATATTTTCCGCGCCCCATACAATCGGCATGCCGAGCATTGCAATTATCTACGTTGCATACCTGCCAAAAACATTCTTTAAATATAGATACAGAGGATATCGAATGGCGCTAATGGAAGCAGGATCCATTTACACCATAATCGAACTTCAATGTAAAAAATTAGGCCTAGGGAGTCGTCAATGGTCAGCGTATACCGATACCCTGATCTGTAAGTCGATCGGTTTAAACCCAGCGCTATTTTTGCCTGTCAGCGTGCACCTTATAGGCAAATCCGCATGAATTTTTATAACACCAAAAACACCTCTGCATTGCCTTCCAAATGTGTTCTCCAGCCAGCTGGGGTCTCACATTTTCCTCCTTCAGTAGAAATAACCGACCAGTGGAATAATGGCGGTTCAGGCATCAGTAACGCTAACGCGTCGCACGCAGCATTGGGTGAGTACTTCGAGCGCCGACACTTCTATATGGAGGTTTTTCCTGAGCGCTCAGGTGTACTGGAGACCGCTCTATCTCCAACCGAAGTAGAAAAATTTGTACGCGCTTTTAGACAAACCGCTGACCGGGCAATAATTGACAAGGATATTCGACAGCACACATTCAGCCTGAGTAAAGCGTACCGATGCGAAGATTTTTCTGCCTGTTACATTCCAAGTGCCTGCCTATCCCTCAGCGCACACACAATAGCAAGCGATAGTTGGGTATACCCTTTACGCGACACGTGTGGATGTTGCTTTCATTCAGACCCGATTCTTGCAATGCTCGGCTCGCTAAAAGAACAACTTGAAAGACAGTTCCTCGCCAAATTCTGGCTGACCAAAACATGTTCAAAAATCGTAAAATATGAGGATGCAACTGAGCTACTGACGAAATCAGATGTTTATAAGCTCTATCAGTCACTCAACGTGTCGGGAGACGTCACTATACTTGACATCTCTGACTCAGACTTTCCTGGAACGTGTTTGCTTACGATCTACGGAAACAAAGATCCAACAAGGCATGTCAGATATTGCGCGGGGATGGCCTATGCAGCAACTGCAAAAGAAGCGCTGAGCAAGTCGATTCTGGAGCTATGGCAAACTTATCGCTATATCGATCTGCACGGTGCTCTCCAGCGTAAAATTACGGACATAGAAGACCCCTACTTGCGGTATTTTTTAAGTTGCAATTCATATATCACTTACCAAAACATCACAACGGTATACAGCCAAAACCACAAACAGCGCGACAACCTATCAAAATTTAGCGTAAACGGCTTACTGTCTTCACTCAAGAGCTTAGGCATTACGGGCTTTTTCTATATAAAACCAATAACAATAGAGACTGACTGCTATTACGCTGCCAAGTACATCTCTCCCGATTTATTCCTTCACATGAACAATGCTCAAAACATAAACACAGACAATCTTTACTCCCAATATTTTTCACACGAAATCCATAACGATCGACTCACCATGATGGTTCCTTTTCCCTGAGAATAAAAATGATACCTACCCATATTTTCGGACGTGCCACTCAACTAGCCTTCATTTTTATTAAGGAGCAACTCAAGGAGCCAACCGCTTTCTTCTGGACATTACTTTCTCCAGCCGCCATCTTCTATCTATTGAACTACACAAGAAATCGCACCTTTGTATTCGAATCAAACTATATAGAAACCACCTCCTGGTTCTATGCGTACATCGCATCGAACGTAGCGCTTTTCGGACTGGCATTTTATATAATTGGTCGCAGAGAAAGCGGGTATATCCGCTCATTCATCTACACCCTCGAATCCAGAGTTGTTTTTCTGATGGCCAAGTTAATGGCCTACTCCTGTATTTCGATTTTTTATTGCGTAGCGTTCTACTGCCTTACACGAGTGGCGTTTGGCACACCGGACTTCGAAGAGTTGTACCTGATCGTTTTTCGATTTTATTCCTGCTTCCTCTGTTTCAGCATACCCGCGCTGTTGTTAACGCTACTCCCTTGCAACTTCCAAGGTGCCAACACATTGTTTTCGATCTTATCATTTTCCATGTTAATTCTCGGCATCTATGGTGCCGACATGCCGCAAGACGCACCGAATTTAATTCATCTTTTGAATCCCCTCTGGCTCGCCAAGAACACGATGATACTGGGTATTTGGCACACTCCGGGCATCGTTATTTGCACCACACTCCTATTTGTATTTAACTTTGCATTAACGACCCATCAACTTAGAATCAATCCGGTATGGAGCAGATACTAATGAACTCGTTAACCGTGGACAAACTGACATTTAGCCACTTTAAACATCCTTTATTTGAAAATGCGACATTAAAGGTGGAGCCTGGAAACCTCGTCGGTTTACTCGGACCGAATGGCAGTGGAAAGACGACTTTTTTTGACATCGTCTGTGGCCTGCACAACCGAAATGACTCAACTATGTCTAACACCTTCATAAAAAAACTCTACCTGTCTCAGACAATTACCACTCCGCACACGCTCCACATGTTTGACATCTTTAAAATAACCGCCCTACTTTGCTCACCAGACAATGTCACACAGGACAACGTACTGGCAAAACTTGAAACGTGGAGCCCTGAAGTAGTCCAGCGCTACAAAAAAATCTGGAAAAGAAAATCATCAACGTGCAGTTACGGCGAAAAACGCTGGTTTTTCACACTGACACTACTGGCATTGAACGCAGACCTTATAATACTTGACGAGCCAACTGCCGGGGTCGACCCTGAATTTCGCCATTACATATGGAAGTGCCTGCACGGCGCTGTAAAGGACGGAACCGCAATTCTTGTGTCATCTCACAACACCCAAGAAGTGGTCGACAACTGCGACTACTTTTATATGATCAGTAATCGCCAATTCAGCAAGTTCAGCAGCGGACAGGAATTCACCAACTACTATGAAGCAACGAACGTGGATGACGCATTCATCCGTGCAGCGTCATCGACTGATTAGCGTCATTGTTTTTCAAACATCCGGACAACTCTCGGCATCAAGCTAAATATCCCCAGTGCCAGCAACGTGCTGAGCACTGCCGTTGCTTCACGCCCCAATCCCGCCGACACGCCTATCGCCGCCGTCATCCACAACCCGGCGGCGGTGGTCAGGCCTTTGACGTGGCCTTCATCGCCCTCCTGGTTTTTCAGGATAGTGCCAGCGCCGAGAAAGCCGATGCCGGCGATCACGCCCTGCACCACCCGACTCATGGCGTCGGCCTGGGAGCCGGACATCTGTGGCACCAGGACAAACAATGCCGCGCCCAGCGCCACCAGCATGTGCGTGCGAACACCTGCAGCCTTGCCCTTTTGCTCGCGTTCAAAACCAAGAATGCCGCCCAGCAACGCAGCAATCAGCAGCCGCACGGTGATGCGCGTCAGTTGCGACGCATCGCCAATGTCGGCGAATTCCGCTTGCAGCGTCACCCAAACCTCATGCCACCAGGCGTTCATGGTGCAAATCCTTGTGATTGCTCGTTAGAGCATGGACCGCACCGACCATTAATCGGTTGCACCGAACGATGATCCCCGGCTGAGCCCTAACACTGTAGAACCCGCAGAGAAAAGGACACGTTCATGACTGTGCGCATCGAAAACCAGACATGCTTTTTCACAACGGAAAACGGTGAAGAAATTCGCCTGTGCCCCGACGTCACCATCATCACTGACCCGGATAAAGCCATGTCAGCGGTGGAGCTCGACGGCCAGCTTGTCTACATCACCGAAGCAGAAGCCGACGCATTGACCGTAGCAGGCGCCGTTGACGGTCGCAGGCATTTGAAGGCCACCGAGAGTGATTCGGTTATTTGACTGACCTGCATCAACACCTCCCGCAGGCGACTGATACAGGCGCCTGCATCCTGCAACGCCGGGTGCATCAAGTTGTCGCAGGTAGCGCATCGATACCCATCTGATCCGCTTTTTATTGCAATACCTGAGTCTGTTATGCAAACAGATCGCTGGTCATAGTGCTCATGCCTGATGGAGGCTGATGAGCGAAAGACCATGAGCGATAGAATCCCCGTCCGAACCATAGAAAGCGTCCCGCCAGTCCAGACCTATGAGCCTTCGCGTCCAAAGATGAAGGCCAAGTCCAGCGACAACCTGATTCACACCCGCAGCTTTACCGGCCTGTTCCGCACCCTGCGCCTGAGTGGCGCCGGATGTCTGTTTTTGCTGTTCTTCGGCACTGTGTGGCTGAACTGGGGCAATCGTCAGGCGGTGCTCTGGGACCTTTCCGAAAGCAAGTTCCATATCTTCGGCGCGACCTTTTGGCCGCAGGATTTCATCCTGCTCTCGGCGTTGCTGATCATTGCCGCGTTCGGCCTGTTCGCGATCACGGTGTTTGCCGGCCGGGTGTGGTGCGGCTACACCTGCCCGCAGAGCTCGTGGACCTGGATTTTCATGTGGTGCGAGAAGATCACCGAAGGTGAGCGCAACCAGCGCATCAAGCTGCAGGCCGCGCCGTGGGGCCTGAACAAACTGCTGCGCCGCTCGGCCAAGCACACCCTGTGGCTGGCGATCAGCCTGCTGACGGGCCTGACCTTTGTCGGCTACTTCACGCCGATCCGGCCCCTGGCCGAAGAACTGCTGACCTTGCAGATGGGCGGCGTCAGCCTGTTCTGGGTGCTGTTTTTTACCGGCGCGACGTACATCAATGCTGGCTGGCTGCGTGAAGCGGTGTGCATGCACATGTGCCCGTATGCGCGATTCCAGAGTGTGATGTTCGACAAGGACACCCTGACCATTTCCTATGACGTGGCCCGTGGCGAAAACCGTGGCCCGCGCAAACGCGAGGTGAAACCGGCCGAAGTGGGCCTCGGTGATTGCATCGACTGCCAACTGTGCGTGCAGGTCTGCCCGACCGGGATCGATATTCGCGACGGCTTGCAGATGGAATGCATCGGCTGCGCGGCGTGTATCGACGCCTGTGATTCGATCATGGACAAAATGGGCTACGCCCCCGGCCTGATCAGCTATACCTCGGAGCGTGAGTTGCAGGGTGGCAAGACCCGCCTGTTACGGCCACGGCTGATTGGTTACACCGCCGTGCTGCTGGTGATGATCGGCGCCCTCGTACTTGCCCTGGTCGAACGGCCGATGGTGTCGCTGGATGTCAGCAAGGATCGCGGTCTGTTCCGTGAGAACAGTCAGGGGCAGATCGAAAACATCTACAGCCTGAAGGTCATCAACAAGACTCAGGTGCGCCAGGACTATCGACTGAGCCTGGTGGAGGGCGACGGTTTCCAGCTGCAAGGCAAGACCGAACTGAGTCTGGCACCGGGGGAGATTGTCGATGTACCGGTGTCGGTGGCCCTGCTGGCAGAACGTCCGAGCAGCAGTTCACAGACGATCAGTTTCAAGATTGTCGACAGCGATGAACCAGGCATTTATAGCGTGGCAAAAAGCCGGTTTGTGGCGCCGATGAACCGTTAAAGCTTTAGACTGCGGGGCGCCATTCGCGAGCAAGCTCGCTCCCACAAGGACACTGCAATACCTGTGGGAGCGAGCTTGCTGGCGATGCAGTCACCTCGATTTTTCTGACTGAATCACATCCAGGCACTTGATGAAACGCTACGAAAAATTCGCCGACGACATCGCAGAACTGATCCGCTCCGGCGTCCTTGGCCCCGGTCAGCGCGTACCGTCGGTGCGCTACGCCAGCCAGACCTACGGGGTCAGCCCGTCCACGGTGTTCCAGGCCTACTACCTGCTCGAACGCCGAGGCCTGATCCGCGCCCGGCCGCGCTCCGGCTACTTCGTCAACGCCCATGCGCCGAGCCCGTTTTCGGAGCCGGTGATCAGCAGCCAGGTCAACGAATCCACTGAAGTCGACGTCAGCGAACTGGTGTTCTCGGTGCTCGACTCGATCAAGGACCCGACCACGGTGCCCTTCGGCTCGGCTTTTCCCAGCCCGACCCTGTTCCCGCTGCAACGACTGTCGCGCTCCTTGGCCAGTGCTGCCCGGGACATGGACCCGCGCATGGTCGTCACCGACATGTCGCCGGGCAACCCGCAACTGCGCCGACAAATCGCCCTGCGCTACATGGTCGGCGGGCTGATGCTGCCCATGGAAGAATTGCTGATCACCAACGGCGCGCTGGAAGCCTTGAACCTGTGCCTGCAAGCCGTCACCGAACCCGGCGACCTGGTCGCCATCGAAGCGCCGGCGTTCTATGCCTGCCTGCAAATACTCGAGCGGTTGAAGCTCAAAGCCGTCGAGATTCCGGTGCACCCACGCGACGGCATCGACCTTGGCGTGCTCGCGCAAACCCTGGAACGCCATCCGATCAAGGCGTGCTGGTGCATGACCAGCTTCCAGAATCCCATGGGCGCGACCATGCCCGAGGCCAAGAAGCAGGAACTGGTCGAATTATTGCGCCGCCACCAAGTGCCGCTGATTGAAGACGATGTCTACGCCGAACTCTATTACGGCCAGCAAGCGCCGAAACCGGCCAAGGCTTTTGATACAGAAGGGTTGGTGATGCACTGCGGTTCGTTCGCCAAGAGCCTTGCCCCCGGCTACCGCATCGGCTGGGTCGCCGCCGGGCGTTATGCGCAGAAAATCGAACGGCTGAAACTCATGACGTCGCTGTGCGCCTCGATGCCGGCCCAGGCCGCCATCGCCGACTAC
Source organism: Pseudomonas sp. fls2-241-R2A-110 (assembly GCF_030209165.1). Lineage (NCBI taxonomy): Bacteria > Pseudomonadati > Pseudomonadota > Gammaproteobacteria > Pseudomonadales > Pseudomonadaceae > Pseudomonas > Pseudomonas sp. fls2-241-R2A-110. The sequence continues at coordinate 58,361 of NZ_JARVSN010000008.1, read as the reverse complement.
CTGCAACACGGCGGCTACGACCGGCACCTGCGCAAACTGCGTTACGCTCTGGAAGAACAGCAAAGCGCCATGCTCGCTGCAATTGCCCGCTACTTTCCGGCGCAGACACGCGTCAGCCAACCGGCCGGCGGCTACTTCCTGTGGCTGGAGCTGCCGGCGCAGATGGATTCGTTGAAGTTGTTTCAGATGGCACTGGCGCAGGGCATCAGCATCGCGCCGGGGCCGATCTTTTCACCGACCCAGCGGTTCAGGAACTGTATCCGCCTGAATTACGGGAGCCCGTGGACCGAGGAATCGGAGAAGGCGATGGAGACGTTGGGGCGGATTGTGCGGTCGTTCTGACAATTGGATGCTGGCTGGTCCGACCCCTTCGCGGGCAAGCCCGCTCCCACAGGTTTTTTTGGTGCTCAATAATTTTCTGTTCATCCTGATCCACTGTGGGAGCGGGCTTGCCCGCGAAGAGGCCAGTGCCGGCACCGCAAATCTCAAAAATTATCGCCCGCCCGCAAGATCAACAAAAGTCCCGGTCGCATAAGACGCCTTGTCCGACAACAACCAGATAATCGCCTCTGCCACCTCGTCCGGCCGCCCGCCCCGCGCCATCGGAATCGCCGATTCGAGCTTGCTGACCCGGTCCGGGTCACCGCTGAGTGCGTGGAAGTCGGTGTAGATAAACCCCGGCCGCACCGCGTTGACGCGAATGCCCTCGCCCGCCACCTCTTTGGACAGGCCGACGGTGAAGCTGTCCAGCGCGCCTTTCGATGCCGCGTAATCCACATATTCGTTGGGCGAGCCCAGGCGCGAGGCCACCGATGACACATTGACGATGCTGCCACCCTGCCCGCCATGTTTGGGCGACATGCGCAGGACCGCGTGCTTGGCGCAGAGGATCGGTGCCAGGACGTTGGTTTTAAGGGTTCTGAGAATGCGGAATTCGGACATTTCGTCGACACGGGACTTTTGCCCCACCGTGCCGGCATTGTTCACCAGCGCCGTCAGCCGGCCCAGTTCAGTGTCCACCCGGTGGAACAAGCCGATGACTTCGTCTTCGATGCTGACGTCGGCGCGAACCGCGATGGCTTGTGCACCCAACGCGCGGACTTGCTCCAGTACACGTTGCGCAGCCGCTTCGTCGGCCTGGTAATTGATGCAGATCCGATAGCCCTGCGCGGCGGCCAACAGCGCGGTTGCGGCGCCGATGCCACGGCTGCCGCCAGTGATGAGAATGACTTTATCCATGCGTGCGTCCCCTAACAAACCTAAGCAGTCGGGGCCAAGAATAACCGCCATTGCCGGCTTTTGCATGGACTCACATCAATCACACGTCGTTTCAACCGACTGCCCGCTGCTCCCCGCGATGAATGTCGATCATGAAGCGATCCGCGGGCAGCGGGTGCCCCAAGAGGTAACCCTGTAACGAGTCGCAGCCCAGCTGGGTCAGGAAATCCTGCTGGACACCGGTCTCCACGCCTTCGGCAACAATGCGCAGGCCCAACGCCTGACCGAGGGCGACGATGGCCGAGACAATGGCCGCATCGTCACTGTCGTGTTCCAGATCGCGGACAAAACCACGGTCAATCTTCAACTCGTTGGCCGGTAGGCGCTTGAGGTACATCAAACTCGAGTAGCCGGTGCCAAAGTCATCGATCGACAGATCGACGCCCATTTCCGAGAGTTCCTGAAGAACCGTCATGCTCGCGTCGGCATCACTCATGGCGGTGGTTTCGGTGATTTCCAGGGTCAGGCTGTTCGCCGGCAACTGATGGGTAGCCAAGGCTTTGGAGACGCTATTGACCAGGCCCTTGTGGCAGAACTGTAACGCCGAGAGATTCACCGCGATGCGCCAGTCGGTGTAGCCCAGCACATACCACTCGCGCATCTGACGGCAGGCTTCGTTCAGCACCCATTCACCTATGGGAATGATCAACCCGGTTTTTTCCGCAAGGTCGATGAACCTGTCCGGCAGCAGCATGCCCTGGGTCGGGTGCACCCAGCGCAGCAGCGCCTCGGCGCCCACCGGGCGACCATTGCCGGCGTCGAATTTGGGTTGGTAATAGAGGCTGAACTGTTGCTGATCGAGGGCGTTGCGCAAGTCCTGCAGCAATTGCAGCTGGATGCGCGCGTTACTGTTCATCGAGGCATCGAAAAAACTGTAGCCGTTTTTCCCGGCACCCTTGGCGTGGTACATCGCCGCGTCGGCGTTCATCAGCAATTCCTGGGCTGTCTGGCCGTTGCCCGGAAACAGCGCAATGCCGACACTGGCGGAAATCTGCAGATCATGTTCGGCGACCCGGAACGAACTACCGATCAACGCGACCTGCCGAGCCGCCAGGTCCAATGCATCGTTCGGCTCACTGAGGCGCACCAATAGCACAAACTCATCGCCACCGATTCGCGCCAAGGTGTCCTGGCTGCGCAAATCCTCGCGCAGGCGCAGGCCGACTTCACGCAGCAACTGATCGCCCATGTGGTGACCGAAGGCGTCGTTGACCGGTTTGAAGCCATCCAGGTCGATGAACATCAGCGCAAAACAACCGCCCTGCTCGTTCACCTTGGACATGGCTTGCTCGATGCGGTCGGCGAGCAACATGCGATTGGGCAAACCGGTAAGGGTGTCGTGCAGGGCCAATTGGGTCAGCTCGCGATTGGCTTCCGTCAGGGAGCGTGCGAGGTCGGCGGTGCGTGCTTCAAGACGCGCATCCAGCACCGACGTCAACAAGGCGATGCTCAACACCGCCAGCGTGGTGATCAGCACCAGGTTGTCCAGGCCCTTGCCGTTCAAGCCCGTGACCGCGGCGCCGCAGAAGCTGCCATCCGGGAAACGCGCCGCGGCCATGGCGGTGTAGTGCATGCCGACGATGGCCAGTCCCATGATGACCGCGGCCCCCGCGCGCAACAGGCCTACGTACGGTGTGTGCTGACGCAGGCGGAAGGCAATCCACAACGCCGCGCCGGATGCACCGACAGCGATCAGCAACGAAGCACTGAACAGCGTCGGGTCGTAATCGATACCCGGTTGCATGCGCATGGCGGCCATGCCGGTGTAATGCATCGCGCTGATCCCCGCGCCCATGATCAACGCGCCAAACCCCAGTTGCCAGGCAGGCAGGCGTGGCTGGCTGACCAGCCACAAGGCAAAGCCGCAGGACAGGATCGCAGTCAACAGCGACAGGGCCGTCAGGACGAAGTCGTACCCCAGATCGATGGGTAAGGTGAACGCGAGCATGCCGATAAAGTGCATCGACCAGACGCCAACGCCCATGGCCAAGGCGCCACCCGCGGTCCATAGGAACACGGCCCGGCCTTTGGCCGTGGCAATGCGCTCGGTCAGGTCGAGCGCGGTATAGGAGGCGAGAATCGCCACACAAAGCGAAATGATGACCAGCGTGGGTGAATAGCTACCGATGAGCATGTGACTTCTCGCGACCGCCCCACCGTACTGCTTCCGTTCTCGACAGGGCAAATCCGGCGATTGTACTGATTACGCAAAAGAACGCACTGACAATAATGGTCAAATGGCCATCAAGCCGATGAAACGCTTGTTTGATAAATCTTCGCCGTCCCTTGCCGATCATTCCCACGCTCTGCGTGGGAATGCAGCCAAGGACGCTCCGCGTCCCATGCCAGAACGCTGCGTGGGAGCGATCAAGACCCGCTGCAACAAGCCGGATCAATCCTTATTGCTGACCTGAAGCTCCCCGTCCCAGCCACCGCCCAGCGCTGCGATCAACTGCACACTGGCGATCAGGCGGCTCTGCAACAAACTCAGCACGTTGCGTTCGTTATTCAACGCCGTGGCCTGAACCACCACCACATCCAGATACGCAATCAACCCGGCCTTGTACTGGTTCTGGATCAGGCGCAATGATTCACGCGCAGCATCCAGCGCTTCCTGACGCACGCCCGCTTCGTCCTCCAGCACCTTGAGCTGCACCAGATAGTTTTCCACCTCGCGGAAACCATCGAGCACGGTCTGGCGGTACTTGGCCACGGTTTCGTCGTAGGCCGCTTCGCTGCGATCGACTTCAGCGGAACGCTGGCCGCCGTCGAACAGGGTCATGGCCAACTGCGGCCCGACCGACCAGAACCGGTTCGGCAAGCTGATCCAGTTGGAAAAGGTGCTGCTGCTGTAGCCGCCATTCAGGCTCAGGGTCAGGTCCGGGTAGTACGCGGCCTTGGCCACGCCGATGTTGGCGTTGGCCGCCATCACCGAACGCTCCGCGGAAGCGATGTCCGGGCGGCGCTCAAGCAACTGCGAAGGCAGGCTTAGCGGGACTTCGGGCAACGCCGGGATGTCCTTGGTCTCGACCAGGGTGAACTCCGCAGGCGGCAGCCCGATCAGTACGGCAATGGCGTTCTCGAACTGGGCACGCTGCCAGATCAGGTCGACCATGTCCGCCTGGGTGCTTTTGAGTTGTGTCTGCGCCTGGGCAACCGCGTCCTTGCCGGAGACACCGGCGCGGTATTGGTTTTCGGTCATTTTCAGCGAGCGTTGATAAGCTTCGACGGTCGCTTCCAACAGGCGTTTCTGCTCGTCGATCACCCGCAATTGCAGGTAATTCTGCACCAGCTCCGATTGCTGGCTCAGGCGCATCGCCGCCAGGTCGGCAAAACTGGCCTGGGCGTTGGCGGTGTCTGCTTCGAGCCCTCGGCGCAACTTGCCCCAGATGTCGGCTTCCCAACTGACACCGGCCTGCGCGGTGTAGGTGTCACGAATGCCGCTGGAGGAACTGGTCAGGCTCGAATTGCTGCTGCCGGTGCCTTGGCTGGAGCGGCTTTTACTGACAGTCAGGTCCACCGTCGGAAAAAACGCGCCCCGGGCACTGCGCACCAACGCCTGGGCCTGACGGTACTGGGCTTCGGACTGGGCGACGGTCTGGTTGGAACTGTTGAGTTTTTCGATCAGGCCATTGAGCTGCTGGTCGCCATATAACTCCCACCAGGCGCCGCGCGCCAGGGAATCGCTGGGCTTGGCCTGACGCCAGCCTGCCGCTTCCTTGTATTGCACCGGCGTCGCGGCGGGCGGACGCTGGTAGTCCGGGCCGACAGCGCAAGCGCTGAGCATCGCCACGCACAGCGTCAGGCTCAGCAGACGCGAGCCCCGGGCCGCCGCCAACGGGGTAGCCAGATTGATAAGCGATCGGTCAGTCATAGCGGAGTTTCCAGAGCAGCATCGGTACGCACTCCACGCCATTTGTTGAAGCGATGGCGCAGTTTGTCGAGGTAGAGGTAAACCACCGGGGTGGTGTAAAGGGTCAGCACCTGGCTGAAAATCAGCCCGCCGATGATGGTCAGGCCCAGCGGCTGCCGCATTTCCGCCCCTTCGGCACGGCTCAGCAGCAATGGCAGCGCGCCGAGGATCGCCGCCAAGGTGGTCATCAAAATCGGTCGCAGACGTTGCAGACAGGCGCTGCGGATCGACTCCAGCGGGGTCAGGCCCTGGTGCCGTTCCAGTTGCAATGCGAGGTCGATCATCAAAATGGCGTTTTTCTTTACCACGCCGATCAGCAAGAACAGCCCGAGCAACGAAATCAGACTGAACTCGCCACCCAGCGCATAGATCGACAGCAACGCGCCGACCCCGGCCGACGGCAATGTCGACAGAATGGTCAGCGGGTGAATATAGCTTTCATACAGCACACCCAACACCAGATACACCGCCACCAGCGCGCCGAGAATCATGAACGGCTGGCTCTTCTGGGTGGCGGCGAAGGCGTTGGCGGTGCCGGCCATTTTCACGATCACGTCTTCCGGCATGCCGAGCCGGGCAATCGCCCGCTCGATGGCCGCCGTGCCCTGCTCCACCGTCACGCCTTCGGCCATGTCGAAGGCGATGCTTTCGGATGCGAATTGGCCTTCGTGGCTGACGCGGTCGTCTTCCAGGCTGTTTTCGTAATGGGCGATGGTTGAAAGCGGAATCCGCGCACCGTCGGCAGTGATCACCTGCACCTGCTTGAGGGTGATCGGGTCCTGGGCATATTTCGGATTGACCTCCATCACCACCTGATACTGGTTGAGGCTGTCGTAAATCGTCGAAATCTGCCGCTGGCTGTAGGCGTTGTTCAGCACCGCGGTGACCATGTTCATGTCGACGCCCAGGCGCTTGGCCTGATCGCGATCAACAATCAGCGTCACCTGTTGCGCGCCGCGTCCCTCGCGAGCGTCAATCGCCGTTAGTTCCGGCAACGCCTTCAAGGCTGTCACGACTTTGGGATACCACTCGCGCAACTTGCCGAGGTCGGCGCTTTGCAGGATGTAGGAATATTGCGACGTGGTTTGCTCGCGACCGCCGCCGAACTGCAGATCCTGATCAGCCATCAGCATCAATTGCGCGCCAGGCACCTTTGGCATTTCCTTGCGCAGGCGTTCAATCACCTTCTGCGCGGAAATGTTGCGTTCCTTGATCGGTTTCAGGCGGACCAGCATGAACGCGTTATTGGTGCCGTTGGTGCCGCCAATGAAGCCGGCGACACTTTCCACCGCATCGTCTTTGAGAACGGCGCGGCGGAAAATTTCCATTTTCGGCTGCATGACGCTGAACGACAAACCGTCATCGCCGCGCACGAAACCGATCAGCTGACCGGTATCCTGCTGAGGCATAAAGGTTTTAGGAACAACGATATACAGCGCAATATTAACGCCGACTGTCAAAAACAAACTGAGCAACGTCAGTCGACGATGACGCAGCACCCAGTCGAGACTGGTCGCGTATTTACCGACCATCCACTCATTGGCGCGCTGGCTCCAGCGCTGCAAACGGTTTTCCTGGCCCGGCGTGTGCGGCTTCAACCAACGCGCACAGAGCATCGGCGTCAGCGTCAGGGACACCACCAGCGACACAACGATGGACGCCGCCAGCGTGATGGAAAACTCGCGAAACAGGCTTTCAATGATCCCGCCCATGAACAGGATCGACAGGAACACCGCCACCAGCGAGACGTTCATCGACAGCAAGGTGAAGCCGACTTCCTGCGCCCCAAGGTATGCGGCCTTCATCGGCGGCACGCCCTCATCGATGTGCCGGGAGATGTTTTCCAGCACCACGATCGCATCGTCCACCACCAGCCCGGTGGCCAGGATCAGCGCCATCAGCGACAAGTTGTTCAGCGAGAACCCGTAGAGGTACATCACCGCAAAGGTGCCGACCAGCGACACCGGCACCGCCAGGGTCGGAATCAGCGAAGCGCGGAAATTGCCGAGAAACAGGAACACCACCAGAATCACCAGCGCCACGGCGATCAGCAGGGTCATTTCCGCTTCGTGCAGGGTCGCCTTGATCACTGGCGAACGGTCCATCGCCAGGTTCAGTTTGACGCTGGCCGGCAGCACGGCTTGCAATGCCGGGAGCTGGGCCTTGATATCGTTGACCGTCTCGATGATGTTGGCGCCGGCCTGGCGGTTGATCACCAGCAGTACCGCCGCGTCGTTATTGAAGAAACCGCTGTTGTAGCGGTCCTCGACGCCGTCGCTGACCTTGGCCACGTCCTTGAGGCGCAACGCTGCGCCGTCCGCGTAGTGGATGATCAGCGACTCGTAATCCTTGGCTTTTTCCAGCTGATCATTGGCCTGAACCTGCCACAGCCGCTGGCTGTCTTCGACCGAGCCTTTGGGCCTGCGCACGTTGGCGTTGGCGATGGTGTTGCGCACATCGTCCAGGGCCACGCCATACTGGTTGAGCGCCTGGGGTTCGAGTTCGATACGTACGGCCGGCAACGAGCTGCCGCCAATCTGCACTTCACCCACGCCCTGCACCTGGGACAAGCTCTGGGACAGAATCGTCGACGCCAGGTCGTAGAGCTGGCCTTTTTCCAGCACATCGGAGGTCAGTGATAGCACCATGATCGGCGCCTGGGACGGGTTGACCTTCTTGTAGGTCGGCATGCTGCGCATCCCGCTGGGCAGCAGGTTGCGCGAGGCGTTGATCGCCGCTTGCACTTCCCGGGCCGCGCCGTTGATGTCGCGGTCGAGGTCAAACTGCAAAATCACCCGGGTCGAGCCCTGGCTGGAGCGGCTGCTCATGGTGTTGACGCCGGCAATCGCGCCGAACGAGCGCTCCAGTGGCGTGGCGACGGTCGAGGCCATCACTTCAGGACTCGCGCCAGGCAGGCTGGCCTGGACCACGATCACCGGGAAATCCATCTGCGGCAATGGCGCCACCGGCAACAGGCCGAAGCACACACCGCCCAGCAGCATGATCGCCAGGCTCAGCAACATGGTCGCGACCGGGCGCTTGATGAAAGGTCCGGACAGGTTCATGGCTGCTCTACCGCTTCCACGGACTGAGGCTTGCGACCCCAGCGCCGGCCGAGGCGGTCGAAATACAGATAGATGACAGGCGTGGTGAACAGCGTCAGGACCTGACTCACCAGCAAACCGCCGACCATCACCAGACCCAAAGGCTGACGCAATTCCGCGCCGGAACCGGTGGCCAGCATCAAGGGCACGGCGCCGAACAACGCAGCGAGCGTGGTCATCAAAATGGGCCGGAAGCGCAACAACGCCGCCTGATAAATCGCAGTCTGCGGGTCCATGCCCTGATTGCGCTCAGCGTCGAGGGCGAAGTCGATCATCATGATCGCGTTCTTCTTCACGATGCCGATCAGCAGAATGATGCCGATGATCGCGATCATCCCCAGGTCATTGCCACTCAACAGCAGCGCCAGCAAGGCGCCGACCGCCGCCGAGGGCAAGGTCGAGAGAATGGTGATCGGGTGAATATAGCTCTCGTACAACACACCAAGCACGATGTACATCGTCACCACCGCCGCCAGAATCAGCAGCAAGGTGCTCGACAAGGAAGCCTGGAACGCCTCGGCGGCGCCCTGGAACTGCGTCTGCACGCCAATCGGCATGCCGATGTCTTTCTGTACCTGATCGATAATCTCGACCGCATGCCCCAGCGCCACGCCGGGCGCCAGGTTGAACGACATCATCACCGCCGGGAACTGGCCGATGTGGGTGATCGCCAGTTGCGCCTGTCGCTCCTCGATGTGCGCCAGGCTGGACAGGCGCACTTGCCCGCCGTCGGTGGTCTTGACGTGAATCTGGTTCAAAGCATCCGGGCCGATCTTCTCGCCGGACTGCGATTGCAGCACCACGCGGTACTGGCTGGCCTGGGTATAAATGGTGGAAATCTGCCGCTGGCCGAAGGCGTCGTACAGCGCGTCGGTAATGTTCGACACCGACACCCCGACCCGTGACGCCGCATCGCGGTCGATCACCAGGTAAACCTGCAACCCCTTGTCCTGCAAATCACTGGCGACGTCAGTCAGTTCTGGCCGTTGCGCCAGGGCTTGCACCAGACGCCCGCTCCACAGGCTGAGCAACTCCGAATCCGGCGATGACATGCTGAACTGGTATTGCGTGCGGCTGACACGGTCTTCGATGGTCAAGTCCTGCACCGGTTGCATGAACAGCCGGATACCGACCAGTTTGTCCAATTCCGGTTGCAGGCGCGCGATCACCTGGGTCGCGCCCAAATCGCGGTTGCTGTGGGGTTTGAGGTTGATCAGCAGGCGACCGCTGTTCAATGTCGAGTTGTCACCGTCGACGCCGATGTAGGACGACAGGCTTTCGACCGCCGGATCGGCCAGGATCACCTTGGCCAGTTCCTGCTGGCGCTCGCTCATCGCCGCAAAGGAAATCGATTGCGGTGCTTCGGAAATGCCCTGGATAACGCCCGTGTCCTGCACCGGGAAGAAGCCTTTGGGCACGACCATGTAAAGGAACACGGTCAGCGCCAGCGTGCCGATGGCCACCAGCAAGGTCAGTGGCTGGTGCTTGAGCACCCACTGCAACCTGCGCCCATAGCCTGCGATCATCCAGTCAATTGCTGCGCCACTGGCGCGGTAGAAGCGGCCCTGCTCTTCTTCCTTCGGCTCACGCTTGAGCAAGCGCGCGCACATCATCGGCGTCAGGGTCAGGGAGACAACCAGGGAAATCAGGATTGCCACCGCCAGGGTGATCGCAAACTCGCGGAACAACCGCCCCACCACGTCGGCCATGAACAGCAGCGGGATCAGCACCGCGATCAGCGACAGGGTCAGGGAAATCAGGGTGAAACCGATCTGCTTGGCGCCCTTGAGCGCGGCATTCAGAGGCGTGTCGCCTTCTTCGATGAACCGGGAGATGTTCTCCAGCATCACGATGGCATCGTCCACCACGAAACCGGTGGCGATGGTCAGGGCCATCAAGGTCAGGTTGTTGACCGAGAACCCGGCCAGGTACATCACGCCGAACGTACCGATCAGCGACAGCGGCACGGCCACCGTCGGGATGATCGTGGCACTGGCTCGACGCAGGAACAGGAACGTCACCATCACCACCAGCGCGATGGCGATCAGCAACTCGTGTTGCACGTCAGTGACCGAGGCGCGAATGGTCTGGGTGCGGTCGGTGAGGACCGTGACGTCGAGGCCCGCCGGCAGATTGTCGGTGATGCTCGGCAGCAACGCCTTGATCCGGTCGACCACTTCGATGACGTTGGCGCCGGGCTGGCGCTGAATGTTCAGCAGCACTGCCTGGTTTTCATTGGCCCACGCCGCCAGCCGCTCGTTCTCGGCGCCGTCGACGATTTCCGCGACGTCCTTGAGCCGCAACGGCGCGCCGTTGGCGTAGGCCAGAATCAGGTTGGCGTAGTCCTTGGGCGACGTCAGTTGATCGTTTGCATCGAGCATCGAGACCCGGGTCGGGCCGTCGAAGTTGCCCTTGGGCTGGTTGACGTTGGACGCGCCGATCAAGGTGCGTACATCGGACAGGTTCAAACCATTGGCCGCCAGGGCCTCCGGGTTAACCTTGATCCGCACTGCCTGACGCTGGCCGCCGGCAATGCTGACCATGCCGACCCCGCTGATCTGGGCGATTTTTTGCGCCATGCGGGTGTCGACCAGGTCATTGAGCTTGGGCAACAGCATGGTCTTTGAGGTGATCGCGAGGGTCAGCACCGGGGTGTCCGCCGGGTTGACCTTGTTGTACACCGGCGGTGCCGGCAGGTCCTTGGGCAGCAAATTGGTGGCGGCGTTGATCGCGGCCTGCACCTGCTGCTCGGCAACGTCCATGTTGATGTCGAGGCTGAAACGCAGGGTCAGCACCGAGGCGCCGCCGGAGCTGGTCGACGCCATCTGGGTCAGGCCGGGCATCTGCCCGAATTGACGCTCCAGCGGCGCGGTGACGGCACTGGTCATGACGTCCGGGCTGGCGCCGGGGTACAGCGTCATCACCCGAATGGTCGGGTAATCGACTTGCGGCAATGCCGACACCGGCAATAGCCGATAAGCGATGATCCCGGCCAGGATAATCGCCAACATGCTCAGGGTCGTGGCGACCGGGCGAAGGATGAACAGCCGCGAGATGTTCATGCGCCGTCCTTTTTCGCCTTGTCGGTGGTGGTCTCAGGCTCAGTCGAGCTGGCCGCCGATTTGCCCTGCAAGTGGCCGGTCGGGGTGGTCGGTACGTCCTTGGTGTCGTTGACCACTTCGACTTCGCTGCCTTCCTTCAGGCGGTCGGTGCCTTCCAGGACCACGCGATCCCCCGGAGCGAGGCCTTCGGTGACCACGGTGTTCTGACCGTCACTGGCGCCGACTTTCAACTGGCGGATCGTGACCTTCTTGTCGCCGTCCATTGCATAGACGAACGTGCCGTTGGTGCCGAACTGAATCGCCGCCGACGGTGCGAGCACCACGCCTTTCAGGGTGTCGGCCAGCAGGTGGACGTTGACGAACTGGTTGGGGAATAACACCTGATCGCGGTTCTCATAGCGCGCCTTGAATTTCAGGGTGCCGGTGGTGACGTTGATCTGGTTGTCCAGGCTCTGCAACACGCCCGTGGCCTGTAACTGCGTGTCACCACGGTCCCAGGCTTCGGCGATCAATTTGGCGCCGGTGCGATAGCGCGCCAATACGACGTCAAGGCTGTTCTCCGGCAAAGTGAAGGCGACGCTGATCGGTTGGGTCTGGGTGATGATCGCCAGCGCCGTGGTGTCGTTGGCGGCCACCAGGTTACCGACGTCCAGCTGCCGCAGGCCCACACGCCCGGCAATCGGGGCGCGGATCTTGGTGAATTCCAGATTGAGTTTGGCGTCGTTGACTGCCGCCTGATTGGTCTTGACCGTGCCCTGGTACTGGCCGACCAGCGCTTCGGCGGTGTCCAGGGTTTGCTTGGCGATGCTGTCTTCCTTGAACAGACCCCGATAACGCTCGACATCGACCTGGGCGTTTTTCAATTGCGCCTGGTTCTGCAGCAACGTGCCTTCGGCCTGGAGCAAGGCATTCTGGTAAGGACGCGGGTCGATTTCAGCCAGCAGGTCGCCGGCCTTGACCATCTGCCCTTCTTCGAAGGCAATCCTCATCAACTCGCCGCCAACGCGGCTGCGCACATTAATGGTGTTGAGTGCGGTGACCGTGCCCAACGCCCTGTAGTACAGCGGGAAATCACCTTTGACCGCCGGCGCTACACGCACCGGGATCGGCCCGGTCGCCCCGCCGAAGCCCGGACGCATGCCTCCCGACTTGCCGGTGTGCCCGGCGACGGCTTTCGGAGCTGCACTTTCCTTCTGGTGACTGCCGGCAGGCCAGAATTTCCAGCACAGCCCAGCGATGACCAACAGGACAAGCAGGCCGAGCAGCCAGCGACGAGGATTACGGGAAGCAGAGGATTGCATGGAATGATCAACCATTGGGCGCGTGAGCTTTTTTCTACGGGAGGCTGAACGATAAGCACTGGCGGGTATTAAGCAAAGCGCCTTTACCGGCAATTTACCTTTGGCTTACGTAACAGGAGATTTATCTAAGACACTGAAGCACAAATGAAAACGGCCTGGACAGGGCCAGGCCGTTAACAATTGTAAAAAGTAAGCTTATTTCAGAACAGCAAGTGCCGCTTCGTAGTTCGGTTCTTCAGCGATTTCCTTGACCAGTTCGCTGTGCAGCACGTTGTCGTTTTCGTCCAGCACAACAACCGCACGGGCGGTCAGGCCTTTGAGCGGGCCGTCAGCGATGGCCACGCCGTAGTTCTCGATGAACTCGGCACCGCGCAGGGTCGACAGATTCTGCACGTTTTCCAGGCCTTCGGCGCCGCAGAAGCGTGCCTGGGCGAACGGCAGGTCAGCGGAGATGCACAACACAACGGTGTTGGCGACATCGTTGGCCTGGGCGTTGAACTTGCGAACCGACGTTGCGCAGGTCGGGGTGTCGACGCTTGGGAAGATGTTCAGCACTTTGCGCTTGCCGGCGAAGCTCGCCAGGGTCACGTCGGACAGATTGCCAGCAACCAGGGAAAAGGCTGGCGCCTTGGAACCGGCTTGTGGCAGTTGGCCGTTGACTTGAACCGGGTTGCCTTTAAGAGTGACTTGAGCCATGAACGGAGTCCTTCTGAACGTTGTTGTAGAGAATTTTGAAGAGGCCGAAGTTAACCACGAAACGAGGCCTTCGACCTATCCCCGATACAAAACTTGTATACAACATAAATCTTTGTCGGAGCGAGCCTGCTCGCGATTGCGGACTGACATTCAAAATAAATGTCGGCTGACACACCGCTATCGCGGGCAAGCCCGCTCCCACAAGGTCGTGTTCAAGCCAATAACCGCAACATATTGCGGTGCCGTGCCGCAAAAATCCGGCGCATATACGCGTTCACCAACAGCGTTTCCGTAAACGCGCCACCGATGGCCGCGTAAGTGACCCGGTCGGTGTATAGCGTACCGCCCTCCCCAGCCTCCACCCGATGTTCATGACGAAAGGCAGCCATCGGCCCCTCGAGCATTTCATCGATGAAATGCTGCTCGCCCACTTCGCGGATCACCACGGTCCAGTTCGCCGGAATGACATTGAACATCCAGTGTCGAAAACGGAACTGGCGCCCGGCTTCAATGCGCAGGTTGCTCAAGTCGATATCGCTCAGCAGCGTGATTCGCTCCGGGAAGATATTCGGAAAATTGAGGCCTTCCAGACAAAAGTCGAGAACAAAGTCCGGTGTACGGTTTGGGATCAGGGTCGTCAGTTGCAAAACAGGCATAGGGGGCAACATTCCTTTGTCTGGCCGGAGGGTGGATTAGCAGGTCGTGAACGAAGTCCTGTCATGACGCGATCTCAGCGATCGACATGTCGGGATATTCGCGCGAATCCCTGAACATGACATAAAGGGGCCCCATCCCGGAATCTGCCGGAAAGACTACGACATAGTCATCAAACCGAATGCCTGCAATATCGTCGATCACCTCGAGCGAGGGCGCGGGTGACGAGATGAGGAATCCCAACCTGCTCGCGGAGTCTGGTGCCAGGTCCGAAGTGGTTTGAAGTACGTCCGGCGAATGCCAGTTAACGGTAACCGGTACTTTTGCGTCAGTAGTGAAGCAGAAAGCTTCCAGACGCTCATCCCAAACGGCCTCGCGCACTCGTACCTTCGTTCCATTGGTCGGGGTAATGGCTATCTGAAGCAGCGTTTCTATCCGTTTCAATCCCCGAGACAAGGTGCCGGGTGGAACGAAATAGCTGCCGCTGTTCATTCTGAAGCGCATCTCGACCCCGGATTGAGACTTCGCCAGAGCTTGCCAGTCCTGCCCCTCGACAGGGTGAAGCTCGGCAAGGGGCACACTCAATCCAAACATCCCGGTTTCCGCACGACTGACAAACTCCAGTTGCAGGACCGCTGCGTACTGACCTGTATGAGCCTCGGTTGCAGCAGTGAGCTGCCAGGTGAACTCTGCCATAACCGAACGTATGGATTTTTGCAGAGCCATCCAATGAGTATCCAGTGGCTGCGACAACGCACCGTTGAGCAAGATACTCGGGCGTACCTTGGCAAAGGCAAGGTCTGCGAGAAGCAGACCTGGCGTCTGGGTCGGGCCGATACCCTCTTTATGGCGCTGACGGACAAGTCGCGATTGTGTGAGGACCAGCAATGCTTCTGCCTGAACTTGCAAGCGAAGCAGACGCTGGTTGATGGCGATCAAACTCCCTGCGTACCGTTCATGGGCGGTGTTGATCTGTTGCGCGATACTTTGCCACAGCACCTGCTCTGACCGAGCGCCGGTCTTGTCACGCATGACCGCGCTCCTGGTCAACTCGATGCTCGATTTCCAGAATTCATACTGGCGCACGGAGGTCCGCGCCTCGTACTCGGCCGCTTCCAGCGCTCGGAGACTCGCCTCGCGCTCGATGATGTTCACTGCTTCAGCCTGTTGGTCATGCAGGTGTTTGGTCCGTTGGTCAAGAAGAGCAAGAGACACTTCAACCGTTTGCTCGGACGCTAACACTCCAGCGACGACTCTTTGAACACTTGCCAGACTCAAAGTCGCTCGTTGCTGCTCCATTTGCGCGGGATTCAGCGGCACATACGGCGTTGGCGTTCTCACAGACACACCTTGGCCCTTGAACGCGGCCAAACCCTGTTTTTGCCACCACTCGATCACATAGCCGACGACCCACTCAGGGGAATTCATGTTGTACTCATCCTTTGAGTAAAACAGCAGGTCGGCACCGTCAGGATGGCCAACGATACGGTCGAAATGATTGATCAGTTGATCGTGAGTACGCTTAGGCAGATCAACTGCCCAAATCCTGTTTACCAAGGACTGGAATTCCGGCTCGGTGTAATCCTTGAGTGTCGATTTAAGATCCATCTTTAATGCTTCCTTTTGACCACTTGAAAACTTCCAGCACAGCGCATCTGTTCATTTGATTTCGGCAGATGCGCGCGCCTTGTTCATCCTTTGTATAAATGGCCGGACATTAATCCGGTTTGAAGCCGGGTTTGTTATTGAGTGCTCGCCATTCCTTGACTTCCTTAAGGATGCCTTCCGGGCTGTCTTCCTGACCTTCCTTGGGGTAGAAGATGACGTCGGAACCGCCGGGGTGTTCGGTGATCTCCTCGAAATGATTTACGCGCTCGATCATGTATTGATCAAACTCATCAGCCGTCAAATCCTCTCCGCCCTCAAAAAGTTCTCGAAGAAACTCCAGAAACTCAGACTCTGTGTAATCTTCGATACGTGAATAACTTTTCATAGCTGCTGACCTCCTTTATGCACTAGAACATGTCGTCTCGGTGTCATTACAACAATGTTGTCCATGTCATACACCGGACCTCCTTGGGCAATCTCCAATTGATGATGGAGCTCGTATTTAACTCGTCCTCCGTACTGATCATTTTCAATAGGAAAAGGCGCGGTACCTTTGCGCAGAAACCTTATATTTGTGGCATTGAATTGAGTGCTTAAAGTTAAGTCAGCCGCAATTGCCTTCCAAAACGCCTCTCTGAATCGATGAAAATTAGCAAACTCCCTTCCTCTTAACTGGTCTGCAATCTGTGAAGGAATAGGCGCTCCCTCCCCTCTAGCGGCTTCACCGAGCCACACTCCTGACACCGACTGCCCAGTCCCGGTTGCGGCACCCGGATCATCCCGCCGATCAAGAAACAGCACATCCGGCGAAGGCAATTCCATATCCGCCGGATACCCAGGAATACTGGCACCGATCTGCCCTTGGTCAACAGCCGGAAACGTCTCGTTTTGCGGTAGGACCGGGATGACCGGAGTGCCGGGGTAAACTGCTGGAATCGGCGGAGTGAGCGGTAATGTTGTAGGACCGAGGTGGTCGATACCCGGCGGAACGAGGGGTGTCCAGGTACCCACGCCAACAGGACGAATCGGCCAGGCCTCAATGGCAGGCAGAATCCCTTGTTGTCCGAAAGCGCTTTGCGGCGTGGTGATACTGATTTTGTCGAGGTTGAAGGGGTTTTCACCGAGCGCTGCGGACTCTTGATAACGCAGTTCAAATTCACGCCTGTCCTCCACCCAGGTACTTTTGGGCGCATAGGGTGCAAAGCCTTGTTCGATGCGCTTTTTGTTCACCTCATCAAATTCGGAGACAAGCGCCGGGGACTCGCCGACCGTTCGCCAAAGCGCTTCATCGAAGGCCCCGAACGTGTTGATCTGCCGGCCTCGCAACTGATCGCCGATCTGTACTGGAATAGCCACCCGGCTTGCCTGGCTGGCGATTTTCCACCAATCGAGGCCAGCGGGCTGACCGGTGCCGGTGACGACGCCAGAACCCATCGCGGGCAAGCCGAATGAGAAATAAGTCGGTGGCAGGTCCGGCACGCACACGATGCAATCCTGAATGCGTAGATCGACGCCTGCCGGGATGTTCTGGATCTGCGGCGTGATCACCGCCAACCCGCCCTGACTCACCATCGCAGCCAGCGCCGGCGCCTCCGGAACAAACTGCAATTGCCTGCCGGGGTATCCCGGAATTTGGGCGTTATAGGTTCCGGTCAGTGGATCGAGTGCTGCATTGACAACCGGAACCTGTGCGCCAATTTCGCCGCCGGTGCTGACGGCAATGATCGCGGTGCCTTCCGGCACCGTTTCGGGCTTGAGCCGATAGGCCACTTCCACCGACCCACCCGCATCAGCGATCGTTTGCAGAACGCTACTGTCAGAAAGCCCCATCGCTTGCGCCGGAACGCCAACTGAATGGAACAGTCGCCTGCGTTGGTCGGGTGTCAGCTCGCCATTGCCTAGCGTCGGCGAGTAGACCATGGCGGTAACGAATACCGGCGCCGTTCTGGCTCCGATACGAACAAAATCGCCAAGGAGCCTGCCTGCAGCTCGCGAAGCGGCCTCAATCACCGCCGCTACATCCTGAGCAACGAGTACACCCTCGCGGGTCAACAACATCCCGCCGGCAGCCGCTGTCGATACGGGCACAGTCAGCGTGTTGGCCCGCCTGACCCGCTCGACGCGCGCGTCTTCATCGGCCTGCTGCTTGAATCGAACTCGCGCCTCACGCTGCTCGGCATACTGCCGGTTACGCTCCCAGACGGCTTCCCTTTCACGCCAGACAACGGTCTGCTCGGCATGATGCCTGGCCAGGGAGTTGGATTGATCGGTGAGCGTATTTATCTGCGCGGACAGGTGCCTGGCTTCGTGGGCCGCGTTATAGGCGTTTTCCCAAATCTGATGACCGTCATTGAGCGCTTGGCCGAACGCCCCCAGTCGTGTCAGGTAATCGCTCGAAGTACGGGTAAATGGATCGTGCCCGTCGAAGGATCGGGCAACCGCATTCTTTGCATTGCGCTCTGCGGCTTTACGGGCGATGAGCCCGTCGATTTCGTTTTTTTCCTTGGTGATGGTGTAGAGCTGCCAACGCTCGCTCGAACCGCTGTTCGGCGGTCTTCGAGCGCCCGATATCTCATGTTCAAGGGATGGCGCGAGTTGACCGATCTTGGCCGCAAAATGGCGGTCAACCTCAGCTCTGATGGTGTCCTGGCGCTGCGTCAGCCCAGCGAGAAACTGCTGCAAGGCCTGGAGACGAGACAACTCTTGAGCCTGCGCCGCGTCGGCTTGAGCCTGGGTTTTTTCTTGTGCTTGTGCTGCCGCTTGGGCTTGGGCCCCAGCCTGTACACGCTCTTTTTCCTTTGCCTGACGAGCGGCCTCTATGGCGCGCTTTCGGGCCCTTTGCTTTTTCTTGTTGGTCGCGCCAAACCCGCCTGAAACCCCTCCGCCGCCAGTCCCTCCACCTGAACCACCGCTTGAAGCGGGCGGGCCCGACCTGATGACGACACTTCCCGACGATCCATCGTTGAATATTTGTGGTGCCATACAGTCACTCCTTGTCTGTAGGGCACAGCATGTCGACGCAGCAGTGGTCTGGTGCGGTACATAGTTATCGGGTGGGGTTTCCAGCCAAGGTGGGCCGCTATCTGAACGGTGAGCTGAATACTAATCTGCACATTCGAAGGCTTTCTTTAGCAACGTTGTCGATTCGGCACTCGGTCATTCGACTACACAATGAATCACCCACCCTACAGCGGAGATAAGACCATGCGATTCATGATCATTGTTAAAGCCAGCCAGGACTCCGAGGCCGGCGTGATGCCCAGCGAAGAACTGCTGAGCGCGATGGGCAACTACAACGAGGAACTGGCCAAGGCCGGCATCCTGATCGATTGCGACGGCCTGCAACCGAGCAGCAAAGGCGCGCGAGTACGCTTTTCGGGCGACAAGCGCACCGTCATCGACGGCCCGTTCGCCGAAACCAAGGAGCTGATTGCCGGCTACTGGATCTGGCAAGTGAAGTCCAGGGAGGAAGCGATCGAATGGGTCAAGCGCTGCCCCAACCCGATGCCGGGCACCGAAGCTGAAATCGAGATACGCCAGGTCTTCGAGGCCGATGATTTCGGCGCGGAGTTCACCCCGCAGTTGCGCGAGCAGGAAGAGTGGGTGCGGTCGCAAATGAAGAAGAGCTGAACAGCCGAACATTCCCACGTGCGTGCGCGGGAATGTTCAACCGACTATCAGCTTCAACGGACAACCCCCTGATCCGTATTAACTTTTTAGTACACAGAGAAAAACAAAAACTTGTACAAAAACCAAGGAATCGCCCGCTTCGACTGGCGAACCCGGCGTTAGCTGCTAACTTCATCAGACGTGTCCTACAGGCTTGATAGGAAAGAGATTACGCAGTAACGGCCGCCAAGTGCCGAGTCGTCCAATGAGCCACGAAGGAACCGGGGAATCATGTCGAAGAATCCAGGAGTGCGCGCCTTTTTGCCGGCGGCATGGTTTGCGCCTGCCGTTTGTGCCTTTGCGGATAACGCCGAGGCAGCCAACACGAGTAACAGCCCCCAGAACCTGCCCCCCCGTGCCAACCTTCATGACGACTGCACCACCAAACGAGGCCCGTTGAGTACCACTCGATTCGGGTGGCGGCAACGCCCAGGCTTTCAGCTTAAATACGCTCAACCCCTCTATCGAACCGCTGCGCAACGTGGAGCACACAGGCGACGGCCTGCCGCGCTTTCCATTATTTTGCGCGACCAACTTCACCTTAGGTAAATAAGGAGTTTCCCATGCGTCTTCTCATTCGTGTAGCCGGTTTCAGCCTGATGACGATGTTCGCCAGCTGCGGCGTCGGGGCTCAGGATTTGAAAAACAATAACGACATTTCTGTGAAGCAATCCGTCCCGACCGCAGCTCACTTTGACAAACGCGCGACGCTTGACGGCATCACGGCCGTGGAATGACGTTCAGGATTCAATAAGGATGTTCTATGAATAAACGCCTGATGCTCACCGCACTCTCACTGACCCTGAGCACCAGCGCCTGGGCCGACTTCACCGCCACCCCCGAAGAAGCCCGGGGTATCGCCAAGGAAGCCTACCTGTACGGTTTCCCGGTGGTGGAGATGTACAAGACCCTGTACACCCAGGCCGTGGACAAGAAGGGTTCGAACTTCAAAGCGCCGTTCAACAAAATCGGCAACACCGCCAAGGCGTTCACCGCCAAGGACAGCGCCTTCGTCACGCCCAATGCCGACACCCCCTACTCGTTCATCTGGATGGACCTGCGCGCTGAACCGCTGGTACTGACCCTGCCGAAAATCGACGAAAACCGTTACTACTCAGTGCAATTGATCGACGCCTACACGCAGAACTTTGCCTATCTGGGCACCCGCAGCACGGGCAATAACGGCGGCCATTTCATGATCGCCGGCCCCAACTGGCAAGGTCAGCAACCGGTGAACATGGATCGATTGCTGCGCAGCGAAACCAACATCGCCTATGCCCTGTATCGCACGCAGCTGTTCGATGAAAAGGACCTGGACAAGGTCAAGCGGATCCAGAAAGGCTACAAGGTCGAGACGCTTAGCCACTACGTCAAACACAAGGCCCCGCCGCCGGCGCCGAAGATCGCCTGGCCGAAACCGACGCCGACCATGAGCGACACTCCGGACCTGTTCCGCTACCTGAACTTCATGCTGGCGTTCGCCCCGGCGCAGGACGCCGAAAAGGACCTGCTCGCGCGCTTCAAGAAAATCGGCATTGAAGCCGGCAAGCCTTTCAAACTGCACAACTACACCGCTGAACAGCGCCAGGCCCTGGAAGACGGCATCAGCGATGCCAAGGCCGAATTCGCCCAGTTCAAAAAAGACAAGGTCGATACCCATCAGGTCACCAGCGGCGATTTCTTCGGCAGCCGCGATCACCTCAACGGCAATTACCTGTACCGCTATGCCGGTGCCAACATGGGGATTTTCGGCAACTCCGCCGAAGAGGCGAATTACATCGGCTATTTCGTCGACAAGGACGGCCAGCCGGTCGACGCTGCAAAACACGATTACACCCTGCATTTCGACAAGGGCGCCCTGCCCCCGGCCGACGCGTTCTGGTCGCTGACGATGTACGACGGCAAGAACAAATTGCTGGTGGCCAACCCGCTGAATCGCTACCTGATCAACTCGCGGATGTTGCCCGATCTCAAGCGCGACGCCGACGGCGGCCTGACGCTGTACCTGCAGAACAAGGCACCGGCCAACGACCTGCGAAGCAATTGGCTGCCGGCACCCGATGGTCCGTTCTATGGCGTCTTGCGCCTGTACCTGCCAAAACCGGAAGTGAGCAGTGGCCAGTGGCAAATTCCGCCGCTGACACCCGTCAACCTGCAAAAACAATAAGCGGAGCCGCCCATGGTCAGGTTTTTTGTAATACGTCCTTTACTGGCGCTCTGTGTCATCGGCACCAGCCCTCTGGTCCTGGCGGCCGAGGGCGGCGTCGGTCGGCCGATCACCGGGCAACTGGTGTTTTCCAATGCGGGGATCGTGCCGCCTGAACCGGGCTGGGTCATGTCCTTCAGCAGCATCTGGTATGACGGCGCTCTCAAGGGCAGCAAGGGGGTGCCGATTTCCGGCGAGATCGGCGCCGACCTGGACATGAAAGTCTCGTACACCATGGCCAACTTCACGCATGTCTGGGACACCGGCAAAGGCTCCTGGAACTACGCCTCGGCCATCGGCGTGCCGGTGCAGTACACCGACGTCAACATCAGCATCACCGGCCCGCGTGGCCGAACGCTGGGCACCGGAGATACCGGCACACAGTTCGCCGACATGTTGATCACGCCAATCGCGGCGGGCTATCACTTCGACGAGGTCAACCACCTCTCGTTGTCACTGCCGATCTACGTGCCGACCGGTGCTTACAACGTCGATCGTCTGGCCAATCCCGGCCAGAACACCTACACCTTCATGCCCACCGTCGCGTTCACTCACCTGGACGGAAAAGGCGGTGAATTCACCCTGTCGAGCGGCCTGGAGTTCTACACCGAGAACGACGCCACGGATTATCGCAACGGCAACATATTCACCTTCGACGCGATGTGGACCCATG
Source organism: Pseudomonas sp. fls2-241-R2A-110 (assembly GCF_030209165.1). Lineage (NCBI taxonomy): Bacteria > Pseudomonadati > Pseudomonadota > Gammaproteobacteria > Pseudomonadales > Pseudomonadaceae > Pseudomonas > Pseudomonas sp. fls2-241-R2A-110. The sequence continues at coordinate 36,197 of NZ_JARVSN010000008.1, read as the reverse complement.
GCTTCGGCAATGGCTGGAGCGCCGGTCTGGTCGGCGGCTACGTGCAGCAGATTACCGACGACAAAGGCCAGACCGCTGATTCGCTGAATGGTTTTCGCGGCCGCTCCGTGGGTGCCGGGCCAGTAGTGGGATGGGCCGGCAAATTCAACGATGCACAGGCCAGCGTCAGCGCACGCTGGGTGCCGGAATTCGACACCAGGAACCGCCCGGAAGGCAACGGTGTTGCTATCAGCCTGACATTGGCATTTTTCTAGCGGCCGGTGCGTATCTCAGGGGAAATCCAGTACTCGGCCATTCACCCGGACGACCTGATCAGCAGCCGCTGGAGTTTTCGTTTGTCGTTCATCCCCGTGATTCCGACTTTCATGTTTTGAGGATGCCTTTGAGCATGCCTTTGAGAAAAGGAACATCCCATGACTGCGCTCCAAGACCTCAACGCCCTGCAAGCCAGCATCGCTGAAGCAGTGCTCGGCCAGCACCAGGTGATCCGGCAAATCCTCCTCGGCTTGTTGGCCAACGGGCACTTGTTGCTCGAAAGCCTGCCCGGGCTCGCCAAGACTCGCACGGTCAAGGCGCTGGCCAGGCACCTGGACGCGAAGATGAGCCGCATCCAGTTCACCCCTGACCTGCTGCCGTCGGACATTACCGGCGCCGAGGTGCTGCACCAGGTCGATGGCAAGAACCAAATCCAGTTCCAGCCCGGCCCGCTGTTCGGCAACCTGATCCTGGCGGATGAAATCAATCGCGCCCCGGCCAAGGTCCAGGCCGCCTTGCTGGAGGCGATGGAAGAACGACAAATCACCGTGGCCGGTAACAGCCATATGCTGCCGGAATTGTTCATCGTCGTCGCGACTCAGAACCCGATTGAACAAGAAGGCACGTATCCGCTGCCGGAAGCGCAGATGGACCGCTTTCTGATGAAGGTCCTGCTCGATTACCCCAGCGCCGACAATGAGAGCCAGGTGCTGCGGCTGTTGCGTGAAGAAGAGTTTGCCCTGGGCGCCAAAACGGCAGCGGTCCAAGGGTTTTCACTGTCTCAAGACGTGATCTTCGCCGCGCGCCGGGAAGTCAGCGCCGTGCATGTGTCGCCAGCCATCGACCGTTACCTGATCGACCTGATCAACGCAACCCGCCATCCCGCCGACTACGACGCCGACCTGGGCCGCTGGATCGCCCTCGGTGCCAGTCCTCGGGGTGGCATTGGCCTTGACCGTTGCGCCCGTGCCGATGCCTGGCTGCAGGGGCAGGATTTCGTCTCGCCCGACAATGTTCGCACCGTGGTGCATCCGGTGCTGCGTCATCGTTTGCAACTGAGCTATGACGCGGTGGCCGATGGTGTGACGGCGGATCAGGTGCTTGATCGCCTGCTTGATAAAGTGGCCATTCCCGCATGAATGCCGACGGTCTGGTCTATGTCTCTCTGGCGCAATTGATGGCGCTGGAGTTCAAGGCCCATGACCTGAGTTTTGTGGCGCGTCAGCCGCAAGGAAGCATCCTTGCCGGCAACCACGCCTCGCGCCTGCGTGGCCGAGGGCTGAACTTCGATGAGCTGCGCCGCTATCAACCGGGGGACGATTTGCGCCACCTGGACTGGCGTGCCTCCTTGCGCACCGGCAAACCCGTGGTGCGCACCTTTACCGAAGAACGCGACCGCCCGGCATTGATTCTGGTCGACCAGCGCATGTCGATGTTCTTTGGCTCCCAGCGCAGCTTCAAATCGGCCATCGCAGCCGAACTCGGCGCCCTGGCGGCGTGGATGGTGTTCAACGCCGGTGATCGGGTCGGCGGCCTGGTGTTCAACGATCAGAGGATCGACAGCATCGCCCCGCTGCGCAGCCGTAAGCGGATCGAAGCGTTTTGCAGCCGCATTGCCGAGCAGAACCAGCAACTCAATGCGGCCAATCCAGACGCTGAAGGTGAGGATCAACTCGACAAAGTGTTGCAACATTGCCTGGCGGTAGCCGGGCACGATCATTTGATTTGTATCGTCAGCGACTTTGCCGGTGCCGGCGAGCGCACTTTGCAGCTGATGCGAAGGTTGGCGGCGCACAACGATGTGATCGCCATGCAGGTGTATGACCCGCTGGCGTTGAATGTGCCGAAAAATGGCCGTTTGTTGATCACTCAGGGCCAGTTGCAGGTGGAACTGGCGGTCGAGCAACGCAGCGTTCATCAGCCCTTGGGGGATTTTCTCAGTGGTCGGCTCAAGGATGTCGCCACGTTGCTGCGGCGCAGTCAGGTGCCACTGATGATGTTCAGCACCGCAACCGATGCCCAGGAACAGCTGCGCACCGAACTGGGCAGGGGGCGGCGATGAATCCGAATATCCCGAGCATCGATCAACTCCAGGAAATCGCGTTGCCGGCGCCGGTCAGTTACGCGCCGCAGACATGGGGTTGGTGGGTGCTGCTCGGTGTCGTGTTGATGGCCGTGTTGCTGGTCGGCGCGCGGCGGTATTGGCAGTGGCGGCGGGATCGGTATCGGCGTGAGGCGTTGGTGCGGTTGGCACAGTTGCAAAGCAGCGCGGATCAACTTGGCGCCCTGCGAGAACTTCCGGAGTTACTCAAACGAGTCGCCCTCTCCATGCCCACCGCGATCCCACAGGGGACTGTCGGGGCGCTTGGGGGCGAAGACTGGCAAGCGTTTCTGGTGCGGCACAGTGCGCAGCCGTTGCCGGCGGACTTCAGTCAACAACTGGCACTGCTGGCTTACGCACCCGACGCGACAGTGCAGGCATTGCCCGCCGATCAACGCGAGCAACTGTTCAACACCTGCAAACATTGGGTGGAGCATCACCATGTGGCAGCTTGATTACCCCTGGCTGCTGGTGCTCTTGCCGTTGCCGTGGTTGGGCTACCGCTTTCTGCCCGAATACCGCGAGGCTCGTAGCGCCGTGCGGGTGCCATTCTTCGGTGCCATGAGCCGCGCGGTCGGGCAGGCACCGAGTCAGGCCGGGACCCGCAGCAATCGCTGGCAGCTGGCCTTGAACCTGCTGGTCTGGGGCCTGTTGCTGGTGGCCGCCGCTCGCCCGGTGCTGGTGGAAAAACCCATCGAACGCCAGCAACCGGTGCGTGACCTGATGCTCGCCATCGACCTTTCCCAATCCATGGAGACCACCGATTTCACCGACGCCAAAGGTCAGAAGATCAATCGTCTGGCAGCGGTCAAGGACGTCGTGCAGGGCTTTATCGACAAACGCAAAGACGATCGCCTCGGACTGATCGTGTTCGGCAGCGGTGCGTATCCGCAGGCGCCGCTGACCCTGGACCACGCCAGCCTGTCACTGTTGCTCGACGACACCGGCATCGGCATGGCCGGCCCCAATACCGCGATTGGCGATGCGATTGGCCTGAGCCTCAAGCTGCTCGACCAGGCCCACGAGCAAGAGAAAGTGCTGATCCTGCTCACCGACGGCAATGACACCAGCAGTGCAATCACCCCGGATCACGCTGCCGAAATGGCCGCAGCCAAAGGGGTGGTTATTCACACCATCGGCATCGGCGATCCGAGCGCCGAAGGTGAAGCCAGGGTCAACCTCCAAGGCTTGCAGCAGATTGCCGACACCACCGGCGGCAAATTCTTCCGCGCCGAAGACCGCACGGCGCTGGATCAGGTCTACAGCACCCTCGACACACTGACCCCGCATCAAGTCAAAACCCTCAGTCATCAGCCGAAGAAGGACCTGTTCTGGTGGCCGCTGGGCGCCGCCATCGCGTTGCTCGCGCTCTACCATTTGAGCGCCCTGCTGCGTCCGCACCTGGCACTTGCGCGCCAGCGGCAGGAGGCTTGAGATGGAGATCAATGTCAGTGACCTGCATTTCCTGCGTCCGCTGTGGCTGTTGCTGACGCCCTTCGCCGCGTTGCTGCCGATGCTTTGGCGACACAGCCGCGACCTGCAACGGCGCTTGCGCAGTAACATTGCCGAGCACTTGCTGCCGCACTTGCTGATTACCCCGCAGGACGACCAGCGTTTGCGGCCGGTGCACCTGGTCTGTGCCGTGTTGATTCTGGGCGCCATTGCCGCCGCCGGCCCGACCTGGGAACAGGATCGCCCGGACTTCCTGGAAAACCGCGCGCCGTTGATTATTGCCGTCGACCTGTCGCCGTCCATGGACGCCAGCGACGTGCAACCGAGTCGTCTGGAAGCCGCCAAACACAAGCTGCACGACCTGATCGCACGGCGCTCCGGTGCGCGCAGCGGCTTGATCGCGTATGCCGGCAGCGCCCATCTAGTGTTGCCGCCCACCGACGACCCGACCCTGCTCGACACGTTCATTCAGGCCCTGAGCACCGACCTGATCGCCAGGCAGGGGAAAAATGTTGCGGCGGTCATAGATCAAGCCAAACGCCTGCTGGCCGCCGAGAAAACTCCGGGGACGCTGCTGTTGATCACCGACGGCGCCGACACGACCCAGCTCGCCGCGCTGGACAAACAACTGGCCGACAGTGAGCTGCAAGTGTTGATTCTGGCGGTCGGCAGCGAGGACGGCGGGATCATCCGCAATGCCAATGGTCAGCCGCGCACGGACAGCAACGGACGCCCCGCGCTTGGCAGTTTCGACCCGGCGGCGCTCAAGCAACTGGCATCGGCGGTTGATGCACCGTTGGGCAGCCTGACCCTCAATGACGACGATCTGGACTGGATCGAACTGCACGCCCAGCAACACTTCCAGAGTGCCAGCGACGAACAGCGCGAACTGCACTGGAAAGACGCCGGTTACTGGCTGTGCTGGCCGTTGCTTCTGCTCACCTTCTTCAGCGTGCGCAAGGGCTGGAGCCTGAACTGGATGGCCGGGCTGTTGCTGGCGATGGGGCTCGGCTTTCAACCGATGCCCGCCGAAGCCAATGGATTGACCGATGCGTTTTTCACCCCCGACCAGCAAGGTCGCTGGGCCTTCGAGCATGAGTATTTTCCGCAGGCGGCGGCGCGCTTTTCCGACCCGTACTGGAAAGGTATTGCCGCCTACAATGCGGCCGATTTCGACTTGGCGCTCGCGAGTTTTGCGCGCCTGGAAACGCCGCAGGCGTATTTCTACCTGGGCAATATTTACGTGCGTCGCTTCAAGTTTGATCAGGCGATAGCCGCCTACACGCAGGCCTTGAAGTTGCAGCCGCAGTTCCCGCAGGCCACGGCCAATCTGGCCCTGGCGATTGCCTTGCAGAAAGACACCGAAAGCGCCGAACAGAACGCGCCCAAGGTCAAGCCAGACGAAATCAAAATGGACAAGGCGCCGGGCAAGGGTCGGAGCAAATCGGTCCAGACCGAGCAAGCGGCTTCGGATGCGCAATGGCTGCAGAATTTGAGTACATCGCCAGCGAAGTTCTTGAAGCAGAAATTCAGTCTGCAGGATCAGGCGGGGGGACAGCCATGAACCGAGTCGCGGCCATCGCCAGCAGGCTGGCTCCCACATTGAGTTTGCGCACACCACAAATCCCCTGTGGGAGCGGGCTTGCCCGCGATAGCGACAGATCATCCACGACAACACTCACAGGCCTGCTCCTCTGCCTGATCACCACAACAACCCTGGCCGCCGAGCCCGATCTGCGTATCCAGAGCCGCTTGCAACCCACAGATTCAGTCATGGTCGGCGGCATTCTCGAACTGCAACTCGACGTCCTCACCGACAGCTGGTTCACCGACGCCCCCACCCTGCCCGTCCTGAAACTGCCCGGTGCACTGGTGCTGCCACCGGACGGTCATGCCGAGCACATCAACCAGACGCTCGATGGCAAGTCGTTCAACGGCATGCGCTATAGCTATCGGATCACCCCGAATCTGGCCCAGGGTTTCGACATTCCGCCGCTGACGGTGCAGGCCACCCCCGGGCAGGCCAGCACTCAGCTGAGCGCGCAGAGCCAGCCGTTGCACTTCACCGCCGCGCAGCCGCCGGGGTTCAACCCGGGGGAACCGGTGCTGGTGGCCCAAGGGCTGCGCTTCACCCAAACCGTCGTCAACTCGGCGACGCCCCTGAAGGTTGGCGACAGCATCACCCGCCAGCTCACACTTCAGGCTGACGGGGCGCTGGCCATGGCATTGCCTGCACCCTCATTGGCCGATGTCACCGGGCTGAGTCGTTACCCGAAAAACCCGCACATCAGCACTCTGGACGATGGTCGCGGTAATTTCATCGGCGGCCAACGGATCGACACCGTGACCTATCGGATTGACACCGAAGGGCACCATGAGCTGCCGCCAATCACCCTGAAATGGTGGGATGCCAGCAGCCAGCAAACCCGCACTGCCCAAGTCCCGGCCGTGACCTTCGAGGCGGCGGCTAACAGTGCTTACAAACCCGTGTTCTCGATCACCGATGATTTGAAAAAGCTTGGCCAGCAAAGCCGGCTGCATCTTTCCGGGCACCGGCTGGGGCTGTTGGCGCTGCTGTTGCTCGTGGGGTTGGCGGGCTGGTTTAGCCGTCCGTTCATCCAGCGTGCCTACCTCGCCGCACAGACCCGACGCCGCGCCCGCCATACAGCCTGGCTGCAATCCGCCGACTGCGCCTGGCGCCAGATACCGGCGCAGATCGAAGGCAAACCGGCGCAACTCAGCGCGCTGTACCTCTGGGCCAGACGCCGTCGACTGGGCCTGAAACTGGGCAATCTCGACCCGCGCCTGCACGACCTGTTGCGCGGCTGTTACAGCCGGCAATCAACCGAAGATCAGGCGCTGCGCCAACTGAAGAAATCCTTGGCTACGCTGCAAAAGCAGGCCGAACCTCGCAATGCGGCCTGCCCTCCAGCATTACGACCACTCAACCCTGTCCGAGAGAAGGATTTCCCATGACGAGTCCGATATCGATCCGCCAACGCCACGGGTGGAAACTGCTGTTTGCACTGGCCTTCAGCCTGCCGCTGCTGGCGCTGGCCGCCGAGCCCCTGCCGTCTTGGAACGACGGGCCATCGAAGAAAAACATCATCGAGTTCGTCCAGGCTGTCACCGACCAGAACAGCAAGGACTTCGTCAAAGCCGAGGACCGCATTGCCGTGTTCGACAACGACGGCACCCTCTGGAGTGAACAGCCGATGTACTTCGAATTGCTGTTTGCCCTGGAAGAAGTCAAGCGCACCGCGCCGCAACACCCGGAATGGAAAACCACCCAGCCGTTCCAGGCCGTACTGGAAAACGATCACAAGGCGCTGGCGGCCTCCGGCATGGGCGGGATCATGAAAATCTTCGCTGCCACCCACACCGGCATGACCACCGAGACCTTCGATGACTACGCAAAAACCTGGTTGAGCCAGGCCAAACACCCCAAGACCGGAAAGCTGTACACCGAGATGATCTTCCAGCCGATGCTGGAAATGCTCGACTACCTGCGCAGCCAGGATTTCAAGACTTACATCGTCTCCGGCGGCGAAACCGGCTTCATGCGCGCCTTCGCCGAGAAGGTCTACGGCATCCCGCCGGAGCAGGTCATCGGCACCACGTTCGTCACAGCGTTTCAGTACAAGGACGGCAAAGCCTCGATCATTCGCTCGCCGAAACTGGCGCACAACGACGACGGCCCTGGCAAACCGGAAAGCATCGATGCCGTCATCGGCAAGCGGCCGATCCTCGCCTTCGGCAATTCCGATGGCGATCTGCAAATGCTGCAGTGGACGGCCGCAGGGCCGGGCAAACGATTCATGGGGCTGGTGCATCACACCGACGCCAAACGCGAATGGGCCTATGACCGCCAATCCGACATCGGTCGTCTGGACAAGGCCCTGGACGAAGCAAAATCCCGTGGCTGGACTATCGTGGATATGGCCGCCGAATGGCGCCGGATCTACCCGTTCGATGCCACCACACCCGAGCAAGTGCAGTAAGAAAGCGTAATGCAGGATTGCGATAAACGTTTGTCGCGCATGAGCGACGCTAGAGAGCAAAGGAGCAAGTCAGATGACTCGCATGCACAAGTGGCTACCGAAATTTGCCCTGGTGGCAGCCTCGGTGATGGCGATTTCGGCAACAGCCGGGGCCGCTGAAAAACCCAACATTCTGGTGATCTTTGGCGACGACATCGGCCAGACCAATATCAGTGCCTATTCGATGGGGGTGGTCGGCTACAAGACTCCCAACATCGACCGGATTGCCAAGGAAGGCATGATGTTCACCGACTATTACGCGGAGAACAGCTGCACGGCGGGACGCTCGTCGTTCATTACCGGCCAGACACCGTTGCGTACCGGTCTGTCGAAGGTCGGCGTTCCGGGCGCACCTGTCGGCATTCAGAAACGAGACATCACCATTGCACAGGCGCTTAAATCCCAAGGCTATGCGACAGGACAATTTGGCAAAAACCACTTGGGCGACAAAGACGAGTACCTGCCGACCAACCACGGTTTCGACGAGTTCTTCGGCAACCTCTACCACCTCAACGCCGAAGAAGAGCCCGAGCGTCCGTACTGGCCCAAGGATGATCCCGACTGGGTCAAGGCCAACTCCCCGCGCGGCGTGATCCACAGCTTCGCCGACGGCAAGATCGAGGACACGGGTGCGTTGACGAAAAAACGCATGGAAACCATCGACGACGAAACCACTGCTGCCGCGCAAGCGTTCATCGAGAAACAAGCCAAGGCGGATAAACCGTTCTTCGTCTGGATGAACACCACGCGCATGCACGCCTTCACACACGTGCGTGAATCCATGCAAGGCCAGAGCGGCATGCCGGGCAACGAGTACGCCGATGGCATGCTTGAACACGACGGTGACGTCGGCAAACTGCTGAAAACCCTTGATGACCTGAAAATCACCGACAACACCATCGTCGTCTACACCACCGACAACGGTCCGAACCAATGGTCCTGGCCGGACGCGGCGACCACCCCGTTCCGCAACGAGAAAAACTCCAACTGGGAAGGCGCTTACCGCGTGCCTGCGATGGTGCGCTGGCCGGGCAAGATCAAACCGGGCGAGGTTTCCAACGAGTTGTTCTCGGGGCTGGACTGGTTCCCGACGCTGCTGGCCGCCGCTGGCGACACCAGCGTGAAAGACAAGCTGCTCAAAGGCTGGGCACCGACGTCGGGCGGCACCAGTTTCAAGGTGCATCTGGATGGCTACAACCAACTGCCGTACTTGATGGGCCAGTCACCTAAGAGTGAGCGTAAGGAGTTCTTTTACTTCAACGATGATGGCGTGCTGGTGTCCATGCGCTCCGGAAACTGGAAAGCGGTGTTCTGCGAACAGCGCAAGCCGGGTGGTTTCGAGGTGTGGGCCGAGCCCTTCGTTTGCCTGCGCGTGCCGAAAATTTTCAACTTGCGCATGGATCCGTACGAACGCGCCGACGTGGTTTCCGACCAGTACTACGACTGGACAAGCAAGAATGCGTATCTCATCTCGCTAGCGTCTTTCCAGGCCGCGAAATTCCTGGAAACCTTCGTCGAGTACCCACCTAGCCAGAAACCGGCCAGCTTCAGCATTGACCAGGTCCGTGCTGCCGTGGATGCAAAAATCGCCGAGAAAATGAAAAACCAGCCTGCACAGTAAGACGGCTTGACCGCCGCTCGCCCTCACCGGCGAGCGGACTTATTTTGGGCTTGAGACCGCGTCGATCCAATCGCGGGCAAGCCCGTTCCCACAGGGATTTGTGTCGCACCGCAGATCCATTGTGGGAGCGGGCTTGCCCGCGATGAGGCCAGTGTCGTCACAGGCTTTTTTGAACTGGAACAAGGCAATCCGCAATGTCCTCACGTGTCGCCAGCAAGTCGTCGGCCCTCCCTTCTTCCCACGCCGCTGCGTCCCCGGCGCTGCTGATCCCCGCCCTGCTGCTGTTCGTCTCCGGTGCTGCAGCACTGGTGTATCAGGTGCTGTGGATCAAGCAGCTGTCGCTGGTGGTCGGCGTCGAGGTGTATGCCATCACCACCGGCATCAGCGCGTTTTTTGCCGGCCTGGCCTTGGGTGGATGGCTGTTCGGGCGCTGGGCCGATCGCTTGCAGCAACCGGTTTTGCTGTATGCCGGGCTGGAAGTGCTGGTGGCCGTGCTCGGAGTCGGCGCGACCTTCGCCATGAGCCTCGCCGCCAGCCCGTTCGCCTGGCTGGAACAGCACGTCGGCCTGGTTGCCTGGGTGCTGCCGTTTGCACTGGTCGGTATCCCGGCGCTGCTGATGGGCGGCACGCTGCCGGTGCTGGTTCGCTCATTGGCCGCGGACCCGCAGCACTCAGGCAAGGCTGGCGGCCAACTCTATGCCGCGAATACCGCCGGTGCTATCGCGGGCACCCTGCTCGCCGCATTCGTGCTGATTGCCACCCTCGGTGTGCGCGGCAGTGCCTTGGCGGCGGCAATGCTCAACCTGCTGGCGGCCGCGGGTGCGCTGTGGTTTCAACGCCACCGTGTATCGCCCATCGATACGCCGGTGAAACACCACGCCGAGAAAGCCCCGGATCGCCTGGCGCTGTGGTTGTATTCCGTCGCGGGCGGCGTGGCGCTGGGTTACGAAGTGGTCTGGTCGCAGTCCATCGTGCAATTCATGAGCACCCGCACCTATGCCTTTGCCGTGGTCCTGGCGACGTACCTCACCGGACTGTTCCTCGGCAGTGCGCTACTGGCCCGTCGGGTTGACCGTATTCGAGATCCCTGGGGCGTGTTTGGTTTGCTGATTGCCGGTGCCGGGCTGATCGCGCTGCTGGAAGTCGCCTTTCTCGGGCGCTGGCTGGTGTTCTTGCAATCCCAGGCTGAGACCGTGGCATTGGCCATGGGTGGCAGCGAGTTGATGGGCATGAGCGCACGCTTTGCGGTGGCTGCATTGAGCATGGTGTTCGTGCCGACCCTGCTCCTGGGTGCGGCGTTCCCGTTGGCGCTGCGCTTGAGCGTGGGCCGTGAGCGAATCGGTCAGGATGTCGGCGCCGTGGTCGCCTTCAACACCCTGGGCGGGATTATCGGCGTGATGCTCTGCGGCTTCTTGCTGATCCCGCTGCTGGGGCTGGTGCGCACCTTGGGTCTGCTGGCGATCATCGCCGCCGGGATTGGTTATTTCGCCGTGCGCAAAGGGCATCACGTCAAGAAAGGCCGGCGTCAGGGCGTCGTCGCCATCGGCTTGCTGTCGGTAATGGTGGCGATTTTCACCCCGGTCGACAAACTGGCCAGCCTGCTCCCCGGCGCCCGTAACGGCACGCTGGCGTTCTACGAAGAAGGACGCGGCGGCACCGTGGCCGTGGTCACCCAGGGCAAGGGCCAGAAGACCTTTCAACGCTTGTATATCCAGGGCGTTTCCAACACCGGCGACGCCATGCCATCGCTGCGTTACATGCGTGTTCAGGCGTTGTTGCCATTGTTGATCCATAACGGCGAGCCGCGCTCGGCGCTGGTCATCGGTTTCGGCACGGGCATCACCGCCGGTGCCCTGACCCGCTATCCGGGGCTGGAACATCGGGTGGTCGCCGAACTGCTGCCGTCAGTGATCAAAGCCGCACCGTTGTTCAAGGGTAACTTCAATGCTGCCGCCGACCCGGCTGTCGACGTCCGCCTGCGTGACGGTCGCCAGGAGCTGCTGCGCAGCCCGCAACATTACGACCTGATCACCCTCGAACCACCACCGCCCTCCGCCGCTGGCGTGGTGAATCTTTATTCGCGCGACTTCTACCAGCTCGCCGCCAACCGCCTGGAGAAAAAAGGCCTGGTCGCACAGTGGCTACCGTTGCCGACACAGAACATCGACGACTCACGTTCGCTGGTGCGCAGCTTCCTAGAGGTCTTTCCCTACGCGACGTTGTGGACCAGCGAGTTCCACGAAATGCTGTTGGTGGGTTCGCTGGAACCGATCGAACTGGATGCGGCGAAAATCAGCCAACGCTTCCAGCAGGACAGCGTACGCAGCACCTTGCAGGACGTCGGCATCGGCTCGGCCGCCGCACTGCTCGCGACCTGGGTAACCGATCGTGCCGGCCTGGAACGGTTCGCCGCCGATGCGCTGCCGGTGACCGACGATCAGCCGCGTATCGAGTACGCGCCATGGGTGCGCGCAGGGGAAATCAGTCGCGTGTTGCCGACCCTGCTCGACCTGCGCCAGCCGCCGTTGCTGTTGAATGCCGATGCCGCGTTCATCGAACGCATGAACGCCCATCAGCAGCGTCTGATGCAGTTCTATCGGGCGAGCCTGCATGCCTATGACGGTGACCGCGATGCCTGGGCCAGGGACGTACGCGAAGTGATGCGTGGCGACGGTGGCAATCCGTATTACCGCTGGTTTGTCGGCGATTGACGGTGAGACCCGAGGACTTTTCGACGCGAAACAGGTAGTGTGCGCAAAATCAAATTGCCACTACGCCCCGTTTACAGGGATGTTGCCGCGTCGCAGGTTTTCATGGAGTTGCACACGCAATGAGTTGCTGGACCGTCCTTGGCCTGCCGGCCGACGCCGATGCGCGCCAAATCAAACGCCAATATGCGGCACTGCTCAAACAGACACGTCCAGACGAAGACCCGGAAGGTTTCCAGCGTCTGCGTGAGGCCTACGAACAAGCGCTGAACATCAAGCAATGGGAGCGCTTGCGCGAGGAAGACTCCAGCGTTGAAGAGTCGTGGGACTTGAGCGGCCTGTCAGTGGTCGAGGTTGATGCACTGCACGTGGTCACGCGCTCATTGCACAACGTTAGCCGTGCAGAGTTCGAACAACGGCATGCCACCGCCGTAGCGCATGGCGCCGTCGATGTCATGGAGGACGCGGTGCTAAGGCATTGCGTCGAGCACGCTGCCACCTGCGAAGACCTGATCGAGTGGGCGATCGAGACCTTTCACTGGTTCAGCTATCAGCAGCGGCTGGAGCTGGATGAAGTCCTGATCGAACAGTTGCAGCAGCAGCGCCAGCGCATCGCCGAGCGTCGTGAAGCACCGATCTTTCTGGCCTGGCACCAGTGCCTGGCGACAGAACCCGCCGCCACGCCGCAACATCGCGCCGCACGCCTGTTATTGGCCCCCCTGGGGTTCAGTCAACGCCGCGCCCTGGCTCGACGCTTGCGCAACGAAGACTGGGTGCAATGCCGCAAGCTGAGTTCTGCGCTGCATGCCCACCACCCTGATATCTGCGCAAATCTGCCCGGCGGCACGCCGTTCTTCTGGCGGGACTGGGAATTCGTCTACGACAGTTGGCCGATGTACCTGGCCATTGTCCTCGCCTGTCTGGTCGGCTCCTTTATCCAATTCGCGCCGTTAGGCACACGGCTGGGCGCATTGATTGGCGTCACGGTGTTCTGGTCGATGATATTCGCCGCTGGCGGCTGGGTACTCAACTGGATGACAGGGCAAGTCGCCCATCGCTTCTGGCTGCTGGACGATCGATTGAGTGCGCGCCTTTCGCCCTGGCGCGGCCCCCTGCCGTTTGGCGTGCTGCGCGACCTGATTCCCTGTGCAGTCATGACAGCAGGCATCGGCAGTGTTTATGGCGTGGTTGGCAGCCTCGTTTACGTGAGCACGCTGGCAACCGTCGGGCTGATACGCCGCAGAGAGGTCAAGCCGCGCGTTTCCTGGCAGCACGCCAGCCCCTTGTTCAAACGCTGTTTGATGGGCGCGGGCATTTTGGTTCTGGTCTTGATACTCGGCGTGTTCAAAGTGATCTCGAGCCAAGGCACGGTCAATCGCAACCAGGGCCTGCAACAATGGACCGAACGCTTGTGCAGCCGCATGCCGGTTACCACCAGCGAATGCAACGCACCGGCCACCGTCGAGCAGTGGTACGGCCAGGAGAAACAGCCATGAACCCGAAATGGCTGTTCCCCATCGCCACTGTCGTGATGCTTATCTTGATGGGGCTGGCCGGCTCCTCGACATTCGTCGCCCGCATCGACTTGTGGCTGGATAAACACGACGCGCCGCTCACCGCCCAGGCCAATGCGCTAAGCCCGGTGATCGACTGCATCAATCGCGTCGACGTGCATTGGCGAGTGGCCTACGAACTGTACAAATCGCCGCAGCAATCTGCGCAACCGGTGCTTGACTGGATCACCCGCCAGCATGACTTCGACGACAACGGTGCCAGTGATGCGTCCTACCTCCAAAGGGACATCTGCTCGGCAAAAATCAGCGAAAAACTCAAGCTGCTCGAATACGACCCACCGCTGGCGTTACAAGCCGATGCCTACGCGCAGGCGTTACAGCAAGTGATGCCCCTGACGCAGCAAATCACTTTTTACCGGCAGGCGCGCTTTTCGACCGTCATCAATGAGGTGCAGCCTGCGTTTGCCGACCAGTTCAGACCCAAGGCCGAGGACTACCTCGCGGCGTCGGCGCTGCTCAGACAGCACGTCGAAGCGCTGGACCTTGAACAGCGACGCGCGCAGCTCAATCTGATCGAAGCGCGTCTGGGCAAGGACATTCACTGGTATTTGCTGGCTTACATGATCCAGGCCAGAGATACCCTGAACCTGATCACCGAGGGCGTTAAAAATCGAACCCTGACACCCCAGGCCCTGGCCAGAACCACCGCTGAACTGCAACTGGCCTGGGACTATCGGCAGCAGTTCAACCACAGTCAGTTGCCGGAAACGGAAAAACGTAACGAAGTCCCCAGTTATCTCTGGTCACACATTGCCCGGCCGACCCAGACGTATCTGGATACCTTGAATGCTCTGCACCAGGACTGGCAGAACAAGGCTGAACCACAGCGATTGAGCGATGACTTTTTTGCGGTGACGCGAGCGTATGACTCGCTGATCAGCTATTACAACCGACTGGGGCGGGCTGAGTATTGAGGATTGGGTCTATCGACACTGGAGCAGTTGTTGAAAACACACAAAATTCATTGCTCGCTGCAGTTTCGCTCACAGCCGCCATTTGACAGACGCCGATCCTGCGGCAAAGCTGCAACATGCTTGAACGCGCGCCTGACGGCAAACGCACCTGGACTACGGAAGTCGTAATGCCGACTCATAAAAATAAAGCAGCACAGCCAACCCCTGATTCGCCAAAATCCCTGATCCATCGTTATCTGTTTCCCGTCACCATCGGCCTATTGCTGGTGGCGGTGGCGGCGATCGGCTGGTTCCTGTTCAGCAGTTCGCCAGTGCTGCCCAAACCCGTGCCCGTCAGCGCGCCGGCCGCAAAGCCGGCCAAGCCACAACCCGTCGGCCTGGCGCCGGCGAAGATGGTCGACGAGCAACAATGCCAAGGCTGCCACAGCGAGCAGACGAAAGACTGGCAAGGCTCCCATCACCAATTGGCGATGCAGCCGGCCAATGCCGAAACAATGCTGGGTGATTTCAATAACGTCACGTTCAAGGCAGAAAACGAAACCAGCCGTTTCTCGCGCAAGGACGACGGATTCTGGGTCAACACGCCGGGCATCGATGGCAAGAATGCCGACTTCAAGGTCGCCTATACCTTCGGTATCGCGCCGTTGCAGCAATACCTGATCGAGGTCGGCGACGGGCGCTTGCAAGCGCTGGGCGTGGCCTGGGATACCGAGAAACACCACTGGTTTCACCTCTATCCGGGCCAGGGCGTGAATTTCAAGAATCCTCTGCACTGGAGCAAACCGAGCCAGAACGCCAACTTCATGTGCGTCGAATGCCATACCACCGGTTACAAGCGCAATTTCGATGCCGCCAAAAACTCCTTTGACAGTCAATGGAACAGCCTCGGTGTTGGCTGTCAGGCATGCCACGGCCCGGCCTCCAATCACCTGGAATGGACGGCGAAAAAGACTGACTTGATCCACGCGGGTTTTGCGGTGGACCTCAAGGACAAGGACGCCACCGTCGAAATCGAAACCTGCGCCCGCTGCCACTCCCGCCGCGCGCCGCTGGACGATGGTTACACCGTCGGCAAACGCCTGATGGACGACTACCTGCCAAGCACCTTGACCCGCGAGCTGTACGCGCTGGACGGCAAGATCAAGGACGAGGTGTTCGAGCACGGCTCCTTCGCTCAAAGCAAAATGTTCGACAAAGGCGTGCGCTGCAGCAACTGCCACAACCCCCACAGCACCGAGCTCAAGGCGCCGGGCAACGGCGTTTGCCTGCAATGCCACAACAGCGCCGGCAAGACCTCGGTGGCCGGTGTCGACGGCAAGGGCTTGCAAGCGAAGAACTACGACTCGATCGAACACACCCGCCACACCATGGGCCAGCCGGGTTCGCAATGCGTGGATTGCCACATGCCCGGCAAGTTCTACATGGGCAACGACTTTCGGCATGACCACAGCTTCAGCATTCCCAATCCGGAGCGGGCGAAAAAACTCGGCACGCCGGACGCTTGCCTGACCTGTCACCAGGGCAAGGCCGGCGATAAGGTCACCGAGCAGTTCAAGCTGTGGAGCAGCAGCTCGTCGGCGCCAGCCGCCCCGCGCTACGACGAAAGCCTGTGGTTGATTCGCAACGGCCAGCCCGGTGCCGCGCAAGCCTTGTACGAGCAACTGCAGCGCAGCAATTTGCCGGCGATCCAACGGGCGACCCTGCTCGGTGAACTGCCGCTGTATCCGAGCGAGCAAGCGCTGAAACTGGCGACCAAAGACCTTGGCAACTCCGCACCGCAAGTACGTGAGAGCGCGGTGCGGGCGATCAGCGCATTGCTGCCGCCACCTGAGCGTGCACCGTTGCTGACACCCTTGCTGAAAGACCCGGTGAAGGCTGTGCGCATTGGCGCGGCTCGGGATCTGCTTGGCGCCGCCCGCAACGGTCTTGGCAGCGCCCAGGCGAACTGGGAAGCGGCCATCGCCGAGTACGAGGCGGTGCAAACAAGCCTGCTGGAACGCGCCGAGGCCAACCTCAATCTGGCGATGCTGTATCAGGCCAGCGGACGCACTGGCGAAGTGGAACCGCTGCTGCGTAGCGCACTCAAGCGTGATCCGGATTTCTACCCGGCCCTCGTCACGCTGGTGCAATGGCTGGAGGCCAACGGACGCGGTCAAGAGGCACAAACGCTGTTGGCGCAGAGCCTCAAGGAACATCCCGACGCCGCCCTGTTGCAACATACCCAAGGCTTGTCACTGGTACGTGCGGGGAAATCGGCCCAAGCCATGCCGGCCTTGCGCAAAGCGGCGCAACTGGAGCCGCAAAACGGCCAGTACGGCTATGTGCTGGCGGTGGCGTTGCATGACAGCGGCAAGGTTGATGAAGCGTGCGCAGAGTTGGAACGACTGCTGAAAGTACAACCTGCCAATCGCAATGCGCGGTTGTCACTGATCCAGTACTACCTCGACAGCGGGCAGGAACCGAAGGCGCAAGTGTTGTTGCAGGCCTGGAAGAAAATGAACATGGGAGACCCTGCGTTGAAATAAACCGCGACGGATCCGAAGGCCCTTCGCGAGCAGACTCTCTCCCACAGGGGTTCAGCCGATCTCACCGGCAAGTTGTGCCAGGTAGGGCCATGGATAAATACCGCGCTCATGGCCGTCGCTGAAGATCAGTTGCAGGCCGTAGCCCTGGGGGTTGAGTTCAATGACGCGGATGCGCTCGTCGATTTTGACCGTCAACCCTTGCAGCCGAAACGCCCGGCACTGCGAGCATGGGCACTGGCGTCGCAACTCAACATGATCCAGCCGCTGCTCACGACCATCCGGCCAGCTCAATCGCAGCTGCTGTTTGCTTTGGGAGTTGCCCACCGCCACCGGACTCATTGCAGTTGACTCAACGCGATGCGCACGGCTTTGCGCACTTCCGGGTCGCCGTCGTCTTGCGCGGCCTGCAAGGGGGCGATGGCGCCTTTATCGTTCAATTCGCCAAGGGCCAGCGCGGCTTCCTTGCGCAGGTTGCTGATGCGGTGGCCGAGGGTGTCGATGAGCGCGTCGAGCGCCGGGACGTAACGTAAACGACCGAGGCTGCGGGTGGCGCGCAGGCGGACTTGCCAGTAATCATCGCTCAAAGCTTCGACCAAGGCGGGACCGGCCTCAGCGTGGCCGACTTTGCCCAGGGTGGTAGCGGCTTCTTCACGCACTTGCCAGGCCGGGTCCTGCAACGCCTGGCGCAACGCTGGCAGCACTTGAGCATCGCAAGCCAGGCCCAAGGCCCCGGTGGCGGCGCGGCGGACTTCGGTGTCCGGGTCATTGCTGACCCGTTTGGCCAGGGCGGGCAAGGCATCGAGTTGCTTGAGCCAGCCGAGTACGCCCACAGCTTCACGCCGGACACTGGCGTTTTCATCGTTCAATGCCGCTGCAGCAGCGCCTGCGGCACCCGGGAAACGCAATTCACGCAGCGCCCTGAACGCGGCGATGCGCACATTGGCGTCAGCATGCCCGGTCCACGGCAGAACCACCCTGCCCGCCGCCTCGCTCTTGAGCAGGCTCAGGCTTTGCGCGGCGGCCGCTTGCACGGCCAAAGAGGGATCGGTCAGGGCCTGGCACAGCGCCTCGACCACCGGCGTGTCCTCCCAGGCTTCGAGCAGGCGCGCGGCCTCGGCGCGGACTTCTTCGGTCGGGTCTTCAGCCAGTCGATTGACCAGCCACAGCAGACCGTCCGGTTCTTCAAGGTCGGCCAGTTCGATCAGGGCGATCCGGCGCATGCCGGGGTCGTCATCGGTCAAGCGCGGTTGCAGGGCGAGAATGTCGTCGTTGTCGGTTACATCGAATAGAGAGGTCATAGGGCAAATCGCGGCAGTTTGTTTTCAGGAGGCAGTCCGAGAGGGTTCAGGCGTGGCAACTGCCGACCGTCTTCGTGACGCAGTAATTCGAGGCAATGGCGTTTCAAGCGGGAAAACTCAGGGCTGGTGACCAATTCGGTGGTGCGTGGCCGAGGGAAGTCCAGGCGCAGGTCCTCGATGATTCGACCGGGCCGTGAACTCATGACCAACAGGCGGTCGGCGAGGAACAGCGCTTCGTCGATGTCGTGGGTGACGAACACCACGGTGGTGCGAATCCGCGTCCAGATGTCCAGCAGCAGCTCCTGCATGTTCAACCGGGTCAACGCATCGAGGGCGCCGAAAGGCTCGTCCATCAGCAACAGGCGCGGACGGTTGACCAGCACCCGGGCGATCTCCACCCGTTGCTGCATGCCACCGGAGAGCTGATCCGGCCAACGCTCGGCGAAGCCTTCAAGGCCCACCAGCGCGAGGATGTCCTCGGCGGCCTGATGGCGTTCGACTTTGCCGATGCCGCGCATTTTCAAACCGAACGCCACGTTGTCGCGCACGGTTCGCCATGGGAACAGCGTGTGGTGCTGGAACACCATGCCCCGTTGCGGCGATGGGCCGCTGACGTGCGCGCCATCGACTTTCAGGCTGCCGGCGCTCGGCTGCAAGTGCCCGGCCAGCGCGCCGAGCAAGGTCGATTTGCCACAACCGGACGGCCCGAGAATGCACACGAATTGCCCCGGTTCGATCTGGCAGTCGAGGCCTTGCACGGCTTCGAAGGCGTGCTGCGCTTCGCCGAGCACAATGGACAACTGGCGGATGTCGATCCGCCCTTCAGGGGTTTGCAGCATGCTCATCAGGCTTTTCCTCGTGGTCGGTGCCATGGCGTGAACAGCCCGCCGAGACGTTTGATCAGCAGGCTGCTGCCCATCCCGAGGACACCGATCAGCAACATGCCGACGACGATGTCGGCGTAGTTCTGGAGGGTGTAGGACTCCCAGGTGTAATAGCCGATGCCGTACTGGCCGGAGATCATTTCGGCGGTCACCAGGCAGAACCACGAGGTGCCCATGCCGATGGCGAGGCCGGTGATGATGCTCGGCGCGGCGCCCGGCACAATCACCTCCCACAGCATCGCCCGACGCCCTGCCCCGAGGCTTTTCGCCGAGGCGATCAGGCGCGGGTCGACGCCTTCGACGCCGTGCACGGTGTTGAGCAGGATCGGGAACAGTGCGCCCGTAAAGGTGATGAAAACCATCGACAATTCCGAGGACGGAAACATCAGGATGGCCAGGGGGATCCAGGCGACGGCCGGGATCGGGCGCAGGACTTCCAGCGGTGGCAGCAATACATCTTCGGCCCATTTCGAGCGTCCGATGGCCAGGCCCAAAGCGATGCCGATGATCATCGCCACCAGGTAACCGGCGAAGACCCGGCCGAGGCTGCTGCTCAGGTGTTGGGCAAGCTTGCCGGAGTCGCCCAGGCCCAAGGCAGCCTGGATAACCGCCAGCGGCGTAGGCACGTTGGCAAAGGTCACCAGCCCGAGGTTCCAGTGGTGGCTGGCGGCGAATTGCCAGAATAAAAGGCAGAGCAGCAGCGAGGCGGCTCTTGGTATCCAGCGCAAAAACATATATCACCTCTGATCGTTCCCACGCTCCGCGTGGGAATGCATCCCGTGACGCTCCGCGTCACATCTAAAGCGGACGCAGAGCGTCCATTGAGGCATTCCCACGCGGAGCGTGGGAACGATCTATATCTAAAAATCAGCGGATGGCGACTGCCTGGGTGGTGGCGTCGGTGAAGTCGAAGACTTTTCCACCTTGGGCCGTGGCGAATTGCTGGGCCTGGCCTTTGAGCAGGAAGGCACTCAAGCGGCCTTTCGCATCACTGG
This sequence comes from Pseudomonas sp. fls2-241-R2A-110, assembly GCF_030209165.1. Classification (NCBI taxonomy): domain Bacteria; kingdom Pseudomonadati; phylum Pseudomonadota; class Gammaproteobacteria; order Pseudomonadales; family Pseudomonadaceae; genus Pseudomonas; species Pseudomonas sp. fls2-241-R2A-110. The sequence goes on along the minus strand of NZ_JARVSN010000008.1, from coordinate 15,830 downwards.
CAAACCACGCCTGATCCGCCAGCAACTTGATCCCGCTGTCGCTCGCCTGGGCATACACCGCGCGAATGTTTTTGCCTTCCTGCTTCAAACTGGCCAATGCGGTGAACGCCGATTCGGCCGAGGCGTATTGACGGACTTTCGGTTCACCGCGCACCCAGATTTCGGCCACATGACTAAAATCGGTGATGGCTTTGCCACTGGCCGCATCCACCGCGTTGAGCGGCGTCTGCCCGTAATTGGCCAATTGCGCGGTGTAGTCCAGGTTCGAGGCCTTGAACGCGGCACGGATGTACTGGTCGTCGATGAAGGTATTCAGATCCAGACCGCGATCCGCCTTCTTCAACAGCTTGAGCGTATCGATGGCGGTGCCGACGGCCTGGCGGTATTCCGGCTTCCAGCTCAGGTCGCGGGTTTGCACGCCCAGCGGACCGTGGAACAGGTAATTGACCTCGGCGTCGACCCCGGAGACCTTGGCAATCAGCTCGCTGTATTTCTCCGGCTCGGCCGCCAGCAGTTGATTGGCCTCGATGCTCGCTCGCAGGTAGGCAACGACGATTTCCGGGTACTTCTTCGCATAGGCCTGATCGACCAAGGCGCCATGGAATGTCGGTGTGTTGGCCTGTGAACCGTCATAAATCTTGCGTGCGAAACCTCGGCTCGGGAACAGTTCGGCGAAGGGCACGAAGTCGGCGTGGGCGTCGATCTTCCCGGCCTGCAATGCGGAACCGGCCACCTCCGGCGGTTGGGCGATGATGTTCACGTCTTTGAGCGGATCCCAGCCTTGCGTAGCCACGGCCCGCAACAACATGCCGTGGGCAGTGGACGCAAACGGCACGGAAATGGTCTTGCCCTTCAACTCGGCCAGCGACTGCACGCCTGAAGCGCTTGGCACCACGATGCCGTTGCCGCTGCCCTTGATGCTGCCCGACAACACGCTGATAAACAGGCTGTGCTTGCCGGCGGTCTCGAAAGCCACACCGTTGAACGAACCGGGGAAGTCGGCCATGGCGCCGAAGTCGAGTTTGCCGGCAACCATCTCATTGGTCAGGGGCGCGCCGCTGGTGAAGTTCTTCCACTCCACTTCATAGTTGGCGTCCTTGTAGGGGCCGTCGTGGGGCAGGTATTTGTCGAGCAGGCCGAGTTCGCGAATCAACAGACCGCCGGCGGCGCAATTGATTGTGGTGTCCTGGGTGCCGATGGCGATGCGGATGGTCTCGGCCGAGGCCGACAAGGTGAATGAAGCCAGTACCAGACCGGCAAATGCTGCTCGCAATAGCATAGTGAATCCCCTCGAATCATTTATAGGATGTTCGTCTCCGCCACGATCAGAGCGTGGTGGGAAACGAGGGGTGTTGGGTGAATCCAGCGTCCGGTGTTTCCGGATGGCTTTTAGTTGTCTGGGCGGGCCTCATCGCTGGCAGGCCAGCTCCCACAAGGTTCTCTGTCGCCAGCGAAATCTGTGTCCCACTGCAAATTCCTGTGGGAGCTGGCCTGCCAGCGATAGCGTCCTTTCAGTTAGCGAAGCAAATACGGTATTTCGACTTTCACCGCCCCGGTCGGGCAGTCCTTTTCGCAGGGCATGCAGTACCAGCATTCATCGAAGGCCATGTAGGCTTTTTGCGTGGCCGGGTTGATGGCCAGCAGGTCCATGGGGCAGACGTCGACACACACGGTGCAGCCTTTATGGGCGATGCAAAGGTCTTCATCGACCGTGACCGGCGCGTTGGAGCGGAAGAAGATTTCCTGGGGTTGATAGGCCATTTGGCGGTCTCTCTTTTAGTGATGCTCAGGCCGCGAAGGCACCGACCCGCAGCCGGTCATAGGCCTGCATTTCTTCGGCATCGAGGGCAATGATGTAAGGCTCGACGGCTTTCTTGAAGCTGGTCATCAAGCCGTTTTCATCCTTCTTCAGGTGGCAATGGCAGAACCAGTCGCTGTCGTTGCGTTGCGGGTGATCAACGCGATAGTGGTAAAGCCCCCAGCGACTTTCGGCGCGGAACAAGGACGCGCGGGCGGCCATTTCAGCGCAGTCGCGGATCATGCTGACTTCCATGGCGCGCATCAGTTCGTGGGCGTTGTGGGCCTTGATCTGATCGAGATCGCGCTGGATATCGCTGAAGCGTTGCAGGCCGATCTGCATCTTCTTGGTCACTTTCGGCGGTTGCAGGTAGTCGTTCACAAAACGCCGCAGCTTGTATTCGACCTGCGCGGGCGGCAGTCCGTGTTCTCGGTCCAGTGGTGCGTAGACCCGTTGTTTTTCCGTTTCGACCTGCTCGGCATCGACCGCCGAAAACTCGCGCCCAGCGACAAAATCCGCCGCGTTGGTGCCGGCAAACCAGCCATACGTGAACGCGCCGAGCATGTAGTTGTGCGGCACCGCCGCCATGTCCCCCGCCGAGTACAAGCCCTTGACCGAGGTCTCGGCCTTCTCGTTGACCCACACGCCGGACGCCGAGTGCCCACTGCAAAAGCCGATTTCCGAGATGTGCATCTCGACCATTTGCGTGCGGTAATCGGTGCCGCGATTGGCGTGGAACTGGCCCCGGCTCGGGCGTTCGTTGCTGTGCAGGATCTCTTCGATGTTCTGGATGGTTTCCTCGGCCAGGTGATCAAGCTTGAGGAACACCGGGCCGTTGCCGCTCTCGAGCTCCTGGTGGAACTCCCACATCATCTGGCCGCTCCAGTAGTCGCATTCGATGAAGCGCTCGCCTTTATTGTTCGCCGTGTAGCCACCCAGCGGGCCGGTGACGTAGGCGCAGGCCGGACCGTTGTAGTCCTTGATCAACGGGTTGATCTGGAAGCACTCGAGGTTCGAAAGTTCGGCCCCGGCGTGATAGGCCATGGCATAGCCGTCGCCGGCATTGGTGGGGTTTTCGTAGGTGCCCATCAGGTAGCCGGAGGCTGGCAGCCCCAGGCGCCCGGCCGCGCCGCAGCACAGGATCACGGCTTTGGCCTTGATCACATGGAAGTCGGCGGTGCGGCAATCGAAGCCCATCACGCCGTTGACTGCGCCCTCTTCATCCGTCAGCAATCGCGTGCAGACCAGGCGATTGGTGATATTTACCCGCGCCCGCTTCAACTGGCGGTACAGGACTTTCTTGATGTCATGCCCTTCCGGCATCGGCAACACGTAGGCGCCCATGTGGTGGACCTTTTTCACCGCGTAGTCGCCGGTCTCATCCTTCTCGAACTTGACGCCCCAGCGGTCCAGTTGCTCGATAGTTTCGAAGCTGTGGGTCGCATAGGCATAGACCGCCGCCTGATTGACGATGCCGTCGTTGGCAATGGTGATTTCCTTGGTGTACTGCTCCGGCGTCGAATGGCCGGGAATGATCGCGTTGTTGAGGCCGTCCATGCCCATGCTGATCGCGCCGCTGCGTTTGACGTTGGCCTTGTCGATCAGCAACACGCGCAGATCGCGGTTGCGTTCCTTGGCCTTGATCGCCGCCATCGGGCCAGCGGTGCCGCCGCCAATCACGACGATGTCGTATTCCTGCTCAAGAGTGCTTCTGGTGATAGAGCTGTGGGTCATGCCTGATCCCCTTTTTGCCGGTCGATCCGCAAGCGGTACTGGAAGGCATCGCCGCGGTAGTAAAGGTGTTCAAAGTCCACGGGTTGACCGCTGGCGTCGTGGGTCAGGCGCTCGATGCGCATGATCGGCGAACCGGGTTCGACGTTCAGCGCCTGGGTCAGGTCGCTGTCGGCCAGCACCGCGTCGATAGCCAGATCGGCGTGGCCGAGGGCCAGGCCGCAGTCGTTTTCGAGGATCAGAAAGATGTCGCGGGTCACCAGATCAGCCTTCTCCAGCCGCTCACCGATGGCTTTGGGCAGGTAGGTGATTTCCAGCGAAATCGGCTCGCGATTGATCAGCCGCACCCGTTTGATCTGCGCCACGGTTTCACCTTCGGCGACATGCAAACGCTCGGCGACCAGTTTGTCGGCGGCAATGAATTTGAAACTGCGCAGGCGGTTGATCACCTCGTAACCGCGACCGGTCATGGACTCGGCCAGGCCTTGCAAGGTGCTGACGTTCTGGAAGGTTTTGGGCTTGGCGACGAAAGTGCCCTTGCCGTGGATCTTGAAGATCAGCCCTTCCTTTTGCAGATCGCCCAAGGCCTGGCGCACGGTGATGCGGCTGACTTTGAACAGCGTGCCAAGCTCGCTTTCGGAGGGCATCTGGCTGTCTTGCGGGTATTCGCCATCGAGGATACGGGCGCGCAGCACATCACGCAGTTGGGTGTGAAGAGGAATACTGCTGTGGGACAGCGGGCTGAGGGATAGAACGTTATCGGTCATGAAGATCACTTGTTATAACGAGTTATGACGTGATCTTAGTGAGCCGGTACGGCGATTGAGAAATACTGATTAAGCATAAGGTTAGATTCGCGCGGACATCCCCTGTGGGAGTGAGCCTGCTCGCGATGGCGTCATAACAGGCAACTTGGCGTGCTGACTGTCTGGGCCTCATCGCGAGCAGGCTCGCTCCCACAGGTTCAGGTGCGTTTGAGGATCTGGTCCATCACCCAATCGGTTTCAACATGCCGAGCATGGTTAGCCGATGCGCAGCGCGCGCAGGTCCAGATGACCGTCCTTGAGCGGCGGGCACCAGTAGTAGCCGCCGGTGATGGGGCGACTGATACGGTACAAGCCGTCGGTGATGCCGTCTTCCAGGCCGCTCATGCGGCGCAATTGGGCTTCGAAGGCGTCGAGGGAAAAACCGAATGCCAGGAACATCAGGCCGGCGCGATCACCTTCGATCCACGGCATCGAACGACGGACCACAAACGCCTCGGGGGCAAAGCTTTCCTGGGCGGTGCGTTTGACGTGAGCCGAAATCGGCGCGTCGTCGATTTCCTCGTTGTCGATCAGGCGGCGGCCCATGATGTTGTCCTTCTCATGGGGCGGCATGGCGTGAAAGCCCTTGAGGTCATGCTGCCACTGCTGGATCGCGGCAAAGCTGCCACCGACCAGGCCTTCTGCACCTTCGCCCAACAGCGCGGCAGCCACAGCCGCTTCATCGTGGGGATTTTCAGTGCCGTCTTCGTAACCGGTCAAATCGTGGCCGGTCTGGTGGCGGAAGGTTTCGTTCATCTGCACCAGGCGCAAGGCCGGTGCCAGCGCGGCTTCGATGGCGTTGCTGCGATTGAGCAATTCACCCCGGTCGACGCCGTGCAACCAGCACCAGAGCGCGTGCTGGGTCGACGGGTTATCGACACCGACACCGGCCAGCGCCGGGAACGCCCGCAGGCCTTCGACTTCAGCGTGCAGCGCCTTGACCAGGGACTCACCGAAGCCGACCACCGCCGATTTACCGTCCACCAGTTGCGTCAGGTTATCGAGCGCGGCCGGCAAGGCTTCGGCGGATTCGAGGGCGAAGAACATATGACGGGCTTGTGGCGGAACAGGGGTGGCGAGAATGCCCGGCTGGTAATTACTCATATGAACTCCTTAAAAAGAGCGCTGAGTTTAACCGGGGGATGAGCATTTGTGTGCACCCATAGGGGATTTGCAGGTTGACGGCATCCCTCGACGGGGCCACCTTTTTCATTGTGCTCAAGCACAGGTCAACACGAAGGCACCGACGCGAGTGGGTTGAGGGTTGGAACTCTGAGCCGCAAAACGATGAGATGAGTCATGACAAGCGGGGCCGAGGTCTGCTAAAACGATTCATCAGTCACCCAATCCAGACGGGGTAGCGACATGAGCACAGCCAATATTCTCGACAACCTGTTTCCGAGCCACGCCGACATTCCGGAAAAATACCGCCTCGACGGCCAGACCGAGCAACGTGAATACCTGGTCGATGGCGAACTGAAAACCTGGTCCGGGCCCCTCGCCCAGGTTCGCAGCCCGGTTTACCTGACCGGAGCCAATGGCGACGAACAAGTGATCCTCGGCAGCACGCCGCTGCTAGACGCCGAGACCGCACTGACCGCACTCGATGCCGCCGTCCGCGCCTATGACCGTGGCCAGGGTCTGTGGCCGACCATGCGGGTGGCCGAACGCATCCAGCACGTCGAAACCTTCCTCAGCCGGATGCGTGAACAACGCGAGGCCGTGGTCAAGCTGCTGATGTGGGAGATCGGCAAGAACCTCAAGGACTCGGAAAAAGAGTTCGACCGCACCTGTGATTACATCGTCGACACCATCAACGCCCTGAAAGAACTCGACCGCCGCTCCAGCCGTTTCGAGCTGGAGCAGGATACCCTCGGGCAGATCCGCCGCGTACCGTTGGGTGTGGCGCTGTGCATGGGGCCTTACAACTATCCGCTGAATGAAACCTTCACCACGTTGATCCCGGCGCTGATCATGGGCAATACCGTGGTGTTCAAACCGGCGAAACTCGGCGTGCTGCTGATTCGGCCCTTGCTGGAAGCCTTCCGTGACAGCTTCCCGGCAGGCGTGATCAACGTGATCTACGGCAGTGGTCGCGAGACCGTCAGCGCGCTAATGGCCAGCGGCAAGATCGATATCTTCGCGTTCATCGGCACCAACAAAGCCGCCAGCGACTTGAAAAAACTCCACCCCAAACCGCACCGTTTGCGCGCGGCATTGGGGCTGGATGCGAAGAACCCGGGCATCGTGTTGCCGGAGGTTGACCTCGACAACGCGGTCAGCGAAGCGGTGACCGGCTCGCTGTCGTTCAACGGCCAGCGTTGCACGGCGCTGAAAATCCTCTTTGTCCATGAAGATGTGGTCGAGTCGTTCATCGAGAAATTCAACGCCAAACTCGCCACCCTGAAGCCGGGAATGCCCTGGGACAGCGGCGTGGCCCTGACGCCATTGCCGGAAGCGAGCAAGGTCGATTACCTGCATTCGCTGGTGGCGGATGCGGTGAGCAAAGGCGCCACCGTGGTGAATCCAAACGGCGGCCAGGCCCGGGCGTCGTTCTTCTATCCGGCCGTCCTGTTTCCGGTGACGCCGCAGATGCGCGTCTATCAGGAAGAACAATTCGGCCCGGTGGTGCCCATCGTGCCTTACCGCCATCTGGACACGGTAATCGACTACGTCCTGGAATCTGACTTCGGCCAGCAGCTGAGCATCTTCGGCACCAACCCGGTGGCCGTCGGGCGCCTGGTGGACACCTTTGCCAACCAGGTCGGGCGGATCAACCTCAACGCCCAGTGCCAGCGCGGCCCGGACACCTACCCGTTCAACGGCCGCAAGAACTCCGCCGAAGGCACGCTGTCGGTACATGATGCGCTGCGGGTGTTCTCGATCCGCACGCTGGTAGCCACCAAGTTCCAGGAAACCAACAAGGAACTCATCAGCGAGATCATCAGCGGACGCAGCTCAAGCTTCCTGACCACCGATTACATTTTCTGAGGACACCTAGCCTGAGCACGTTCAGAGCCAACCGATTCCCACCGCTGCTGCGCCGTTTACTACGTCCGTTGCTGGACCCGTATCGGCGCTATCGCCACGCGAAACTGATCCACGCGGTGCGCGTTTCACTCGGGTTGCTGGCGACGATCCTGCTGACCACTGGCATCCACCTGCCCCACGGTGAGTGGGCGTCGGTGACGATGCTGGTGGTGATCGGCGGCTTGCAGCACCACGGCAACATCGGCAAGAAAGCCGCCGAACGCGCCATCGGCACCTTGATCGGCGCGGGCGTCGGGCTTTTGCTGGTGGCGCAACAGGCCTGGCTTGGCATGCCGTGGCTGACCTATTTTGCGATGTCGGTGGTGTGCGGGTTCTTCTCGTACCACGCCATTGGCAAGGGCGGTTACACGGCGCTGCTGTCGGCGATTACCGTGTTTATCGTCGCCGGGCACGGTGATAACCCTGTCACCGATGGCCTGTGGCGCGGGGTAGATATTCTGATCGGCATTGCCCTGGCCCTGGCATTCTCCTTCGCCCTGCCCCTGTATGCGGTCTATTCCTGGCGCTACAACCTGGCCGATTCGCTGCGTGATTGCGCGACGATTTACGGGCGCATCATCAATGGCCAACCGGTCAGTGACGACGAACACCTCAAACTGATGAATCGCTTGAACACGGTGATGGTGCAACTGCGCTCGCTGATGCCGTCGGTGTCCAAGGAAGTGAAGATTTCCATGACCGAACTCGATGCGATCCAGCGTAACTTGCGGATGTGCGTCAGCACCCTGGAAATCCTCGGCAACACCCGACCGGATGCCAATGACCCGGACGCCATGGCGCACCTGCAATCGTCATTGAAAGCCGAACACCGGCAGATTCGGGTGCAGTTGATCGGCATGGCCCGGGCACTGAAAACCGGCGCGTCACAGCGACTGAATCGCCCTATCGATTTGCCGGTTAATTCAAGTCTCGAAGCACCGGTGTACAACCCGCTGGATGGCTATCGGTTACTGATCCGTCAGTTCGCCTTGAATATCGGCGAGATGCGCCAGCGCCTGGCGAAGACTGCGCCGCGCTGGAGCATCTGATGCCTGCTTATGAGGTGACCGTCCGGCGAACCTTCAGGCCCCAGCCCTGCTGCATGCCGGCAGCGGCCAGCAGAATCGCCGCGACGCCGATCCATTGCAGCGGATCGAGGCGGTGGCCGAAGGCAAACCAGTCGACGAAAATCGCCGCAATCGGGTAGATGAACGACAGCGCTCCGGTCAGTGCCGTCGGCAGTTTCTGAATCGCACCGTACAACAGCACATACATCACGCCGGTGTGGAAAATGCCCAGCGTCACCAGGCTGCCCCAGGCACTAGGTGTTTGCGGTAACGCTGAGAAGTGCGCGAATGGCGCCAGCAACAGCACGCCGGTGCTGACCTGGATCAGCGCGATCAAATGCGGTGGCGTGCCGGTCAGGCGCTTGATGATCAGTGCTGCAATCGCGTAAAGAAACGCCGCCCCCAGTGCCAGACCGATCCCCATCAGGTAATCGTTGCCGCCCGCGCCCTGCTCGCCATGAGCACTGACAATCGCCAGCATTCCCAGAAACGAAACGCCCAGCCAGAACAGTTTCTGCAAGGTGATCTTCTCGCCGAGGAACAGCGCGGCCAACCCGACCAGCATGAACGGCTGAACGTTATAAACCGCCGTACCGATGGCAATCGAGGCACGGGAATAAGAGGCGAACAGCAGCAGCCAGTTGCCGACAATCGCGACGCCGCTGAGCACCGCCAGCCAGAATGTGGTGCGGGTCAGGATGCCTGGACGCAGGAAGCCGAATGCCGCGCAGATCAGCAACAGCGTGCCGGCGCCGAACACGCAACGCCAGAACACCACGTCCAGCACCGGTTGCCCGGACACCAGCACAAACCAGCCGATGGTCCCGGAAATCAGCATGGCGGCGGTCATTTCAAATGAACCGCGACGTATTGTTTTGTCCATCATCAGACTCCTCTGTTTGAGGCCAAAGTATGCCAATCCGGCGGAGGGCTTCTCCAGCGCAAAAAGCAGGCTAAACTCGGTTTCTGCCTTTTTTATCAAGGCATATTCAGCCAATCGCCTAACAGGGGTTTTGCCATGACCGACGACATCGACCAAGTGCTGATCAGCGCCTTGATGGAAGACTCACGCCGCTCGCTCAAGGCCTTGGCCCACCTTAGCGGCCTGTCATCGCCCAGCGTTGCCGAGCGTCTGCGCCGTCTTGAAGAACGTGGCGTGCTCAAGGGCTACACCGTCGAGATCGATCCCAAATGCTTTGGTTATCAACTCCAGGCCATCGTGCGCATCCGCCCACTGCCGGGCCAGTTGCAGGAAGTGGAACGGCAAATCCAGGCGATCCCCGAATTCACCGAATGCGACAAAGTCACCGGCGACGACTGCTTCATCGCGCGCCTGCATGTGCGTTCGATGGAGCAACTGGACACCCTGCTCGACCGCCTCAACACCCATGCTGAAACCAACACTGCTATCGTCAAAAAGACCCCGGTCAAACGCCGCTTGCCGCCGATGGCGTGAGTGAAGTTTTGATGTGATACGCGTAGATTGACGGTTTTCCGGCGAAGGATTGGCGGTATGAAAACTCAGGCGGTTTTACTCGCGGCATTGATGCTCGCGGGTTGCGGTACGGTACAAACAGTGATGCGCGGTGACGAAGTGGCGGCGAAGAGTCTCAAGGAACGCAAAAGCTACTGCGGCGCCGTTCCGCGAATCTACAGCGGTGTGACTTACGATTTCTGCATACTGAATGCGCCCCTGGAAAAAGGCCGGGATGCCGAAGTACATGACAACGCTCCGGCCATTGTGCTGATCGACGTCGTTCTATCCGGTGCGTTCGATACATTACTGCTGCCCTACACCCTCTACCGTCAGCAGGCCGATGGCAGCATCATGGTTGACTGACGCAGCATTCAGGCACTCGGCGAACAGCTGCTGGATCGGCTGTGTGCGCTGGCTGTAGCGCTGCAACAGGACGATTTCGCGATAGAACGTCAAATCGCCCAGCGGGATGATCCTGACCTTCGCGCCATAGTCCAGCCACAACCCCGCTTCGGGCAGCAGCGAAACGCCGAGCCCGCATTCGACCATTTTCACAATGGCTTCCAGCTCATCCAGTTCCAGCGCCACCTGCACATCAATCTGCTGTTCACGCAGAAACCGCGTGACCAGGCGCCCACCAAACGAATTGCGGTCGTAACGCACATGAGGATGACTGGCGAGCATCTGCAACGGGTCATCGCCTTCGAGGTCCGGCGGCACGATTAACACAAAGGCTTCCCGGCGGATCACCTGCGCGGACAGCTCTTTGGGCAAGTCGAACGGGGGCTTGATCAGAATCGCCAGGTCCACCTCTCCGGTGTCCACCTGGCTCAACAAATTCAACGAGACACCCGGCACCAGCTTGGGCTCCAGCAACGGCGCCTGCTGACGCAACCGCAACAATGCCTGCGGCAACAAGCCGGTCTGCGCCGTGGCCACCGCGCCTATTTTCAATTCGCCTCGGTATTCACTGACATCATCACTGACCGCCATCCGACTGAACGTTTCGAGGATCTCCCGCGCCATCGGTAACGCCCGCTGCCCTGCCGCGTTGAGGATCGCCTGGCGCCCGGTGCGATCGAACAGACGAATGCCCAGCGCCTGTTCAAGATTGCGCATCTGCGCACTGACCGCCGACTGCGTCAGCCCGATGTGCATTCCGGCCGCCGCGAACGTGCCGAAGCGCGTCACGGCGATGAAAGTTTTCAGTTCGCGCAGCATGGCGTTCTCGATTGATCGAAATAATTTGAGCTCGACGCAAAAACTATCGTCTTTCAATCAAAAAGCACAGCGCTAAACTCAGCTTCACTCCAGACACATCCGAGGCAAAACCGATGCAGCTCTCCCCTTTTCACCTGGCCATTCCGGTCTATGACCTGGCCGCCGCCCGGCATTTTTACGCCGAAGTATTTGGACTCGAAGAAGGCCGCTCCAGTGACCATTGGGTCGACTTCAACTTTTTTGGCCATCAACTGGTGATTCACCTAGCGCCGAAAAACGCTTCTCAGGAAGCGGCGCACACCAATGCCGTGGACGGTCACGACGTGCCCGTGCCGCATTTCGGCGTTGTGCTGGGTATGAAAGAGTGGGAAGCCCTGGCGCAGCGATTGAAAGCCCTCGACACCCGATTCGTGATCGAACCGGGCATTCGCTTTCAGGGATTGGTGGGCGAGCAAGCGACAATGTTTCTGTTCGACCCGTGCGGCAATGCGCTGGAATTCAAGGCATTCAAAGACATCAGCCAACTGTTTGCCAAGTGAACGCATCGGCCGCGGCCAGGAGTTGATCCACCGTGTCATGCAGCAACGGGTCGACCTCGATCTGGCCGATTCTGAAGTGCAGGTCATAAGCGCGGTGCACCGTGGCGTTGCGCTCTTCGAGTATTTCTTCCAGGCGCGCCCTGATAGCTGCTGTTTCCACGGCACTCGAGCCGGTCAGCAAGGCCACGAATTTGTCGCTGCCGAGCCGGCCGATCACATCGCTTTCGCGAAAGGCGATCCGCAGCACATCCGCGAAGGTCTTGAGCGCATTGTCGCCCTCGGCGCGTCCGTAGAGGTAGTTGATGTGCTTGAAGTCATCGAGATTGAACAGCAGCAGCGTGGCCGGCCTGCCCAACTGCTGGCAGGCGTTCAGCCCTTGTTCGGCCAGCACGGTGAAGCCGTGACGGTTGGGCAGCAGCGTCAACTCGTCCATGCTCGCCATCTGCACGCCCATCAATTCCTGCTCGGCCTTACGGGCCAGGTCACGCAGCTGTTGGCGTTCCTGTTGTGGCGAACGCAATGTGTCTGCGCACGCGCCGTTTTTGACCGGTTTGCCTGGGATCAGCATGACTCACTCCAGTGACGGGTATGTACTTTAGAGTGGTGCATACCCGGTATGACTCCCTGATAACGGACCGCCGGTCAGCTGCCCACCACCGGACATGGCCCTCCCGCCTCCGCCCAGAGCTTGAACTGGGTGACGAAAATGTCGTGCGGCACCGGCACCGGTGCCCTTCCTTCTCCCGGATTCCAGCCCCACAGCACCAGTTTGTCGTCGCTGACATGCTTGATCAGCGCGGCGAAATCCCGATCACCATTGCTGGCGCGATCCTTGATCATTGCGCACAAGCGGTCGGCCGGCAGCCCGATCCAGGCCATTTTGTGCGCCGCAGGCGGCAAGCTCCAATGCGGCGCTCCCGGTGGAGCATGGGGCCCGTAACTGGCGGGCGGGTTGCTATCGGCATGGCACGTCGCACAGGGCAAGCCGGCCGCGCCCTTGCCGTCCATCCCGCGCACGACATTCATCGCATGCGGGGTGCCCGCGTCGAACTGCATCGGTGAGTCCCCCGGAATATGGCAGTTCTGGCAGCGCGGGCTCTGGAACACTTTCTGCACCGTTTCGAAGGCCTTGATGGCTTCCTTGTCATCGGCGAACAGGTCCTCGGCGTAGCTGACCAGACCGACCAGCATCACCGCGCCCAGAATCAGATGTCGTCTCATGTCACACCCCCGACAGTTGCAACGGCAGTTCCCGCAGGCGTTGCCCGGTCAGGGCGAACACCGCGTTGGCCACCGCTGGCGCCGTGGGTGGGACGCCGGCCTCGCCGATCCCTCCGGACCTTTCGGTGCTCGGTACGATGTGCACTTCGACCACCGGCATTTCGTTCAGCCGCAGCACTTGATAGTCATGGTAATTGGACTGCACGACCTGCCCGTTCTTCAGGGTCAGCTTGCTGTGCAAGGTGAACCCGAGGCCGAAGGTGATGCAGGATTCCATCTGTGCGGCGATGCTCATCGGGTTGACGGCAATCCCGCAATCCACTGCGCAGACCACCCGATGCACTCGAATCGCCAGGTTGTCCTGGGACACTTCAGCCACCTGCGCCACGTAACTGCCAAAGGACTCATGCACCGCCACACCCAAGGCGTGGCCGTCCGGCAGAGGCGCCGCCCAGTTGGCTTTTTCGACGGCAAGGTTGAGCACGCCCAGATGCCTCGGATGCGCCTTGAGCAAGGTGCGTCGATACTCCACCGGGTCCTTGCCGGCCGCCTCCGCCATTTCGTCGATCAACGATTCCATGACGAACGCCGTGTGGCTGTGCCCCACCGAACGCAGCCAGAGCACGTTGATGCCGGTTTTCGGCGAATGCAGTTCCACTTGGTGATTGGCCAGGCCTTCAAGGTACGGACTGTCAGCGACGCCTTCGACCGAGGTCTTGTCGATGCCGTCCTTGACCATAGTTGCTTCAAGCATGGTGCCGGCCATGATCGACTGGCCGACCATCACATGCTTCCAGGCCAGGGGCATGCCGTCGGCGTCCAGCCCGATTCGCGCCTGATGCAAAAACGCCGAGCGGTAATAGCCGCCGCGAATGTCGTCCTCCCGCGACCACACGGTTTTCACCGGTTCACCTGCGGCCTTGGCCACTTGCACGGCTTCAGCGACAAAATCCGAGGTCGGATTGGCCCGGCGGCCGAAACCGCCGCCGAGAAATTCGGTGTGGATTTCCACCTGTTCCGGCTTGAGCCCGGTGATCTTGCCCGCGATCATCTGATCCAGCGTCTGGAATTGCGTGCCGGTCCAGATCTCGCACTTGTCCTTGCTGATTTTCACCGTGCAATTGAGCGGTTCCATCGGTGCGTGGGCCAGGTACGGCACGCTGTACTCGACGTCGATGGTCTTGACCGCTTTGCCCAATGCGGCGGCCGTATCGCCGGCCTTGCTGGCCGAGGTGCCGGGAGTGGCCGCGAGCTTGCGGAAGCTTTCCAGCAGTTGCTGGCTGTCGAGGCCGGTGTTCGGCCCCAGGTCCCACTCGACCTTCAACGCATCGCGCCCAAGCTTCGCAGCCCAGTAATGATCGGCAATCACCGCCACGCCCGTGGGCACTTGCACCACTTTATGCACCCCCGGCACCGCCAGCGCTTCGGCCCCTTCGAAAGACTTGACGCTGCCACCGAACACCGGCGAACGGGCCACCATGGCCGTCATCAAGCCGTCGAACTGCACGTCCATGCCGAACTTGGCGCGGCCGGTGATTTTCTCCGGGGTGTCCAGGCGTTTGGTGGGTTTGCCGATGACTTTCCAGTCCTTGGCGTCTTTGAACGTGATCGACGCTGGATCCGGCACGGGCAGCTTGCCGGCGTCATCCGCGAGCTCGCCGTAGGTCGCGCGCTTGTCGCCGGCAAACGCCACGCCTGATTCGGTATGAATCTCGGAGGGCGCGACGTTGAAGCGTTTGGCCGCCGCCTGGATCAGCATCAAGCGCGCCGCCGCGCCGGCTTGCCGATAGCGGTCGAATTCCATCCAGGTCGAGGTCGAGCCGCCGGTGATCTGCATCCCGCCGAACCCCGGCATCCCGTAGTCCGCCGCCGAGGCAGGTGAATGCTCGACGCGGATCTTCGACCAGTCAGCGTCCAGTTCTTCGGCGATCAACATGGTCAGGCCGGTCCAGATGCCTTGGCCCATTTCCGAATGGCCGAGCAGCACGGTGACGGTGTTGTCATTACCGATGCGCAGGAACGCATTCGGCGCAAAAACATTGCCTTCATTCTCCGCACCCAGGGCAAAGCGGTGAGCGCCGGGGATGACGAACGCCACCACCAGACCCGCGCCCAAGGCGGCGCTGCCTTTGAGGAAACTACGTCGTGATACAGGATTGATGCTGTTCATGTTCAGACTCCCTTCAACGTGGCATCAACCGATCTCGGCGGCGCGTTTGACCGCCGCACGGATCCTTGGGTAGGTGCCGCAGCGGCAGATGTTGCCGGAGAGCGCCTGATCGATGTCGCTGTCGGTGGGTTTGGGGATCTTGGCCAGCAACGCGGCGGCGGACATGATTTGCCCGGACTGGCAGTAACCGCACTGCACCACGTCGAGTTCGGCCCAGGCTTGCTGCACTGGGTGCGAGCCGTCGGAGGAGAGGCCTTCGATGGTGAGGATTTTTTGGCCGTGGGCGACTGCCGTAGCGGGGGTGATGCAGGAGCGCAGTGGTGCGCCGTCGACATGTACGGTGCAGGCGCCGCACTGGGCCATGCCGCAACCGAATTTGGTCCCGGTGAGGTGCGCGACATCGCGCAGGACCCAGAGCAATGGCATGTCTGCGGGGACATCGAGTTCTTGGTCCTTGCCGTTGATGTTCAGGGTCAGCATTGTGAATTTCCTCAGACTCACGGTGTTCTGGAGGGGCGTCGCTGTGGTGATGAAGTGGGCGATGCGCGCTTGGGTTATCCATACAGCTAAGCGCAAAATGCCGGGGGAGACGGGTTCATCGACCATCGGTCACGGGTCGGTCTTGGTGGGATTGGGATTGGGATTGGGATTGGGATTGGGATTGGGATTGGGATTGGGATTGGGGGTATATCCGTTTTTGCGGTAACGGCGGCTATTGGTTCCGCTCTTACAGCGGGTCACTTGGAGAAGCGCCAAGTAACCAAGCGCTT
>NZ_JARVSN010000047.1:0-82702 GCF_030209165.1 Pseudomonas sp. fls2-241-R2A-110 | reverse complement strand
GCAGTGCATCGGGCGTTGGGGTGAAACAGGTGTAAACCTATTTCAGGACTAGACAAGGCTCTTGACCGAGCTGTGCCCGGTAATGCCACGGGCCAGTGCCACGCCGCCGATCGCCACTTGAATCAAGCCGAACACACCGCCGCGACGCAGTCCTTTACCCATCATCACCACGCCACCGGCCAGGGAGCCGATGCGCTCCCAACCCTGAACGTTCTGATCGGAATGAGTCTGGAACGGGGTGGGTCCGATGCGTTCTACGCGTTTGAGTTCGTTCATGATCTGTCTCCTGGCGGAATCGCTGCTTCAAGAATAGATAGTTAAGCTGACTGCCAGGGCGGTCCGCTTGTTCCATCGGATGTCGGGTGATTCAGCGGAATTTCGCCCCGGAACGGGTGTTGAGTCCCTTGGACATGCGGTCGTACAGCACGACGTTGACGGTGGCGGCGAGGTTCATGCAACCGGTGGTCGGGATATAGACCACGTCTTCGCACCAGTCGCGAATCTCTTTATCCAGCGAGCCGTCTTCCGGGCCGAAGATGTACAGCGCGCGATCCGGGTGCGTGTATTCCGGCAGCGAGCGAGCGCCTTCGACCAGCTCCACTGCGACGGGCACGCAGCCCAGGGGCAGGATTTTCTTCAGGTCGTCGATGCCGATCAGCGGAATGTCGTAGTGGACGCGCTTGGTGTCGGTGACGAAATCGGCGGCGCGCTCATAGCGCTTGCCGGTGTAGAACACGGACGCCACGCCATAACAGCCGGCGGCGCGCATGACCGAGCCGACGTTTTCCGGTGATTTGGGGTTATACAAACCAATGCAGCTGTACCGTTTGTCTGCCACGAGCGGGGTGCCTTCGGGGAAAAACGGCGATTATACGGGGATTGGGGGAGGGCGGGCAGTGATCGTTCCCACGCTCTGCGTGGGAATGCCTCAACGGTCGCTCCGCGTCCGGCTGTGAAGGGACGCGGAGCGTCCCGGGCTGCATTCCCACGCAGAGCGTGGGAACGATCAGCATCAGGCAACTGAAATCTTCAGTCTTCTTTCTTCATCAACCCAGCCAACGCCGCAAACGGGTTGTGCGTCGCCTTGGCGATTTTCGGGCTGCTGAGCGAGCCTTCGTCGAAATACTGCTGGTCGGTGTACCGCGAGTGTTCGTTGTCATGGCAATACAGGCACAACAATTCCCAGTTCGAGCCGTCCTGCGGGTTGTTGTCGTGGTTGTGGTCGCGGTGGTGCACGGTCAGTTCGCTCAGGCGTTTGCCGGAGAACTCGCGGGCGCAACGGCCACACACGTGCGGGTACATTTTCAGGGCCTTGTCGCGGTAACCCATTTCCTTGTCGCGCTGGTTGTCGGCAAGGATGCGGTCCAGCTTCGACGTGTTGGACGGAGGCGTTGACGAACTCATGGGTTCACCTTTGTAAAAAGACTAATGACGGTAATAGGTGCAGTTTAGCTCAGCCCTTGAGCTTCTCGGCAATCCAGATGGTGTGGCGTGTGCCTTTGTTGCCATGGGCGAAGACCTGGACTTCTTCGGCTTTGAAACCGGCCTTTTTCAGCTTGTCGGAAAACTGGCGGTCCGCACTGGCCGACCACACGGCCAGCACGCCTTTGGGCCGCAGCGCCTTGGCGCAAGCGCTCAGGCCACCGGCGGAGTAGAGCCAGCTGTTGGCCTTCTGGGTCAGGCCTTCGGGACCGTTGTCGACGTCGAGCATGATCGCGTCGAAACCTTGTGGCTCGGCTTGCAGGACCTTGGCCACATCCTCCATGCGGATCACCGTCCTCGGGTCGAGCAGCGGATTCCCGGCTTTCTCGCCCAGTGGTCCACGGTTCCATTCCACAACGCCGGGCACCAGTTCGGCGACGACCACTTGCGCGGTCTTGCCCAAATGCTTGAGGGCCGAGGCGAGGGTGAAGCCCATGCCCAGGCCGCCGATCAGCACGCGCGAGTCGGGCCGGCCCGCCACCTTGCGGCACGGAATCTCGGCCAAGGCATCCTCGGAACCGTGCATACGGGTGTTCATCAACTGCCCGCCATCGCCGCCCTGGATCTTGATGACGAAATCCTCGCCATACTCGAACAGGCACAGGGCGCCGCCGTTCTCGGGGATAGGGGCGGTGTCGAGCAGAACAAAACGTTTCATGGAAATCTCAAATTGGGGGAAGGCAAACAGAGGCAGTTGGGAGTAGCCTGCCAATGACAACAAGGCCAACGGAGCCATTGATGAAGCGCACCATTCTAACGGTCATTGCCTTGGCCGCGCTCTCGATAACTGCAGTGCGGGCCCAGCAATTGCAAACCCTTCCAACCAGCCCCACACCGCTGCCGGGGTCGCCCGGCACCGCGACACCGACGCCTTACCCGCAAATCACTCCGACGCCCCTGCCCAAGGCCGGGCCGGGCAGCGGTGGCCCACCGCTGGTGCCGATCGAAATGCCCAGTCCTCCGACCAAGGATCAACCAGTGCCGGGCATCGAACCAAACAGCACAAAGGACAAGTCGCCCGGCGGTTAGATCTGTTGCGAGATCAGTTGCCCGTCGGCCATGCGCAAGCGTTTTGAAAGGGCGACGGCGAGGGCGCGGATGATCTTGGCGGCGATTTTCGGCGCGTCGTTGATCATCTTTTCCAGAGAGTCCTTGCCCAGGTTCAGCAGCTGGCAGTGACTGGCGGCCACGCAACTGGCCGAGCGCCGTTCACCATCGAGCACGGCCATTTCGCCGAACGAGCGACCGCTGCGCAAGGTGGCCAGGGTCACCAATTGCCCGTCGCCGTTAGTCTTCTGCACCGACACCTGGCCGGTGTGGATGATGCACATGAAACTGCCGGCATCGCCTTCGTGGAAAATCTCTTCGCCCTGGGCGATGGTGCTGATGCTGAAGTAGCCCGAAGCGGCCGCGAAATCGGCCGGCAGCAATTGATCGAACAGGCCGCAATCCATCAGCCAGTCGCGGATTTCGTTGTTCAGTAAGGTCGGTTCTGACATGTCGGCACGGTCTTTTTCTTGTGTCTGGTTCCGGTTATTCGGGATGTCTCCAATCCCCTGTGGGAGCGAGCTTGCTCGCGATAGCAGTTTGTCATTCAACATCAAAGCTGAATGTGCTTCCGTCATCGCGAGCAAGCTCGCTCCCACATTGAGAGGGGGGGCAGGTCTTAAGACCAAAACGCCGGGCCAAGTTCCTCAGGCAATTCCCCAAATCTTGAAAACAAATGCGTATTCGAGTGCTACGTCACGCAATCCCTGATAACGGCCGCTCATCCCGCCGTGGCCGGCACCCAATTCGGTCTTGAGCAGCAGCGGATTATTGTCGGTCTTGGTCGCGCGCAATTTCGCCACCCACTTCGCCGCTTCCCAGTACTGCACACGACTGTCGTTGTAGCCGGCAATCACCAGCATTGCCGGATAGGCTTGCGCGGTGACGTTTTCATACGGGGCGTAGGCCTTGATCCGATCATAGACGTCCGGCTCTTCGGGATTGCCCCACTCGTCGTATTCGGTAACGGTCAACGGCAGTTCCGGGTCGAGCATGGTGTTGAGCACATCGACAAACGGCACCTCGGCAATCGCCGCGCCGAACAGATCAGGACGTTGATTGAGCACCGCACCGATCAGCAAGCCACCGGCGCTGCCGCCGCTGATCGCCAATTGAGAAGGCGTGGTGAAACCGTTGGCGATCAAGTGCTCGGCGCAGGCGATGAAATCGCTGAAGGTGTTGTGCTTGTGTTCCTGCTTGCCGGCGCGATACCAAGCTTCGCCCAGCTCGCCACCGCCCCGCACGTGAGCAATGGCAAACGCAACGCCGCGATCCAGCAGGCTCAAACGGGCGTGGGAGAACCACGGGTCAAGGCTTTCGCCGTAAGCGCCGTAGCCGTAGAGATAAAGCGGTACAGGTTTTCCGAGCGCTTCGCGTTTGACCACCAGGCTGATCGGCACTTGTGTGCCGTCGGGCGCGGTGGCCCACAAGCGTTGGCTGACATAGGCATCGGCATCGAACGGACCCAGCACCGGGGTTTGCTTGAGGACGGTCTGCTCGCCGCTGGCCAGGTCCAGCTGACGGATTTGCGCCGGTCGGTTCAGCGCTTCGTAGCGCAGGCGGATCTTGTCGCTGACAAACTCCAGGCTGTTCTGCACATGCAGGCTGTAAGCCGCATCCGGCAGTTGCACGCGGTAATGCGGCAGTTCCTGGGGATGAACTTCGATGATCGGCAAGCCACCTTCACGCAGGCTCAGGGTTATCACGCCGAGGTTCAGGCTCATGCCCTCGATCATCGTGGTGTCGTTGTGGGGGATCAGGTTCTGCCAGTCGGCCTCGGTCGGCGCCAATCCAGTATCGACGGCGGTGTACAGGGCAAAGTTGATACCGTCGCGGTTGGTGCGAATGAACCAGGTCCACTCACCGTTCAGCGTGCCGTGGTCCACATCGTATTCATGGTCTTCCACTCGTGGCGCAATGCAGGTGAACGCCTGATGCGGCTGCGAGGCGTCGAGGACCCAGACTTCGCTGGTGGTCTTGCTGCCCAGCGACAACAGCAACTGCTGCTCGGAACTGGAACGGTAGCAATGCAGGAAAAACCTGCCATCGGGCTCATTGAAGACTTCTTCGGCTGCGGTGCCGTCCAGTCGATAGCGCAACAGTTTGTGCGGACGGTGAGTGTCGTCCAGTTCACCGAAAAACAGCGTCAGGCTGTCGTTGGCCCAGGTCATGCTGCCATCGCAGTCCTGGAACTCCAGTTCGCTGACACGACCGTTGGATAATTCCTTCACAAACAGCGTGTAAATCTCATCGCCGGTGGAATCGATGCTGTAGGCCAGGCGTTGGTGGTCCGGGCTGATGCTGAACGCGCCGAGGGAAAAGAAGCCGCCCTTGGCCAGTTCGTTCGGGTCCAGCAGCAGTTGCTCCCGGGCTTCGTCTAGCTGCAGGCTGTCATCGGCCGGACGGGGGCAGCGGTAATGACGGGCGTATTCGTCACCGGCCGTGGTGCGCGTGTAATACAGGTACGGGCCCCAAGGGGAAGGCAGTGACAGGTCGGTTTCGAGAATCCGGCCCTTGATCTCTTCGAACAGGGTTTCGCGCAGCCCGGCCTGATCGGCGGTTTGCGCCTCTTGATAGCTGTTTTCAGCCTTGAGGTAGTCGAGCACCGCGTCGGTGTCGCGCTCCTGCAGCCAGGCATACGGGTCATCGCCCTCGGCCTTGCGGGCAATGGGCGCGTCGGAAACGTTGACGGATAGGGGCATGAAGGGCTCTCGGGCGTTGTACGAAATAGGGTTTTGCAGGCGCAATGCAACTCTTGATGTCTCTGCCGGCCTTGTGTCATGACCGACTGGCATTGGGACAAGCCTGATGTGCGAAAAGTCGTTACTATAAGCGCCTCTTTGCCTGCCTTGCCATGGACACCATGACCGAGAACGACTATCTGATCGCTTGGGGCCTCTACGCCTTTGCCGCTTTAGGCTGCCTGCTGGTGTGGATGCGCATGACCCGCTGGATGTGGCGCTGGTTGCGTGAGCCGCTGCAGCTGCTGGTCGCCGTGCTGCTGTTCAGCCCGACAATCATCGACCCGGTGAAGGAAAAAGTGGCCCCGGCCATCGCCATCACCACGCTGGACCTGGCTTTCAAGGTCGGCAACAACGCCTGGCGAGCGATTTCCGACCTCTTGATGTACTCCATGATCGCTTTCGGTCTTTACCTGGTGGTCGTGGCGATTCGTTTTCCGATCGAGCGCGCGTCCAGGGCTCGCAAGGAACAGGCGGCTGCCGCCAAGGCCGCGGCCCGGTCCGACGAACCTGAAGACGATCAGCCCTTCGGCGGGGCTGGCGATGATCGGTACGGTCGTCCACCCGTTCCGAGCAACCCTCAGCGTTTGCGGGTCGAACCGCGTTTGTAATCCGGCCTTGAAGCGAGAATCCGAGCATGTGTGAGTTATTGGGCATGAGCGCCAATGTGCCGACCGACATCGTGTTCAGCTTCACCGGGCTGATGCAGCGAGGCGGCCGCACCGGCCCACATCGTGACGGCTGGGGCATCGCCTTCTATGAAGGTCGTGGCCTGCGGCTTTTCCAGGACCCGGCCGCGAGCTGCGAGTCGGAAGTCGCCAACCTGGTGCAGCGCTATCCAATCAAGAGTGAAGTGGTGATCGGGCACATCCGCCAGGCCAATGTCGGCAAGGTTTGCCTGTCCAACACCCATCCGTTCGTGCGTGAACTGTGGGGGCGCAACTGGTGTTTCGCCCACAACGGCCAGTTGGCCGATTTCAATCCAACCGCCAGCTTCTATCGTCCGGTCGGCGATACTGACAGCGAAGCGGCATTCTGCGACCTGCTCAACCGTGTTCGCGCAGCGTTCCCGGAGCCGGTTGAAGTCGAAGACTTGTTGCCGGACCTGGTAGCCGCCTGCGCCGAGTACCGCAGCAAAGGCGTGTTCAACTGCCTGCTCAGCGACGGTGACTGGCTGTTCTGCTATTGCTCGACCAAATTGGCGCAGATCACCCGTCGCGCGCCCTTCGGCCCGGCGCGTCTGAAAGATGTCGATGTGATCGTCGATTTCCAGGCCGAAACCACGCCCAACGACGTGGTCACGGTGATCGCCACCGAACCTCTCACCGAAAACGAAACCTGGACCCGCTATGAACCGGGCCAATGGAGCCTCTGGCGACGCGGCGAATGCGTCAGCCAAGGCAAGACCGAATAAGGACTCACCCCTCATGTTGCTCAGTTATCTACGGCTTGTTTTGTTTGCGGCGGGCCTGTTGATTGGCGTTCAGGTGCCTGGGTTTATCAGTGATTACGCGAAACGGGTCGAAGCGCATCTGATCGAGGCCCAGACCGGCCTGACGGGTTTCCAGGGCACGGCCAATGAGTTTTTCAAGGGCGATATGCAGGCGCTGGTCGCTCATTATCGTGCCAGCGAAGACCCGATCTTTCGCAGCGATGCCGATAGCCTGAGCACGATGCTCACTCGCCAGCTGGCGCTCGACAAGCAATTCCAGGCCATGCAGGGCCCGTGGTACATCCGCTTCCTGCAAGTGGCGCTGGCCGCTGATCCGGATATTCGCAAGGAAACCTGGTACGGCTACAGCTACCAGATCCTGTTGACGCCGGAAGCGATGATCTGGGGCATGAGCGGCGCGTTGCTGCTGTCGTTCGGGATTGAATGCCTGTTCCGCCTCATCGACTGGGTGGTGCTGGGCGGCAAACGCCTGCGCCAGAGCCGTCCGATCGTAGACCGGGATGTGCGCGGCCTCTAAGCCAGTGATCGTTTGATCGTTTGATCGTTCCCACGTCGAGGCGTCGAACCGTCTGCGTGGGAATGCAGCCCGGGACGCTCCGCGTCCCATCATCGGTTCAGCGCGCCAGCGTGATGTAATCCTCGCCCACCTTCTGCGCATACCCCTCCAGCACCTGCTGACACAGCGTCACGATCTCCTCGACCCATTCCACGCCCACCCGCCACGACACCACCACCTGCAAGTTCGGCGGCCGTTGATCGATGGCCAGCAGGGTCAATTCCCCCCGTGCGAGCTCCTCGGCCACCAATACCGGCGGCAACGCGCCAATGCCAAATCCGTCGCGCAGCAACCGGGTAATTGCCGACACCGAATTCACGCAATTGAGCCGGGGCGTCAGAATCCCGTTCGCCTGCATCAGACTCAGGATGTCCTGATGCGGATGGGAGTTTTTCGAGTACGTAATGATGCGTTCGCGCGCCAGGTCGGCAATGCCTGAATACTCGCGGTTGTAGATTGAACTGCTCGCCACGATCCAGCCCATCGGGTGGCTGGCCAGCTCCAGGCTGCGCACGCTTTCCTGGCGCATCAGATCGGTCTGCAGGATCAGATCGAGGAAGCCTTTTTGCAGCTGATCGCAGAGGTTCAGCGCGGTATCGGCCACCAACTCGATTTCCACCAGTGGGTAGTGATCCATCATCTGCGCCACCAATGGACTCAGCCAGGTGTGAATCACCGTGTCCATCACGCCGATGCGCACGCGCCCGACTTTGCTCGAGCGCGTCTCGATCGACTGCTTCAGAGCCTGCATGGTGTCCATCATCTGCTCGGCGTATTCGAGCACTTTCAAGCCTTCGGGCGTCAGGCTCACGCCGCGAGAATCGCGCAGAAACAGCTTCACGCCGAGCTCGCCTTCGAGCACCGCGATGCGGCTGGAAATCGACGCCTGGGTGGTGAACAGCTTGTCGGCCGTCAGGCGAAAACTCTTGAGGCGGGCGACCCAGACAAAGGTCTCAAGAAACTTCAGGTTCATGGGATAAAGTTTTTCTTATGTCTAGGGCGGGTTTTTATTAGTTGGACGCAGCAGGGCCGGCAGCCCAAAAATCAGGCCATCCGGTTCCCACGATAGGCGTCGTCGGGGCTCAGAACAATACCAATAAAATTTGTACGGAGAGTTGCCATGAGTGCGCCCGACACGCTCGACATCCCCAAGGCCACGGCTCGCCCGGGACCTTTCGACTGGTACCGCAACATCAATCAGCAGGAACGCCGGACCTTCTGGAGCTGCAAGATCGGCTACGGCCTGGACGGCATGGACACTCAGATGCTCAGCTTCGTGGTCCCGACCCTGATTGCGATGTGGGGCATCACCACCGGTGAGGCCGGGCTGATTCACACCAGCACGCTGATCGCCTCGGCCATTGGTGGTTGGGTGGCGGGGATTCTGTCCGATCGCATCGGTCGCGTGCGCACCTTGCAACTGACGGTACTGTGGTTTGCCGGCTTCACCTTCCTCTGCGGCTTCGCGCAAAACTACGAACAACTGTTGATCAGCCGCACTTTGATGGGGTTCGGCTTCGGCGGCGAGTGGACGGCTGGCGCCGTACTGATGGGTGAAGTGATTCGCGCCAAGGACCGTGGCAAGGCTGTGGGAATGGTGCAATCGGGTTGGGCACTGGGCTGGGGGCTGACGGCAATCCTGTACGCGCTGCTGTTCTCGGTGTTGCCGCCGGAAGACGCCTGGCGTGCGCTGTTTATCCTGGGCATCGTGCCGGCGATTTTCGTCATATTCGTCCGTCGGCTGGTCAAGGACCCGGAAATCTACCGCGAAGCCAAGGCCAAGCAGGAGCCAAGCAACCCGGCGAAGTTCTACGAGATTTTCGCTCCGGGCATCCTTTTCACCACGATTCGCGCGTCGGTCCTGACCACGGGCGCACTGGGCGGTTACTACGCGATCACCTCCTGGTTGCCGACTTTCCTCAAAAACGAGCGGGGATTGAGCGTACTCAACACCAGTGGATACCTGGCGATGGTGATCGTCGGCTCCTACATCGGTTACGTCATCAGCGCGTATTTGACTGACATCCTTGGCCGTAAGAAGAATTTCATTCTGTTCGCGGTTGGCTCTTTCACCATCGTTTTGCTCTACACCCAATTGCCGGTCAGTAACGCTGTGATGCTGTGGCTGGGCTTCCCGTTGGGCTTTTTTGCCTCTGGGATTTTCAGCGGCATGGGCGCCTTTCTGACTGAGTTGTTTCCAACGCGGATTCGCGGCTCGGGCCAGGGTTTTTGCTACAACATCGGTCGGGCACTGGCGGCGCTGTTCCCGCTGTTGATCGGCTTGCTCAGCCAAAAGGTGCCGTTGAGCGTAGGCATCGGGGCGTTTGCGGCGGTGTCCTACGGCGTGGTGATTCTCGCGGCGCTGAGCCTGCCGGAAACCCGTGGCAAACAACTGGATGCCCAATAACAAAAACGGCAGCAACTGATAATCTGCGGGGTATCTGCCCCGCAGCAAAAAAAGAATATGCCTACAGGAGTGTTCAACGTGAGCCGCCTGCTATTGAACTGCGACATTGGCGAGAGCTTTGGCAACTGGACCATGGGTCTGGACGCCGAGGTCATGCCCTTCATCGATTGCGCCAACATCGCCTGCGGTTTCCACGCCGGTGACCCGAGCATCATGCGCAAGACCGTCAGCCTGGCCCTGAGCAACGGCGTAAAGATTGGCGCGCATCCGGCCTATCAGGATCTGGTCGGTTTTGGCCGTCGTTCCATGGCCTACACCGCCCAGGAACTTCAAGACATCCTGCATTACCAGATCGGTGCCCTCGACGGCATCTGCCGGGCTCAGGGCGGGCAGGTGAGTTACGTCAAACCGCACGGCGCGATGTACAACGACATGATGGCCAAGCCGGCGCAACTGCGTGCAGTGCTTCAGGCCGTGGCGGCGTATGACCGCACTTTGCCGCTGATGCTGATGGCGACCCGCGACAACAGCGCCGCCCAGCAGTTGGGCGATGAATACGGCGTGACGCTGTGGTTCGAAGCCTTCGCCGATCGCGCCTATGACAGCGCGGGCATGCTGGTCTCGCGGCAACTGCCGGGCGCGGTGCATCACGATCCCGAGACAATCATTGAGCAAGCCCTGACCATTGCCCGTGGAGACAACCTTACGGCCAGCGACGGCAGCGCCTTGTTCCTGCAAGCCAATACCCTCTGCGTGCACGGCGACAACGCCAGTTCGGTGGCAGCCGTGCGCCGGATCCGCGCAGCCCTCGATCAGCAGAGCGCACCATGAAACCGCGGGTAGAGGTGGTGGCCCTGGATTGCCTGATGGTGCGTCTGTTTGACGAGATCGCCGAGGCAAACATGCCGTGGATGCTGGCTGCCAGCGAAAGCCTGCGTGCGGCCTTCGCCGGGCATTTGATCGATCTGGTGCCGTCGTACACGACGTTGATGGTGCATTACGACCTGAGCGCGTTGAGTCCGTCTCAGGCACGGGAATTGATCGCCGAAGCCTTGATCGATCTGTCACCGAATGCCCGCACTGGCGGTAAATGCCATGTGCTGCCGGTCTGGTATGACCCGAGCGTCGGCCCGGAGCTGAGCCTGTTGTCCCGGCGCAGCGGATTGACGGTGGAGGAGGTGATCCGCCGACACAGCGAACACGAATATCAGGTGTTCGCCTTGGGCTTCGCACCAGGGTTCGCCTTCATGGGATTGGTGGAAGAAGTGCTCGCTGCACCGCGTCTGAATACGCCGCGTAAAAAGGTTGCCGCCGGCAGCGTGGGCATCGCCGAACGGCAAACCGCTGCTTATCCGGTGGTTTCTCCCGGCGGCTGGAACCTCATCGGCCGCACACCGGCCAAGTTGTTCGACCGCGAACGCGACGGTTACAGCCTGATGCAACCGGGCGATACGGTGCGCTTTGAAGCGGTCAGCCATGCCGAGTTCATCAATCTGGGCGGCGACGACACACCGTTGGAGGCGCAGGCATGAGCCATCTATCGATTGAAGCGAGCACGCCGCTGTGCCTGTTGCAGGACGCGGGCCGTTTCGGCGTGCGGCACTTGGGCGTGACTCAGGGCGGGGCGCTGGATTGGCGCTCCATGTCGTGGGCCAACTGGTTGCTGGGCAATGAGCTGGATGCAACGGTGGTTGAAATCACCCTGGGTGGGTTCACCGTGGTGGCCGAGGATGATTGCGTGCTGGCGCTGGCCGGCGCGGACCTGGGCGCGCAAGTGGACGGCGAGCCCTTGGCACCGTGGCGCAGTTTCCGACTGAACAAAGGCCAACGCTTGCAATTCACTCAACCGCTGCTCGGGGCACGGGGCTATCTCGCCGCGCCGGGCGGGTTTGAAGCCCCAAAAGTGTTGGGCAGCAGCGCCACGGTGGTCCGCGAAGAACTCGGTGGCCTGGATGGCATGGGCCGGGCACTGGCCAAAGGTGCACAGTTGAATTATCGCGGCAGTTCGCTGCTGTTGCTGCGACAGTTGCCGGAAGAACATCGACCGGATTTCAACGTCGATTTACCGCTGGATGTGGTGCTCGGTGCGCAGATCGGTGAGTTCAGCGGACAAAGCCTGTTCGATGCCTTCAACAGTTTCTGGACGCTCGACAGCCGCGCCGACCGCATGGGCATTCGCTTGCTGGGAACGGCGTTGCACTATCAGGGTAAACCGATGATTTCCGAAGGCATCCCGCTGGGCGCGGTCCAGGTGCCGCCGGACGGGCAGCCGATCGTGTTGCTCAATGATCGGCAGACCATTGGCGGTTATCCACGCTTGGGAGCGTTGACGCCATTGGCGCTGGCGCGTCTGGCGCAGTGTCTGCCGGGGGCGAAGGTGCGATTGAAACCGGTGGTGCAGGACGTGGCACATCGGGAGCAAGTTGAGTATTTGCGGCGGTTTTCTTCGCACTGATCGTTCCCACGCTCTGCGTGGGAATGCCGCCCGGGACGCTCCGCGTCCCTGTGACGCGGAGCGTCACTTGATGCATTCCCACGCAGAGCGTGGGAACGATCGGTGTTCTACTTGGACAGAAACCGCATCCCTTCCTCCAACCCCCGCAACGTCAGCGGGTACATCTGGTCGTCAATCAAGTCCCGCACGATATTGGTCGATGACGTATAGCCCCACGTATCTTTCGGATACGGGTTGATCCAGATGAGCTTCTTGTACTTTTCCTTGAACCGCTGCATCCACACGTAACCGGCTTCTTCGTTCCAGTGCTCGACGCTGCCACCGGCCTGGGTGATTTCATAGGGCGCCATCGCGGCGTCACCGATGAAGATCACTTTGTAGTCGGCGCCGTATTTGTGCAGCAGGTCCTGGGTCGCGGTGCGCTCGGATGTGCGGCGCATGTTGTTCTTCCACACCGATTCATAAACGAAGTTGTGGAAGTAGAAGTACTCCAGGTGCTTGAACTCGGTCTTGCAGGCCGAGAACAATTCCTCGCAAATCTTCACGTGCGCGTCCATCGAGCCGCCGATGTCGAACAGCAGCAAGAGCTTCACGGTGTTACGCCGCTCCGGGCGCATCTGGATATTCAGCAACCCGGCATCTTTGGCGGTGTGGTCGATGGTGCCGTCGATGTCCAGCTCTTCCGCCGCGCCCTGACGTGCAAACTTGCGCAACCGGCGCAGAGCCACCTTGATGTTGCGCGTGCCCAGTTCAACCGAATCGTCGAGGTTCTTGTACTCGCGCTGATCCCACACTTTGACCGCTTTGCCCTGGCGTTTGCCGGCATCGCCAACCCGGATGCCTTCCGGGTTGAAGCCGCCTGAGCCGAACGGGCTGGTGCCGCCGGTGCCGATCCACTTGTTGCCGCCGGCGTGGCGTTCTTTCTGTTCTTCGAGGCGCTTCTTGAACTCTTCGATCAGCTTGTCGAGTCCCCCCAGGGACTGGATCGCCGCTCGCTCTTCGTCGGTCAGTGAACGCTCGAATTCCTTGCGCAACCAGTCTTCGGGAATCAACGCCTGAAGGTGATCGTCGAGTTTTTCCAGGCCGTTGAAGTAAGCCCCGAACGCCCGGTCGAACTTGTCGAAATGCTTTTCGTCCTTCACCAGAATCGCCCGGGACAGGTAATAGAACTCGTCCATGTCGGCAAAGGTCACGCGCTGTTTCAGCGCGTTGATCAGGTCCAGCAGCTCACGCACCGAGACCGGCACCTTGGCGGCGCGCATTTCATTGAACAGGTTGAGCAGCATGGCGTTGGCCTCTATCTAATGGAGCTTAGCGAGTGCCACGACGGCTCATGAACGCCAGGCGCTCGAGCAACTGCACGTCCTGTTCGTTCTTCACCAGCGCGCCGGCCAGTGGCGGGATGGCCTTGGTTGGATCGCGTTCGCGCAGTACGGCTTCGCCGATGTTGTCGGCCATCAGCAGCTTGAGCCAGTCCACCAGTTCGGAGGTTGACGGTTTTTTCTTCAGGCCCGGGACTTTGCGCACATCGAAGAACACGTCCAGCGCTTCGCTGACCAGGTCTTTCTTGATGTCCGGGTAGTGCACGTCGACGATCTTCTGCAACGTCACGCGATCGGGGAACGCGATGTAATGGAAGAAGCAGCGACGCAGGAAGGCGTCCGGCAGCTCTTTCTCGTTGTTGGAGGTAATGATGATGATCGGGCGCTTCTTGGCCTTGATGGTCTCGTCGATCTCGTAAACGTAGAACTCCATCTTGTCGAGTTCTTGCAGCAGGTCGTTGGGGAACTCGATGTCGGCCTTGTCGATTTCGTCGATCAGCAGGATCACCCGCTCCTCGGACTCGAAAGCCTCCCAGAGCTTGCCTTTTTTCAGGTAGTTGCGAACGTCGTGGACCTTCTCGGTGCCCAGTTGCGAGTCACGCAGGCGGCTGACCGCGTCGTACTCGTAAAGACCCTGATGCGCTTTGGTCGTGGACTTGATGTGCCAGGTGATCAGCTTGGCGTTGAAGGACTCGGCCAGTTGCTCGGCGAGCATGGTCTTGCCCGTGCCCGGTTCGCCCTTGACCAGCAGTGGACGCTCCAGGGTAATGGCGGCATTGACTGCCAGCTTCAGGTCATCGGTGGCGACGTAGGCCTGGGTGCCTTCGAACTTCATCTGCTAATCCTCGAACGGTAACGCCGACCTGAACGGGGCAGGGCGGGGCGCAATAATTGTAGTGCCCGACTATAACGCGCAGGCCGGTCGACTGTGAACGCAGACGGCTTATTCAGTCTCTGAATGGAGCGTCACATCTTGACTCAGTCTCGGCCGCTAGCCAGCATTGAGCTATCGCCATACGTCAGCGCCCGCAATATCACGCGCTACAGCAGTGGCCGTGAAGCGGTGCCCCGTTCGTGACCCGCAAGCCTTAACCTGCTTCCGGCTTCGGCCGTTCGTACCGAGCGTTGAATGCCTGGATGAAACCATTGCGTAAAATCTGCAAAAACGCATTGAACGCGCTGATATCTTGCCGATGGACATTACCGCTCAGTTCAACCCGCGTGGCGAACTGATTCTTGCCCTGATTTTTCAGCACCGTTTCGGAGCCACCAACAATGGCCTCCCAGATTGAACGGAATAGCCCTTTGTCCTTGTTTTCCACGTCCTGGTGCCAATTGAACACGTCGACGTCCTTTAACAGCGGTTTGATGTAGCCAGTCAATTTGGCCTTCTTGGCTTGCGCTTCAATCACCACGTCGCCGTGACCGGCGTTGAAGTCGAACTTGCCGTAGGCCGAGGCGAAGTCATTCATGCGTCTGAGTTCGATGTCCTTGGCCCGCAGGCGGAATTCGAAGTCTTCGAAATTGCTCAACGGGTCGAAGGTCGCGCTGGTTTCCAGGGGCGCATGCCCAAGCAACAGCGCCTTGCCCTCGAAGCGCGCATCGCGTTTGCCTTCGGTATCGACCACGTTGGTCAGATTGAAAATGCTGGCGTTGACTTGAGTGGCGTTCATGTTGACGGGGGGAGTGGAGCTGAAATTGTGAAAACTGATCTTGCCGTCGTAGATGCGCACCTCGTTCAGGGTGAACGGCGCCAGTTTGCTCAACTGCGCACGCCAGTCGGTGCCTTTACCGGTTTGGGAGTTCTGTTTGTTGGCGCCGCCGTCGACGAAGTTCACCTCGGGGTTGAAGAACTTCACTTCAGCCACCACGGCATGGTCATAGATCAGCGAATGCCAGCTGACGGCGAGGTCGATCAACGGAGCGTTGACGAACGGCACCGGCACCTTGCCTTCAACTTTGACGATTTTCAATCCGTTGATTTTGTAGGCGCCGCGCCACCAGGCCAGATCCACGTCGGTCACCTGGCCTCGGTAATCGCCCATGTTCGCCAGTTTGTCATTGAGGTAATTACGCACGAGGTACGGCAGGGTGATGTGCAGGGCAATCAGAACCAGAGCAAGGCCGGCGAGGGTCCACAGAGGCCAACTGTATCGACGTTTCATGGTGGCATACCTCTGGCTATGTAAAGCATTGACTGCGCCGGACAGCGGACGTTCGACCTGACTGGACGACCAGCGGCAACAGGCATACCTTTGGGAGCTAATTCAACGCTGTACAAGGACCCAGCCATGAGCCGTATTTACGCTGACAACGCCCATTCCATCGGTAATACACCGCTGGTGCAGATCAACCGCATTGCCCCGCGCGGCGTGACCATCCTGGCCAAGATCGAAGGGCGCAACCCCGGCTATTCGGTCAAGTGCCGGATCGGCGCGAACATGATCTGGGACGGCGAAAGCTCCGGCAAACTCAAACCTGGCATGACCATCATCGAACCGACGTCGGGCAACACCGGCATTGGCCTGGCGTTCGTTGCGGCGGCTCGTGGTTACAAACTGATGCTGACCATGCCGGCCTCCATGAGTATCGAGCGTCGCAAGGTGCTGAAGGCACTGGGCGCCGAACTGGTGCTGACCGAACCGGCCAAGGGCATGAAAGGCGCCATCGAGAAGGCGAGCGAAATTCTTGCCAGCGACCCGGCCAAATACTTCATGCCGGCGCAGTTTGAAAACCCGGCCAACCCGGCGATTCACGAGAAAACCACCGGTCCGGAAATCTGGAATGACACCGACGGTGCGGTAGATGTGCTGGTGGCCGGGGTCGGAACGGGTGGAACCATTACCGGGGTTTCGCGGTATATCAAGAATACGCAGGGCAAACCGATTATCTCGGTGGCGGTAGAGCCGGTGGTATCGCCGGTGATCACCCAGGCGATTGCCGGTGAAGAGATCAAGCCCAGTCCTCATAAAATACAGGGCATCGGCGCCGGTTTTGTCCCGAAAAACCTGGACTTGTCGATGGTCGACCGCGTTGAGCTGGTGACCGACGAGGAGTCCAAGGCCATGGCTCTGCGTCTGATGCAGGAAGAGGGGATTTTGGCCGGTATTTCCTGCGGTGCCGCCATGGCAGTCGCGGTTCGCCTGGCTGAAACACCGGAAATGCAGGGCAAGACCATCGTCGTGATCCTGCCGGACTCCGGCGAGCGCTACCTGACGAGCATGTTGTTCAGCGATCTGTTCACCGATCAGGAGAATGAACAGTAAAAAGGCGCTATGTATGCGCGGATATTCATCGTCTGATCAGCAGGGCTGATCCAGGTCAGCCCCTGTTCAGGAGCCCTATGTTAATAAGTGCTTTGTTGCACAATGCTTAATACTGAATGTTTGGTTTTGCGGGTTTTTCTCGAGGCCGGTAATGTTTATCATGGCCGGCTGCCACGTCGGGTAAGAGGCGTTGCGCATAGAGCCTATTCTCAAGGAGTCATTAATGACCTTTTCCTTAGCCGCGAAAGCGTCAGTGTTGTTGCTGTTCCTCGGCAGCACTCTCTATGTGCATTTGCGTGGCAAGGCGCGGTTGCCGGTGTTGCGTCAGTTCGTCAACCATTCCGCGTTGTTTGCGCCTTATAACGCCTTGATGTACCTGTTCTCCGGTGTGCCGTCCAAGCCGTATCTGGACCGCAGCAAATTCCCGGAGCTGGACGTGCTCAAGGACAACTGGGAAGTCATCCGCGACGAAGCCATGCACCTGTTCGACGAGGGGTACATCCGCGCCGCCGAAAAGAACAACGACGCCGGTTTCGGTTCGTTCTTCAAGAAGGGCTGGAAGCGTTTCTACCTCAAGTGGTATGACAAGCCGCTGCCTTCGGCTGAAGCCTTGTGCCCGAAAACCGTGGCGTTAGTCAGCAGCATTCCCAATGTCAAAGGCGCCATGTTCGCTTTGCTGCCGGGCGGCAGTCACCTCAACCCGCACCGCGATCCGTTCGCCGGTTCCCTGCGTTATCACCTGGGGCTGTCGACACCGAATTCCGATGATTGCCGCATCTTCGTGGACGGCCAGGTTTACGCCTGGCGCGATGGCGAAGACGTGATGTTCGATGAAACCTACGTGCACTGGGTCAAGAACGAAACCGAGAAAACCCGCGTCATTCTGTTCTGCGACGTCGAACGGCCGCTGAGCAATCGCGTCATGACCCGCATCAACCGCTGGATCAGCGGCCTTCTCGGTCGCGCCACCGCCCCACAGAATCTTGATGATGAACGTGTCGGCGGGATTAACCAGGCTTACGCCTGGAGCAAGAACTCCAGCGATAAGTTCAGTGGCGTAGTCAAACGCTGGAAACGCCGTAATCCCAAGGCCTACCGCGTGTTACGGCCGGTGTTGGCGGTGGTGGTGTTGACGTTGTTGGGGTATTGGTTGTTTGGGTGATTTCAGTCATGAAAAAAACCGCTCCTTTTGAGCGGTTTTTTTTCCTTCAATTTCATCGGCGTCCGGCGAGCACATTAGGTTCTTCGCCTTCGATGCCCGTCGCAATAAGTTGTAGAAGGCGCCGTTCACTGTCTGTCAGCTCTGCAACAACGTTTTTATTTTCGGTTGTGGGTGAGCGTTTCCTTGACGATGATTTTTTAATCATTTTGCGCATCTCGCCCCCCTTGTTGGTCATTAGTTGAACAGTTTTCAAGATACTTGGCCTTCCACTGATTTAACAAGTCGGCGTTCATCATCGTAGTAAAAACCGAGTTGCTGATAGATTGAAATTGCACCTTTCAGCGGCTCCTGAACTTCGATGAACCTGCTGCCGACGATTCGGGCGTATTGCTCAATGGCCAATATGGACAGTGGCGCGATACGTTTTTTTAGAGGGTGAACCTCTCCGGGCCGCCCCTCCAATCGCACGATGCGGATTCGTCGCCGACTATTGTTTGGATTGGCAAAGCATAGTCCGCACAGTTCTTCACCGAACCAGATGGCAAGGTCAAAGGCCAGTGGTTCCCTTGCTTTCCATCCAATGACCTCGTCCCACGCAAATTGTGGATCCTCCCAGAGTTCCCAGGCACTCAGTGCCTGGGTATTTATCGCTTCATAGCGCACCTTCGAAAAATCGAGGTTTGTCTGGCCGTACGATTCAAGCTCATTTTGCAGTTGAGCGGTCTTGATACCAGCAAGTGCTCTAGCTCTTGACCTATACAACTGATACCGAAGATGTGTCCGTTCCCTTGGCATTCGATCTCTTGCAATCCATGTCCCCCGCAATGGGCGATTCCGTTCCCCCAGAGTAAGGAGCGCCTCTACAGCTGTCGCTGCTGGCCCTTTGTCCAAGTCGTTGCAATCCATGTCAGTCGCTGGTTATAGTCGGCGCTCGGTGATTTCCAACCCACCGTTCATCCCATCAAAAAAGATCAGCCCATGCCAGTTTCCCTCATTAACGCGGTCCTCGATTCAGCGCTCAACGCTGTCGTGGCGCCGTGCGGGAATCAGCAGCCTGCGCAGATCAGTCACTACCCCCCGCCTGTTCGTAGCACGCCGGTGTGCGCAGTCGTATCACCGCCAGACGTTGGCTTATAGGGCTGATCAGCTGCTTGACTGCTGTTCCCCATGCCCGTCTGAAAAAACTACTGAACTTCAGCTTCG
Source organism: Pseudomonas sp. fls2-241-R2A-110 (assembly GCF_030209165.1). NCBI lineage: Bacteria > Pseudomonadati > Pseudomonadota > Gammaproteobacteria > Pseudomonadales > Pseudomonadaceae > Pseudomonas > Pseudomonas sp. fls2-241-R2A-110. The sequence goes on along the minus strand of NZ_JARVSN010000047.1, from coordinate 63,608 downwards.
GCTGAGTTGGCTTTTTGCCTGACGACAGGTGGTATTCATGTTTGTCCTTTCGAAACAATCCGCGCTCGCGGTGGCGTCCACGAGCCTGTTCGTTCTGCTGTGGAGCAGCGGGGCGATCTTCTCCAAATGGGGCCTGGCCCACGCGTCACCCTTTGCGTTTCTGCTGATTCGCTTCGTCATCGCCTTGTGCGGATTGATGCTGCTGGTGCCGTTGCTCAAGCTGAAGCTGCCCAAGGGCGGCAAACCGATGTTGTATGCGATGGCCACGGGTGTGGTGCTGCTGGGGGCTTATCAGATTTTCTACCTGTTGGCCCTGGACCTGAAAGTGACGCCCGGGATGATGGCCACGATCATGGGCGTACAACCGATTCTCACGGTGGCGATCATGGAGCGCCAGCGCTCAGCCAGCAGAATGTTCGGCCTGATGCTGGGGTTGGCCGGGCTGATCATGGTGGTTTACCAGGGCATCGGTCTGGCCGGCATGTCGTTGGCCGGAATGTTCTTCGGTCTGCTGGCGCTGGCGAGCATGACATTCGGCTCGATCATGCAGAAACGCATCACCGACAATCCACTCGGCACGCTGCCGGTGCAGTACCTGGCGGGGCTGTTGCTCTGCGGGATTTTCGTGCCGTTCCAGCCGTTTCATTTTGAACACAGCACCGGGTTCTTCGTGCCTGTGCTGTGGATGGGATTGGTGGTGTCGGTATTGGCGACGTTGTTGCTGTACCGCTTGATCGCCCGGGGCAATCTGGTGAATGTCACCAGTCTGTTTTACCTGGTACCGGCGGTGACGGCGGTCATGGACTATCTGATTTTCGGTAATCGGCTGGCGACATTGAGCCTGCTCGGCATGCTGCTGATTATCATTGGTCTGGTGTTCGTGTTCCGTAAAACCGCTTGAAGCAAAACAAGGCCCGGGGCATGTGCTCCGGGCCTTTTTCATTTGGCCAGCGCATGCTCGGCCCGCACCGAATTCATGAACGCCTGCATCGCTGACGATTGAATGCGATGGCGCCGGGTGATCAGTCCATACGGCGGCAACCGTGCCTCGAACTTGATCGGCAACACCGCCAGCAAATCACGCCCCGGATAGTCCTCGACCACCGATACGGGCGTCACGCCGAGCATGTCGGTCTGCTGGATCAACGAGAGCAAGGTCATGATCGAGGTGGTTTCAACGATGCTGCTGGGGATGTCGACCCGCGCGTTGTGGAACACCTGATTGATGATCGCGCGCATCGGGCTCGGGTGCTGTTGCAACACCCAGGTCATGTTCTGCAATTCTGCCCAGCTCAGCTGTTTTTCCTTCGCCAGCGGATGTTGCGCACCGGCAATCACGCACAACGCTTCTTCACCGAGGCTGTCGAAGAGCAATTCTTCGGCTCGCGCACCGGCCGGAATCCGCCCCAATACGATATCCAGTTGATCCTGCAACAGCGCTTGCACCAGCACGTCGCTGGTGTCGACCTGAATGCTCATGGACAACCGCGGATGGCTTTGTTTCAAGGTCGCGATGGTGCGGGTCAACAGCCCCGAGGCCAGCGCCGGAATCGCGCCGACCGCGACCCGGCCGAGGTTGCCGGATTCCAGTGCAACCAGTTCTTCGCGCATGCCGCTGAGTTCGGCAAACACCATGCGGGCGTAGTAGATGACGGTTTCCCCGAACGGGGTAGAGCGCATGCCCCGAGGCAGACGCTCGAAGAGCTCGACGCCAAGCAAGTCCTCGGCTTCGTGCAGCATCTTGGTCGCAGCCGGCTGGGTCATGCCGATGTGATCGGCGGCGCGGCGCAACGAACCGAATTCCTGCAACGCCAGCATCAGCCGCAATTGGCGCAGGCGCAGTCGACTGTGGATCACGTTGGCAGCAGGAATTCGGGTCATGGGCCGTGCTCGCAAAAAGGACTGCGGCAAGCCTGACAACAAATGTCAGGCGTTGCCAGCATTGCTGTGTCACAGCACCGATTTGGTCTTGGCGATGTGGGGTTTGCGCAGGCCCGTCAAGGTGCCCAGTGCCTTGGAAATCAACGGCCAGAACAGCATCAACAGCGCGGCCGTGGTCAGGCTGCCGACCAATGGGTTGGACCAGAAAATGCCCAGGTGCCCGTCGGAAAACAGCATCGACTGACGGAACGCATCTTCGGCCTTGTCGCCCAGCACCGCCGCCAGCACCAGCGGCGCGATCGGGTAACCGAGTTTCTTGAACAGATAACCCAGCGCGCCAAAGCCCAGCATCAGCACCACGTCGAAGAACGAGTTGTGCACCGAGTAAGCGCCGATGGCGCAGACCATGATGATAATCGGCGCGATGATCGAGAACGGAATGCGCAAGATCGAAGCGAACAGCGGCACGGTGGCCAACACCACGATCAGGCTCACCACGTTACCCAGGTACATGCTGGCGATCAGGCCCCAGACAAAATCATGTTGCTCCACGAACAGCGTCGGGCCGGGGTGCAGGCCCCAGATCATCAAGCCGCCAAGCATTACTGCTGCGGTGGCTGAGCCGGGAATACCGAGCGTCAGCATCGGCAACAAAGCGCTGGTGCCTGCCGCGTGGTCGGCGGTTTCCGGGGCGATCACGCCTTCGAGTTCGCCCTTGCCAAAGTTCTCGCGGTTCTTCGAAAAGCGCCGCGCCAGACTGTAGCTCATGAACGAGGCCGCAGTCGGGCCGCCGGGCGTGATGCCCATCCAGCAACCGACCAACGTGCTGCGCACAATCGTCCACCAGTAACGCGGCAATTTGGCCCAGGTGCGCAGGATGACCATCGGCGTGATGCGCGCATGCTCGCCGCGAAACACCAGGCCTTCCTCGACGGTGCAGAGGATTTCGCCGATACCGAACAGGCCGATCACCGCTACTTCGAAACTGATGCCCGTCATCAAGATTGGCTGGTCGAAGGTCAAGCGCGGGTTCCCGGAGACGGTGTCCATCCCCACCGCAGCCATCGCGAAACCAATCATCATCGCCACCACGGTTTTCAGCGGCGGATTCTTGCTCATGCCGACGAAGGTGCAGAACGCCAACAGGTACACCGCGAAGAACTCCGGCGAGCTGAACGACATGGCGAACGCGGCAATCCGGGTCGACAGGAACGTCAGCAGCAACACCCCGGCCAACGCACCGATCAGTGCCGAGCTGAACGCGGCAGTCAAGGCTTCGGCGGCGCGACCTTCGCGGGCCATCGGGTAGCCGTCGAATGTGGTCGCCACCGATGAGGGCTCGCCGGGGATGTTGAACAGAATCGAGGTGATCGAGCCGCCAAACAGCGCGCCCCAATACATGCACGACAGCAGAATGATTGCCGACACTGGCGACATGGTGAACGTCAGTGGCAGCAGCAACGCCACGCCATTGGGGGCGCCGAGGCCGGGCAATACGCCGACCAGGATACCGAGCAGCACGCCGATCACCATCAGGCCGATATGGCCCGGGGTCAGGATCAGGTTCATGCCTTGCAGCAGGGAATCGAACTCGCTCATTTGAAGCTTCTCCCGGCCAGGCTAATCCAGTCGCCCATCGGGCCGGCATCCAGCGGGACCTTGAACCACAGCGCGAAAATCAAGTAGCTGGCGAGTACCGCGCCGAGGGATACGGTGCCGATCATCCACTTGCCATAGGGTTTGACGCGGACCTTGTCACGCCACATGAACCAGGCGATGAAACAAGCCGAGGCCACGTAGATGCCGGTGAGCGGCATGGCGCCGACGAACAACGCTATCGGGATGAATACCGACAGCACTTGCTTGAACGCACTGCGGCTGACAAATGAAAGGCTCAGGGCCTGCCAGCGCAACACGGTCAACACGCCGTTGCCGACACTGGCGGCGCTCAACAGCAGGCCGATATAGAAGGGGAAGTAACCCGGCTCGGGCCCGGAGTCGCCCCAGCCAATACCTTGTTCGACGCTGCCGAACATCACGACCACGCCGATCAGCGTGGTGAAGAGCGCCAGGCCGAGTTCGACCCAACGGGTGCCGACCAGCGCCGGTGAATCCGAAGAATGGGACATCAAAACACCTCCAGAGGTGACGGCCGTGCGCAAGCGGACGGCCGAGAACAACTCAGTTTTTCAGCCAGCCGGCTTCTTTGAACACCGGGGTGACGCGGGCGGTGTCTTTCTCAATGTAGGCGGTCAGTGGCTCGCCTTCGAGGAAGGTCGGTACCAAAGCGTTCTGCTTGACGTAGGCCTTGAACTCCGGGGTCTCGGTCACTTTGCGCATCAGCTCGACATAGAACGCGCGCTGTTCGGCGGTGACTTCGCCGGGCATGAATACGGTGCGCGGGAAGCGATACTGATCGATGCCCAGGCCTTGTTCGTGGCAGGTTGGCACATCGGCCCAGGATTTGTCACCGGCGACTTTCTCGGTGTAGCTCATGCGCTCTTTACTGAACACACACAGCGGCTCGACCTGGTCGCCGCGCCATTGGCTGATGCTTTCGCTGGGGTTGTTGACGTTGGCGGCGATGTGCTTGCCGGCCAGTTGGGTCGCGGCTTCGCTACCGCTCTTGAACGGGATGTACACCAGTTTGCTGTTGTTGGTCTGGTTCAGCAGCAGGGTCAGGGTCTGGTCGACATCCTTGGACTGACTGCCGCCCATGCGCAGGTTCGACGGGTCGGCCTTGACCGCTTCGTAGAAGCCTTTGGCGTCTTTCCAGGGGGCGTCTTTGTAGCTCCAGAGGATGAAGTCATCCTCGGCCACGGCCGCTACAGGGGTCAGTTCCTGCCATTGGTAACCGAGTTTCGATACCAGCGGCAACAGGTAGATGTTGTTGGTGCCGATCACCAGTTTTTCCGGATCGCCCTTGTTCATTTTCAAGTCGAGAAAGGCTTCGGCGCCATTGCCGCCGCCCTTGTTGAGGACGATGGTATTGACGTCGAGAAACTTGTGGGTGGTGATGATCGACTGGATCAGCCGGCCGAGTTGATCGGTGCCGCCACCGGGCCCGCCAGCGACAACGATTTCGACGTTTTTGTCCGGTTGCCAGGCGGCGCTGGCCAATGCGGGGAGGGCGCCGGCGGCGACCAGAGTGCAGCCAAGAAACAGACGGGATGTGCGGCGCACGAATGCATTTCGCATGGAAGGGCCTCGTTTTTGTAGTTGTTATGAGTGGCTTGTCGACGCTGGAAGCTGCAAGCCTGGACTGAGTGTGGGAAGCCTCCGCGCCGGCGTCTAGTCAAAACAATACATACACCGATAGCCTGGAGTTATACGTCGCGCCGGGCAACCTGGCGGTGAGGGCTCAAGACTCTGCCCCCAGAGTCTTTTTTCCTGAAATCCGATGGCGAGGGTATCGGTTGAAAGCTCATTGAAAGCCGGGCATGCCATAACCCGAGGCTATCGCCTTATTTCAAGTTTTGATTAGACGGTTATCAATGAGCCTTCGATAGTGCTCACCAGCGCCGCCCCAGAAGCTGCGTTTTGTATCCACAAAAATAATAAATGAGGTACGCACCATGGCTCGTCCCAGTGCTTCCCTGCATCTGCCCGGCGCAGTTGCCCAACCGATCGCCGCGGCCGCACCGCTGACCGGCACCACCAAGGCCAGCAGCGTGCGCTGGCGGATCTTCGCGATCATCTTCGCCTTGACTATGGTCAACCTGATCGATCGGGTGTCGCTGTCGATTGCGATGCCGACCATCGCCCATGAATTTTCCCTCTCGCCGAGCATGCAGGGGCTGATCCTCAGCAGCTTCTTCTGGGCATACGCGCTGCTGCAGATTCCCGGCGGCTGGTTGATCGACCGCTTCGGACCGCACCGGGTGATCGGTTGGTCCACCGGGTTGTGGGGGACTTTCCAGGTGATCGCGGCATTCGCCACGGGTGGGTTGTCATTGCTGTTCGCCCGGGTCGCACTTGGCGCCGCAGAGGCGCCCTTGTTTCCATCGGGCGGCAAACTGATTTCGTTGTGGCTGGCGCCGAGCGAGCGCAGTCGCGGTGCCGTGCTGATGGACAGCGGCAGCCCGTTGGGCGTGGCGCTGGGCGGATTGATCATTGCGTACCTGATCGCCTCGCTGGATTCATGGCGCCTGGCGTTTGTGATTGCCGGTATAGCGACGCTGGTGCTCGCCTGGCTGGCACGGCGTTACCTGCGTGACGACCCGGCCACTCACCCGCAGGTGAACGCCGAAGAACTCGAAAAAATCAACGCCGGGCGAGCTACGCCAGCGGCTGAAGCCGCCCGTTTACCGGTCAAGGGGCTGGGCATTGCGGCCCGCTCGCTGAGCGGTTTGCTGATCGGTCGTGCCAGTTGGGCGATGGTCTATTTTGGCTTGCTGACCTGGGGCCCGAGTTATCTGGCGCAGGCTCGCGGTTTTGATATCAAGGGCATTGGCGCGGCCACGTTCGTGATTTTTGTGTGTGGTGCGTTGGGTTCGTTGACCGGAGGTTTCCTCTGCGATGGTCTTATTCGCAAAGGTGTCAGCCGTGGGGTGGCGGTCAAGAGCCTGCTGGCGTTTTCCGGTCTGGTGGCCCTCGGTGCCTTCCTGTTGCTGCCGACCCTGAGCAATCCTTTTGCGGCCGTGGCGTTGTTGGCGATGACCGCATTTTTCCTTATGTGGGGCAGCCTCTACTGGAGCTTCCCGGCGTTGCTGGCGGCGCCGGCGCGGGTCGGGTTGATCGGCGGCGTGATGAACATGGCCGGCAGCACCGGTGGCATCGCGGTGCCGATTCTGGTGGGGGTGATTGTGCAAATGGCCGGTGGATTTGCGCCGGTACTGGGGTTCTTCGCGGCGTGCTCGGCGGTGTTTGTGCTGGCGACGTTGTTCATCAGCCTGGATGAGGTGCGCCATGGTTAAACACTTATCTGACGGAGCATGGAACGGCCCGATCATCGATGCCCATCATCACTTCTGGGACCCGTCGATCAATGATCATCCGTGGTTGGCGCCCGAGGCGAATATCCCGTTTCGCTACGGTGATTACAGCGCGATCAAGCGTCGCTATTTTCCCGAAGATTACTTCGCCGATGTCGGTCCTCATAACGTCGTGCAAACGGTGTACGTCGAGACCGAATGGGATCCGCAAGACCCGATAGGTGAAACCGTTTTTATCGAAGGGCTGATCGCCCGATACGGCGTTCCCAATGCCATCGTGGCGCAGGCCTGGCTCGATCACGCGGACGCCATCGCGGTGCTGACCGAGCAAGCCAGTTTCAAGTGCGTACGCAGCGTGCGCCACAAACCTGGCGGACCTGCGTCGCCCGCGCAGGTTGGCCATGTGCGCAGCCTGATGAGTGACGAACACTGGCGCCGCAGTTACGCCGCGCTCGAAGGCCTGGGCCTGCATTTCGACCTGCAAACACCTTGGTGGAATTTGCACGAAGCCGAGCACCTGGCCCGGGATTTTCCCGGCACCACGCTGATTCTCAACCACGCTGGGTTGCCCAACGACCGCAGCGCCGAAGGCCTGGCGGGTTGGCGCCTGGCGATGGCGCGGCTGGCGCAGTGGCCGAACGTGCGAGTGAAAATTTCCGGCCTCGGGCAGGGCGGTCAACGCTGGCGGGCCAAGGACAACGCCTGGATCGTGCGCGAAGTCATCGCCATGTTCGGCAGCGACCGGGCGATGTTCGCCAGCAACTTTCCCGTGGACAGCCTGTGTGGCTCGTTCGACGAGATCTACAGCGGTTTCAAATCCATCGTTGCCGATTTTCCGAGTGCCGATCAGCAACGACTTTTCTACAGCAACGCGCAGCAAGTCTATCGCTGCGAGCCTTGCGCCATTGACCGGGTGCGGCCTGAATCCTTGAGGAGTGAAGCATGAACAAAACCACTATCGCCATGGTGCTGGGTGACCCGGCGGGCATCGGTCCGGAACTGATCGCGCGCCTGCTTGCAGAGCCTTCGGTGCGCAGTCAGGCCAACGTGATCCTGATTGCTGACGAGGCCGAAATGCGCCGGGGCATGCGCATTGCCGGGACGGAATTTCCATACCGTCGCGTGGAGTCGCTGGAGCAGTTGTCATTTGTCGATGACACGCCGTTGTTCTATGACTTTCGCGGCGACACAGTGGGTGAGTTCCCGCGCAGTGAAGCCAGTGTCATCGGCGGTCGCTATAGCCTCGACACCCTGGAGCAAGCCCTGCGCCTGACCGAGGCCGGGACCACCGACGCGGTGTTGTTCGGCCCGCTGAACAAAACCTCGCTGCACATGGCCGGCATGGCCCACAGCGACGAGCTGCACTGGTTCGCCGAGCTGCTGGATTTCCACGGCCCGTTCTGCGAATTCAACGTGCTCGACAACCTCTGGACGTCACGCGTGACGTCCCACGTGGCGCTGGCCGAAGTGCCGGGCATGCTCAGCCAGACGCGAGTGGTGGAAGCGATCCAGCTGATCGACACCGCGCTCAAGCGCAACGGCCTGGAAAAACCACGCATTGGCGTGTGCGGGCTGAATCCGCACAACGGCGATAACGGCTCGTTCGGCCGCGAAGAACTGGACATCATTGGCCCGGCCGTGCGTTCGGCCCAGGCACTGGGGATTGCGGCTGAAGGACCTTATCCCGCCGACACGATCTTCCTCAAAGTGCAGGGCGATGCCAGTGCCTTCGACGCGGTGGTGACCATGTATCACGACCAGGGACAGATCGCGATCAAGTTGATGGGCTTCTCCCGTGGGGTGACCGTGCAGGGCGGGTTGCCGATCCCGATCACCACGCCGGCACACGGCACCGCGTTCGATATCGCGGGGCAGGGCAAGGCCAACGTAGGCGCCATCCGCCAGGCATTCGAAATCGCCTGCCGGATGGGCACCAACAACTACTGAAAACAACACAACTTCCCTGTGGGAGCGAGCCTGCTCGCGATGACGGCGGTTCAGTCACCCTTTCAGTGACTGACAAACCGCTATCGCGAGCAGGCTCACTCCCACAGGGTTTTGTATTGAACACAAAATCCAAGTAACACCAACAACCACTGTGGGAGCGAGCTTGCTCGCGATAGCGGTCTGTCAGTCAGCATGAATATCGACTGGCCCGCCGCCATCGCGAGCAAGCTCGCTCCCACATTTGTTTTGGGTTGGGGCTGATAACCCGATCTAACGGATATCGCGTTTTTGCCATCACCCCAGGTTATCGCCGGATACGCATAAGTGATTATCCGCACGCCCCGGGCGCTGGCTAAAGTCGCTCCATCGAATGCCCGGGGCTGGCCGCACGAACGGCTCTGCGCAGCGACCCAACAATTACAAAAAGCCGGTAGCGCAAGGAACTGTATTCATGAAAATCAAAGCCATCCGTACCCGCGTTTTCGAGTGGAAAGGTAAAGTCGTTCCCCCGCAAACGCACTTCTGCACCAACGCCAGCGACATCCTGTTCGAGCGCGGCGATGCCATGGGCTCGTTCCGTTTCCACGGCTGGCTGGTGGTGGAAGTCGAGACCGACACCGGTCTTGTCGGCATCGGTAACTGCGCCCTGGCACCGCGTGTGGCCAAGGAAATCATCGACACCTATCTGGCGCCGATTGCGATTGGCGAAGACCCGTTCGACAACGAATACATCTGGCAAAAAATGTATCGCCAGAGCCACGCCTGGGGCCGCAAAGGCATCGGCATGGCGGCGATCTCGGCGATCGACATCGCGATCTGGGACATCATGGGCAAAGCGGTGAACAAGCCGGTGTTCAAACTGCTCGGCGGGCGCACCAAGGAAAAGATCTGGACCTACGCCTCCAAGCTTTATGCCAACGACAACCTCGACCTGTTCCTCGAAGAAGCCCAGGGTTACCTGAACCAGGGTTTCACCGCGCTGAAAATGCGTTTCGGCTACGGCCCGAAAGACGGCCCGGCGGGCATGCGCAAGAACATCGAGCAAGTGCGGGCGCTGCGTAACCTGGCCGGTCCCGACATCGACATCATGCTCGAATGCTACATGGGCTGGACCCTGGAATATGCCCGCCGCATGTTGCCCAAACTGGCCGAGTTCGAACCGCGCTGGCTCGAAGAACCGGTGATTGCCGACGACATCGAAGGCTATATCGAGCTGAAAAAAATGGGGATCATGCCGATCTCCGGCGGCGAGCACGAGTTCACTTCCTATGGCTTCAAAGACCTGCTGGAGCGCCGCGCCGTCGACGTGATCCAGTACGACACCAACCGTGTCGGCGGCATCACCGCGGCGCGCAAGATCAACGCCATGGCTGAAGCCTGGTCGGTGCCGGTGATCCCGCACGCCGGGCAGATGCACAACTATCACCTGACCATGTCCACCACCGCCTCGCCAATGGCCGAGTTTTTCCCGGTGTTCGACGTCGAGGTTGGCAACGAACTCTTCTACTACGTGTTCAAGGGCGAGCCGCAACCGGTGAACGGCTACATCCAGCTCGACGATAACAAGCCCGGCCTGGGCCTGGAAATCTCTGATGAGTACCTGAGCGATTTCAACATCATCGAGTGATCTTGAGGCGCCGCACACACGCGGCGCCATTCACGACTTTCTGGAGGCCGTCATGCGCCTGATTCAATTTGAAAACACTGCCGGTGAACGCCAGGTGGGCCTCGTCGAGGGCGCACAGATCCAGGTGCTCAAAGGCATTCGTAGCACCCGTGAACTGGCACTCGAGGCCATCCGCGCTCAACGCAGCCTGCAAGAAGAAGTCGCCCGGTGCGGCACTGCGCCAGGCCCGGATTACGCGCAACTGTTGCAGCAGGGTCGCGTCCTGCCGCCACTGGACCACGAAGATCCGGCCCATTGCCTGATCAGCGGCACCGGCCTGACCCATTTGGGCAGCGCCTCGGCCCGGGACAAAATGCACCAGCACGATGGCGCGGTCGAAGCCGGCATGACCGACACCATGCGCATTTTCAAATGGGGGCTGGAGGGCGGAAAACCGGCGGCTGGCCAGGTCGGTGCTCAGCCGGAGTGGTTCTACAAGGGCGACGGCAGCATCGTCGTACGCCCCGGCGCAGACTTCCCGGTACCGCCATTTGCCGAAGATGCCGGCGAAGAGCCGGAGCTGACTGGCCTCTATGTGATCGGCGACGACGGCCAGCCGTACCGCGTCGGTTACGCCCTGGGCAACGAGTTTTCCGACCATGTGATGGAACGGCGCAATTACCTGTACCTCGCCCATTCGAAACTGCGCTTCTGTGCCTACGGTCCAGAGGTGCGCGTGGGTGAGTTGCCCAAGCATCTGGCCGGCACCAGTCGTATCATTCGCAATGGCGAAACGCTCTGGGAAAAAGAGTTTCTCAGCGGCGAGGACAACATGTGCCACAGCCTCGCCAACCTCGAATTCCACCACTTCAAATACGCTCAGTTTTTGCGCCCCGGCGATGTTCACGTGCATTACTTCGGCACTGCCACGCTGTCGTTTGCCGACGGGGTGAAAACCCAGCCGGGTGACCGCTTCCAGATCTGCCTCGATGAGTTCGGCGCGCCCCTGGAAAACGGGATTGGCGAAAGCGCCCAGCCGTTGGCCATCGGCCAGGTCCGCGCGCTTTAAGTCTTTAATTGCCGGCGCTGTCTGCCGGTCAAGGAACCCCTCATGACCACGCTATTTGGACACAACTATATCGGCGGTCGCCGCAGTGCAGAAGGCACCGTGCAGCTGCAAAGCCTCGACGCGACCACCGGCGAGGCGCTGCCCGGCAGCTTTTTCCAGGCATCCGAAGCCGAAGTCGACGCGGCTGCGAGCGCTGCAGCAGCTGCGTACCCGATCTATCGCAGCCTGAGCGCGGAAAAACGTGCGCAATTCCTCGATGCCATCGCCGATGAAATCGATGCGCTGGGCGATGATTTCGTCGCCACCGTGTGCCGCGAAACCGCATTGCCGGCCGGGCGTATTCAAGGCGAGCGCGGTCGCACCAGCGGCCAGATGCGCTTGTTCGCCAAGGTCCTGCGTCGCGGTGATTTCTATGGGGCGCGCATCGATCGGGCGTTGCCGGATCGCCAACCATTGCCGCGTCCGGACCTGCGTCAATACCGCATCGCTTTAGGGCCTGTCGCGGTGTTCGGCGCCAGCAACTTTCCCTTGGCGTTTTCCACCGCCGGTGGCGATACCGCCTCGGCCCTGGCCGCGGGTTGCCCGGTGGTTTTCAAGGCACACAGCGGGCACATGGCAACGGCCGAGTGGGTCGCGGATGCGATCATTCGCGCGGCGGAAAAAACCGAAATGCCCGCCGGTGTTTTCAACATGATCTTTGGCGGGGGCGTCGGCGAATGGCTGGTCAAGCACCCGGCGATTCAGGCTGTCGGCTTCACCGGCTCACTCAAGGGCGGCAATGCGCTGAGCCACATGGCCGCCACCCGACCGCAACCGATCCCGGTATTCGCCGAAATGTCGAGCATCAACCCGGTGTTCCTGTTGCCCGAAGCGCTCGCCGTGCGAGGTGAGCAGATCGCTGTACAACTGGCCGGTTCGGTGACGTTGGGCTGCGGTCAGTTCTGCACTAACCCAGGCTTGGTGATCGGCCTGCGTTCATCGCAGTTCAGTCAGTTCCTGGAAACGTTTTGCGCCAACATGAACCAGCAACCGGCGCAAACCATGCTCAATGCCGGCGCGCTGGTCAGCTACAGCCGGGGCCTTGCTGAACTCCACGAACACCCGGGACTCACGCACCTGGCGGGCAAGCCACAACAGGGCAATCAGGCACAGCCGCAAGTGTTCAAGGCCGACGTCAGCCTGTTGCTCAAGGGCGATGAACTGCTGCAGGAAGAGGTTTTCGGGCCGACCACCATCATTGTCGAGGTCGAGGACCGGGCGCAGCTGGCGGCGGCATTGCAGGGTTTGCGCGGGCAACTGACGGCGACATTGATCGGCGAGGCGGACGAACTGTTGGAGTACCGTTGGCTGGCGGAGTCGCTTCAGGAAAAGGTCGGGCGGATTCTGCTCAATGGTTATCCGACCGGGGTCGAGGTGTGTGAGGCGATGGTGCACGGCGGGCCGTATCCGGCGACGTCCGATTCACGGGGCACGTCGGTGGGAACGCTGGCCATCGATCGTTTCCTGCGGCCGGTGTGCTTCCAGAACTACCCGGATGCACTGCTGCCCGAGGCACTGCAAAACGCCAACCCGCTGGGCATTCGGCGGTTGGTGGATGGGGAGGTGAGTCAGTCGGCTTTGTAGCGCCTGACCTACCGCCATCGCGAGCAGGCTCGTTCCCACGGGGTTTGGTATTGATCGCAGAATCTGTGTACGACACCAATCACTGTGGGAGTGAGCCTGCTCGCGATAGCGGCATCAGCTACACCACAAACTATTTGGCAGAAATCACCGAAGCCTTCACCACCGAAGGCTTCAACACCAGCCACAACGCCGCCGCAATCAACACCCCGCCATACAGATGCGCCATCGACAGCGGTTCATCGAGCAACAACGCCCCCCACAGCACCCCGAACGGCGGGATCAGGAAGGTCGTGGTCATCGACTTCACCGGCCCGACCGAGCTGAGCAGACGGAAGTAAACAATGTATGCCAAGGCCGTGCACACCAGGCCCAATCCCAGCAATGACAGCCAGACATTCCAGCCACCCCAGCTCGCCGGTGGCTGGCTGATCACGCTGTAACCGAACAGCGGCAGCAAAAACAACGTGGCCCCCATCATGCTGCCCACCGCCGACAGGCGGCTGTCCAGACCGCCCGCGTGATCGAGCCAACGGCGAGCCAGGAAGCCGGCGAAGCCGTAACACGTGGTGGCGAGCAGGCAGGCGAGGGCGCCCATCAGCAATTGCATGTCGAACGCCACGGGACCGGCACGGGTCAGGATGCCGACACCCATCAGGCCGAGCAGCACCCCGCCCAGCTTGGCGGCCGTGAGTTTTTCATGGAAGAACAGACCGCCGATCAGCACGCCCATCAGCGGCGTCGTGGCGTTGAAAATGGCCGAGTACCCGGCCGGCAATACTTGGGCTGCCACCGAATAGAGCGTCGCCGGAATGCCGGAGTTGATCACGCCCAGGAGCATCACTGTCTTGAGTTTGCCTTTGAAATCCCAGCTGATGCGCATCAACCCCAGAATCACCAGCAAGCCGACGGCGGCAATCGACACACGGAAAAAAGCCGTGGGGATCGAGCCAATCACCGGGGCGATGATGCGCATGAACAGAAAGCTCGCACCCCAAATCGCCGCCAGTGACAGTAAACGGAAAATATCGACGGGGTTCACGGTGTGCTCCTTGCTGGGTGGGGACGAGAGTGTTGCCGAGCGCCTGATCGATGGCAACCGGAAAACGAGCAAATAACTCTGCCCGAAAATTACGCTTCTCCTGCACCCGGTTCACTGGCTAAGCTCAGGGCTTCCGAATTCCCGCAGAGGTCTCACCATGCCGCAGCAATGGCCAGCCGCCGACATCGCCCGAATGATCCTCGATGGCTTTGACGATTACCGCGAGCATTTCCGGCAGATCACCGACGGCGCCCGGGCCCGCTTCGAGCAGGCCAAGTGGCAAGAGGCGCAGGTCGCCTCGGCCGCGCGGATCAATCTGTACGAAGAGAAGGTCGGCGAAACGGTAGAACGCCTGCACATCGCTTTTGACGCCGACACGCTGGACGTCAGCTGCTGGCCGTTGGTCAAGAACGCCTACATCACCCTGATCGACCTGCGTTTTGACGATGAACTGTCCGAAACCTGGTACAACTCGATTTTCTGCGGGCTGTTCAGCCATGACCTGATCAGCGACGGCTGCATGTTCATCCACACCACCCGGCCGAGCCTGCGTCGGGCTCGCGCCGCGCAAACCCGGACCTACAAGCCCGAGGGGCAGTTGTCCGGCATGCTCGCGAGCATTTTTGCCGACTACCGGTTCAGCGAAGATTACGCTGACCTTGCCGGCGACCTGCGTCGCCTCGAAGCACAGCTGCGCGAAAACCTGCCCGATTGGGTCTGCAAGGACCCGCAATTGTGCGTCGAGCTGTTTTCCTCGGTGCTTTACCGCAACAAGGGCGCGTACCTGGTGGGGCGCATCTACACCCAGGATGAACAGTGGCCGCTGGTGATTCCGCTGCTGCACCGCGAAGGTCGTGGAATTCAGATCGACGCGCTGATCACCGATGAAGCGGACGTGTCGATCATCTTCTCGTTCACCCGCTCGTATTTCATGGTGGATGTGCCGGTGCCGGCGGAGTTCATCGGTTTTCTCAAGCGCATCCTGCCGGGCAAGCACATCGCCGAGCTGTATACGTCGATTGGCTTCTACAAACACGGCAAGTCCGAGTTCTACCGGGCGCTGATCAATCACCTGGCCAGCACCGATGACCAGTTCATCATGGCGCCGGGTGTGCGCGGGATGGTAATGAGCGTGTTTACCCTGCCGGGTTTCAACACCGTTTTCAAAATCATCAAGGACCGTTTCTCACCGTCGAAAAACGTTGACCGCGCGACGGTGATCGAAAAATACCGACTGGTGAAAAGCGTCGACCGGGTCGGGCGCATGGCCGACACCCAGGAGTTCGCCGACTTCCGTTTCCCGTTGAGCAAATTCGATCCGGCGTGCCTGGAAGAACTGCTTGAGGTAGCGGCGTCCACCGTGTCGGTCGAAGGCGATACGGTGCTGATCCGTCACTGCTGGACCGAGCGGCGGATGACGCCGTTGAACCTGTATCTGGAAAACGCCAACGACGCACAGGTTCGCGAAGCCCTGGAAGATTACGGCCTGGCGATCAAGCAACTGGCGGCGGCGAACATTTTTCCGGGCGACATGTTGCTGAAGAACTTTGGCGTGACCCGTCACGGGCGCGTGGTGTTTTATGACTACGACGAGATCTGTTTCCTGACCGAAGCCAATTTCCGCCACATCCCGGAGCCGCGCACACCGGAAGACGAAATGGCGTCCGAACCGTGGTACTCAATCGGTCCGCTGGACGTGTTCCCCGAAGAGTTTCCACCGTTTTTGTTTGCCGATTCCGGGCAGCGCAAGTTGTTCGATCAGTTGCATGGCGAGTTGTACAACGCCGATTACTGGAAGAGCCTGCAAGAGGCGATTCGGGCAGGGAAGATCATTGATGTGTTCCCGTATCGGCGTAAAGGCTTCGATAACGAATAACGCACCGATCGTTCCCACGCTCCGCGTGGGAATGCAGCCCGGGACGCTCCGCGTCCCAAGAGCGGACGCAGAGCGTCCATTGAGGCATTCCCACGCAGAGCGTGGGAACGATCACATGGCGGCGCAAATCTGCGACAATCGCCCCCCTGCGCCACTAGACGACTGAATTGCGTACCTGATGACCGACGAATCGCCCTCCATCGACAAACTGCTGAAAAACCTCGATCACGCCATGCTTGCCGACCGCCACCGGCTGCGGCGGCAGTTGCTTGAGCTGCGCAAGAAACCCGACGAGGCCAAGCTGGCCCAGTGGGTGACGCGCACGCAGGCGTCCTGTGATCAGGTGTTGGCGCGGCGTGCCAGCCTGCCGGTGATTCGTTACGACGACAGTTTGCCGATTGCCGCCAAGCGCGATGAAATCAAGGAGGCGTTGCTCAAGCACCAGGTGCTGATCATCGCCGGCGAGACCGGCTCGGGCAAAACCACCCAGTTGCCGAAGATCTGCCTGGAAATCGGCCGCGGCCAGCACGGCCTGATCGGCCATACCCAGCCGCGCCGAATCGCGGCGCGCAGCGTGGCCAGCCGCGTTGCCGAGGAATTGGCGACACCGTTGGGCGCGCTGGTCGGTTATCAGGTGCGGTTCGAGGACCAGAGCGATTCCAACACCCTGATCAAACTGATGACCGACGGCATCCTGCTGGCGGAAACCCAGAACGACCGCTACCTCGAACGCTACGACACGATCATCGTCGACGAAGCCCACGAACGCAGCCTGAACATCGACTTTTTGCTCGGTTACCTGAAAACCCTGCTGCCCCGTCGTCCCGACCTGAAAGTCATCATCACTTCGGCGACCATCGATCTTGAGCGCTTCTCCAAGCATTTCGATGATGCACCCATCGTCGAAGTCTCGGGCCGCACCTTCCCGGTGGAAACGTGGTACCGCCCGCTGACGCTGGAGCAGGACGAAGAGGGCAATCGGGTCGAGGATGACTTGACCGTCGATCAGGCGATCCTCGCCACCCTCGACGAAATCGCCGCGTTCGAACGTAGCGAGCGCAAGAGCCCTGGCGATGTGCTGGTGTTCCTGCCCGGCGAGCGCGAGATTCGCGACGCGGCGGACATGCTGCGCAAGGCGCAGCTCAAGCACACCGAGATTCTGCCGTTGTACGCGCGGTTGTCGCCGGCCGAGCAGCAGCGGATATTCCAGTCGCACCCGGGCCGTCGCGTGGTGTTAGCGACCAACGTCGCGGAAACCTCGCTGACCGTGCCGGGCATCCGTTACGTGATCGACAGCGGCACCGCGCGCATCAGCCGTTACAGCTACCGCGCCAAAGTCCAGCGCCTGCCCATCGAAGCGATTTCCCAGGCCAGCGCCAACCAGCGCAAAGGCCGTTGCGGACGGGTCGAGCCAGGTATCTGTATCCGCCTGTACGCCGAAGAAGACTTCCTCGGCCGCCCGGAATTTACCGACCCGGAAATCCTCCGTACCAACCTCGCGGCGGTGATTTTGCAGATGCTGCATCTGCGCCTCGGCGAGATCACCGATTTCCCGTTTATCGAGCCGCCGGATGGCAAAGCCATCAGCGACGGTTTCAACCTGCTGCAAGAACTCTCTGCAGTCGACCGCAACAGTCAGCTGACACCGCTTGGCCGCCAATTGGCGCGGCTGCCGGTGGACCCGCGCATGGGCCGCATGCTGCTGGAAGCGGCGAAACTGGGCAGCTTGCAGGAAGTGCTGATCGTCGCCAGCGCCATGTCGATTCAAGACCCGCGCGAACGTCCGCCGGAACGCCAGCAAGCGGCGGATCAGGCCCACGCGCAGTGGAAAGACGTGGACTCGGACTTCGCCGGACTGGTCAATCTGTGGCGCGGTTTTGAAGAACAACGCCTGGAACTGACGGCCAGCCCGTTGCGTAACTGGTGTCGCAAGAATTTCCTGAATTACCTGCGTCTGCGCGAATGGCGTGATTCTCACCGTCAGTTGAGCCTGATCTGCCGTGACATGCAGCTGAGCATCAACAAGGAGCCGGCGGATTACCCGAAACTGCACAAAGCCGTGCTGTCGGGCCTGCTCAGCCAGATCGGCCAGAAAACCGATGAAGGCGATTACCTTGGCGCCCGTCAGCGGCGGTTCTGGATTCACCCGTCCTCGGGGCTGGGCAAAAAACGCCCGCAATGGCTGATGACCGCCGAACTGGTGGAAACCACCAAGCTTTACGCACGGATGGTCGCCAAGATCGACGCCGACTGGATCGAGCCGCTGGCTGGGCACCTGATCAAGAAAAACCATTTCGAACCGCATTGGGAAAAGAAGCGCGGCCAAGTGGTAGCGTTTGAACAGATCACTTTGTTCGGGCTGATCATCGTCGGTCGCCGCCCGGTGCATTACGGGCCGATCGACCCGGTCGTTTCCCGTGAGTTTTTCATTCGCGAAGGCCTGGTGCGCGGCGAGATTCAATCCAAGGCCAAGTGCCTGACTGCCAATGCGCAGTTGCTCGAACAGCTCGACGAACTGGAAGCCAAGGCTCGCCGTCGCGACATTCTGGCTGATGAGGAAACCCTGTTCGCCTTCTACGATGCGCGACTGCCGGCGGAGATTCACCAGACCGCCACCTTCGACAGCTGGTACCGGGTCAACAGTCAGAAAGACCCGCAACTGCTGATCATGCGCGAAGAAGACGTGCTGGCCCGCGAGGCCAGTGAAGTCACTGCGTTGCATTACCCGGACACGTTGCACATCGGCGATCTGGAGTTGGCGCTCAGTTACCACTTTGAGCCTAACCACCCGCGCGACGGCGTGACCCTGCGCGTGCCGGCGCCGTTGCTGCCGATGCTGCCGCCAGAACGCCTGGAATGGCTGGTGCCGGGCGTCATCGAGGCCAAGTGCATTGCCTTGGTCCGTAACCTGCCGAAAGCCCTGCGCAAGAATTTCGTGCCGGTGCCGGACTTCGTCAAAGCCGCCTTGCAGCGCATGACCTTCGCCGAAGGTTCATTGCCTCAGGCCTTGGGCCGTGAACTGCTGCGCATGACCGGTGCGCGGGTCAGCGACGAAGCCTGGGCGGAAGCCGCGCAACAGGTCGACAGCCATTTGCGCATGAACCTGGAGATCGTCGATGGCCAAGGCAAGTTTCTCGGCGAAGGACGAGACCTGGCGGAACTGACTGCACGCTTTGCCGAAGCCAGTCAGGCCGCATTGGCCGTGCCGCAAACCGCGAAGAATCAGCAGCCGGTCGAGCCGAAAGTCTTTGCCGCCGTGGCCGAGAAAACCCAGCAGAAGATTGCCGGGCTGTCGATGACGGTGTATCCGGCGCTGGTGGAGGAGAGCGGCACGGTCAAGGAAGGGCGTTTTTCGACCCCGGCCGAAGCCGAGTTCCAGCATCGCCGTGCGTTGCAGCGTTTGCTCATGCAACAACTGGCCGAGCCGGCGAAGTTCCTGCGCGGCAAGTTGCCGGGGTTGACCGAGCTGGGGTTGATGTACCGCGAGCTGGGGCGCATCGATGCGCTGGTGGAAGACATCCTGCTGGCAAGCCTCGACAACTGTATTCTGGATGGCGAAGACCCGTTGCCTCGCGATGGCGCCGGGTTGGCGTCGTTGGCCGAGCGCAAGCGCGGCGGCTGGACCGAGCACGCCGAACGCCTGGCGAAGCTGACGCTGGAGATTTTGAAGCTCTGGCACGGTTTGCAAAAACGCTTCAAGGGCAAGATCGACCTGGCGCAAGCCGTGGCCCTTAACGACATCAAGCAGCAGCTCAGTCATCTGGTGTATCCGGGCTTCGTCCGGGAAACCCCGATGCAGTGGCTCAAGGAACTGCCACGCTATCTGAAAGCGGTCGAGCAGCGCTTCGAGAAAATCGGCGCTCAGGTACAAAGGGATCGGGTCTGGAGCCGCGAATTGTCCGGTCTCTGGACGCAATACCAGACCCGTGCCAACAAACACGCCCAGGAAGGCAAGCGCGATCCGCAGCTGGAGCTTTACCGCTGGTGGCTGGAGGAATACCGGGTTTCGCTGTTCGCCCAGCAATTGGGGACCAAGGTGCCGATCTCCGATAAGCGCCTGAACAAGCAGTGGACCCAGGTCGAACCCTAGAACCAAGTCTTGCACAATACCCTGTGGGAGCGAGCTTGCTCGCGATGAGGCCGTCAGCTTCAACATCAATGTTGACTGACACTCCGCTATCGCGAGCAAGCTCGCTCCCACATTTGGTATGTGTTTGATCCAGCAAATAGGGCCAAACCACGAGGTTTATGGCAAACTTCGCGCCTATAAACGCCGGTCCCGCGTTTTTGAGCCACTTCAGGTTCGGGCGGTACGGAATAAAGCGATGCCAGGTGTGCTTGCCGTGACGGGAGCAGACCCTTTGTGTGTTGGTACGTCGGTGCCAATATTTTCTGCCTGAACAGATTAGAGAAACGACCATGCATAACGTCGTCATCAGCGGCACCGGCCTGTACACCCCGGCCAACAGCATTTCCAACGAAGAGCTGGTGCAGTCTTTCAACGCTTACGTCGCGCAGTTCAACGCCGACAACGCTGAGGCCATCGCCCGTGGTGAAGTGGAAGCGTTGACTGAGTCCAGCGCTGCGTTCATCGAAAAAGCGTCCGGCATCAAAAGCCGCTTTGTCATGGACAAGGACGGTATCCTCGACCCGAAACGCATGGCACCACGTCTGCCTGAGCGTTCCAACGACGAATGGTCGGTGCTCTGCCAGATGGCCATCGGCGCCGCCGAACAAGCCTTGCAGCGCGCCGGCAAGACCGCCGCGGACATCGACGGTGTGATCGTCGCGTGTTCCAACCTGCAACGGGCATACCCGGCCATTGCCATCGAAGTTCAGGAAGCGTTGGGAATCCAGGGTTTCGGTTTCGACATGAACGTGGCGTGCTCCTCGGCGACTTTCGGCATTCAAGCGGCCGCCAACAGCGTGCAACTGGGCCAGGCCCGGGCGATCCTGATGGTCAACCCGGAAGTCTGCACCGGTCACCTGAACTTCCGCGACCGCGACAGCCACTTCATCTTCGGCGACGCCGCCACGGCGGTGATCATCGAGCGTGCTGATCTGGCGACGTCCAAGTATCAGTTCGATGTGGTCAGCACCAAACTGCTGACCAAGTTCTCCAACAACATCCGCAATAATTTCGGCTTCCTCAACCGCGCGGCGGAAGAGGGCATCGGCACCAAAGACAAACTGTTCGTCCAGGAAGGCCGCAAGGTGTTCCGCGACGTCTGCCCGATGGTGGCCGAGCTGATCGCTACACACCTGGAAGAAAACAAGCTCAACATCGGTGACGTGAAACGCTTCTGGTTGCACCAGGCCAACCTGAGCATGAACCACCTGATCGTCAAGAAACTGCTGGGTCGCGAAGCCACCGAAGAAGAAGCGCCGGTGATTCTGGACACCTACGCCAACACCAGCTCGGCCGGTTCGGTGATTTCGTTTCACAAGAATCAGGACGACTTGGCCGCAGGTTCGCTGGCCGTGCTCAGCTCGTTCGGTGCCGGCTACTCGATCGGCAGCGTGATTCTGCGCAAGCGTTAAGTGAGCGGTTGTCGCACTTTCCTTTGGCTCTCGAAGACTTTTCCTACATTCGAAGCCGTCAGGACATTGTAATTTTCGGACATGACAGCAGGACTTTGCCTACGGCAAGATCCTGCTGGCTCATATTCGAGGTCAGGACAAGGGGATTTGCAAATGGCGGCTGACGACGCGCAACTGCTCGAGCGGTTACTGGCAGGTGAGCAACTGGCTTTCAAAGAGTTGGTCAGCACTTACCAAAGCGCCATGCGCGCAGTGGCGTACGCCATTGTGGGCAACCGGCATGCCGACGAAGTGGTGCAGGATGCCTGGCTGTCGGTGGTACGCAGCCTGAAAGGGTTCGAGGGGCGTTCCAGCCTCAAGACCTGGTTGCTGACCATCACCGCAAACTCGGCCAAGGGTCGTTACAAGCAAAATCGTCGGGAAGTCTTGCTCGATGACCTTCCGTCGCCTCACGGCACCCTCGATGACGATCGTTTTTCTCCCGGAGATGGCCACTGGCTGATCGCCCCGTTCGCCTGGCATCAAGACACGCCAGAGGCGTTGTTGACCGAGAACGAGTTGCGCGAGTGCCTGGAGCACACGTTGCTAAGCTTGTCGGAACTGCAAAGCAGTGTTCTGTTACTTCGCGAGCGTCAGGGGTTGGAGCTGGAAGAGATCTGTAATCTTCTGGAAATCTCACTCTCCAATGTTCGGGTGCTGCTGCATCGGGCACGGTTGAAGGTCTTTGCGACCGTAGAACATTTTGAGGAAACCGGCGAATGCTGACCTGCAAGGAACAAGTGGCGCGCTCCAGCGACTATCTCGATGGCCAACTGAGTTTTCGTGAGCGCCTGATGGTGCGTCATCATCTGATGTTCTGCCCCAATTGTCGGCGGTTCATTCGGCAGATGCGGTTGATGCAGGCAACGTTGCGTATTTTGCCGCAGAAGGCTGTGCCGGATATCGATGCGCTCGCCGAGCGTCTGGCTGCGGAGCGTCGCAAGGACATTCCGTAGATCGGTGATGTTGTCGCGGGGGGGAAGAGAACAGGCCGGCGTGGATGCACCGAACGGATGATGGGGATCGATCCATCCAGGCCAGACTGTAAAAGCGCCTCAAGCGTCCATGACCTGAGGCGTGTAGCGGTCGTGCTTAGAACTTGGCTTCGGCGTCCAGTTGCAGGGTGTTGATGTCCGAATCTTTCTTGTTGATGTTGGCGTTGGTTTGGTCAGACGTCGCCAGGAAGTACGTCGCGCCCAGATTGAAGTTCTTGTCCAACTCGTAGCTCACTTTCAACTTGCTGCCGCGCGAACCGGTGAAGCCGTTGGCGAAGTCGGAGTCGGTGAAAGCGCCGACCACCGCGTTACGCTGTACATCGCGGTAGTTGTAGTCCACTGCGAAGCCGTAGATCTTGGACTTGACGCCGGCCAACCAACCAGTGTCCTGATCGTTGCTCGCGTCTTTGTTGTTGACGTACTGACCGTACAACGAGAGCGGTACTGGCAGGTTGCTGAAGTCGAGTTGACCAAATCCTTCATACAGTTTGAAGCGTTCGTTCGGGCTGTTGCCGTTGACGGCCAGGGCGCATGGCGCGGTGACAGTGCCGGTGGTCGGGCAGGCGCTGTTCGCGTCGTTGTCGTACGAATAGATACTGCCGCCCAAGGTCATTTTCATGCTGTCGGTGATGGCGAAGCGCGCACCCAACTGGCCAGCGTACAGACGCAGGTCGTGTTTGAACTGCACGCCTTCGCCGTCGACGTTGTCCTTGAGGGTGTAGTGACCGGCGCTACCGAACAGCTCGGTGCTGCCGCCCAGCGGGTATTTGTAAGTCGCTGCCAGGCCTTCCGGGTTGATGTCGCTATCCCAGATGATGTCGCCCATGCTCACCCATTGTTGCGGCATCTTGCCGCCGACGAGGTGCAGGTTCTTGATCGCGTCCGGGTGGTAATCGACGTAACCCTGGTCCAGCCAGATCGACTTCTTGTCGAAGTAGTTGTTCAGGTCCTGGTTGGTGGAACGGGCGTCATCGTTGCTGCCGGTAGCAATGCGAATGCCGGTGTCGACTTGCGGGTTGATTTCGCTGTAGGCACCCAGGCGGGCACGAATGCGCTGGCGATCCTGGTCTTTGTTGTTTGGAACACCATCGTTTTTCACGGTTTCCTGACGGAACCGCACGTCGCCCTTGAATTGGGTCTTGGCGGCCCAGGCGAGTTTCTGGTCGAAGGTGCTCAGTTCCGTGGTCTTCTTCGCGGTGGCTGCGATTTGCTCGTTGGTCTCTTGTTGAGCCTGACGGGCGATTTGCTGGTCTTTCTGATCCCTGGCCAGCTCGGCTTGCAGTTCGGTGTACTGAGAAGGCGTGATGGAGCCGTTCGCCTTGAGCATGTCGAGCAGTTTGGCGTCGACTGCGGCGCTGGCCGGAACGCTCATGGCCAGCAGCAGACCGCCACACAGGGCCGCCGCAGTTTTCGTGGAAGCAAGACGCATATCAATCTCCGAAGATGTAAGGGGATGACAAAGCCATCCAGGACACAACCGACCGTTGAAGGACGGAAACAGGGAAGGGTTAGAACCCGGCGCTATAAAAACTGGCGCCAGTATCGCGATGGTTTATGACAAACCAGTGGCAAAGTGATGGCGGCTCGATGACGATGCACAGCGCGAGTGAACTTTCTATTCCGGGCTTTGTCAGCGAATCGCGAGTGTGGATTGCGCCGCGATAAGCGATACTCGCGGGGCTGTCGCGCCAAGAAGTGGAGAGGAAGTTGATGCCGTTGCAACGCCTGGAAAGTCTGTCCGATGTCTCACCGCGCGCCTGGGATGCCTTGGTGCCGCAGGCTCAGCCGTTCCTGCGCCACGCGTTCCTCAGTGCGCTGGAAGACAGCGCCAGTCTCGGCCCGCATTCCGGCTGGCAGCCCGAGCATTTACTGCACACCGAAGGCGGGCGGCTGATTGCGGCGTTGCCCAGTTACCGCAAATGGCATTCCTACGGCGAGTACGTGTTCGATCACGCCTGGGCCGATGCCTGCGAGCGTGCCGGTATCGACTATTACCCCAAGCTGTTGACTGCCGTGCCGTTCAGCCCGGTCAGCGGGCCGCGCTTGCTGGCGGCCAGTGTCGAAGACGGTTTCGAGTTGCTGAAGAGCCTGCCGGGCTACCTTGAGATCGAAGAACTTTCCAGCGCTCACATCAATTTTACCGACCCGTTCACCGACGCCGCATTGGCCGAACAGCCAGGCTGGCTGCAACGGATTGGCTGCCAGTACCATTGGCAGAATCGCGGCTATCGGGATTTTCAGGACTTTCTCGATGCGCTCAGTTCTCGCAAGCGCAAGCAGATGCGCAAGGAACGCGAGCAGGTGGCGGGGCAGGGCATTGAGTTTGAATGGCTTGAAGGTGGGCAGCTGGATCAGGCGCAGTGGGATTTCGTCTACGCCTGTTACGCCAATACCTACGCGGTGCGCCGGCAAGCGCCGTACCTGACGCGCGAGTTTTTCAGTCTGCTGGCCGAGCGCATGCCTGAATCCATTCGCGTGGTCCTGGCCAAGCAAGGCTCACGGCCGGTAGCGATGGCCTTCAGCCTGGTGGGCGGCGACAGCTTTTACGGGCGTTATTGGGGGTGCCTGGCGGAATTCGACCGCCTGCACTTCGAGACCTGTTTTTATCAGGGCATGGACTATGCGATCGCCAATGGCTTGCAGCGTTTCGATGCGGGCGCCCAAGGCGAGCACAAGCTGATTCGCGGCTTTGAACCGGTCATCACCCATTCCTGGCATTACTTGCGCCACCCGGGCCTGAAAGCGGCGGTCAAAGACTTCCTGCAGCAGGAACGTCTCGGGGTATTGGCCTATGCCGAGGAAGCGAGAACCGCCTTGCCGTATCGACAAGACTGATCCTCGCCGTGAGGCATCAAGTGCCTGTCTTGCCCAGCCAGCGATAGGTCACGCCGCCAATCACCGCGCCCAGCAGCGGCGCCACCCAGAACATCCACAATTGCGCGATGGCCCAGCCGCCGACGATCAGCGCCGGGCCTGTGCTGCGTGCCGGGTTGACCGAGGTGTTGGTGACGGGAATCGAGATCAAGTGGATCAGCGTCAGGGCCAGACCGATGGCGATCGGTGCCAGCCCGGCGGGGGCGCGGTTGTCGGTGGCGCCGAGGATGATCAGCACGAACATTGCGGTCATCACCAGTTCACAGACAAAGCCGGTGGCCATCGAGTATTTGCCCGGAGAATGTTCGCCGTAGCCGTTGGAGGCCAGTCCGGTCGAAAGGTCGAAGCCTTCCTTGCCGCTGGCGATGTAGTAGATCAAAGCGGCAGCGATAATCGCGCCAATGACCTGGGCGATGATGTAGGCGGGCAGCTCATTGGCCGGGAAGCGACCCCCGACGCACAATCCGACCGAGACGGCGGGATTCAGGTGACAACCGGAGATATGGCCAATGGCGAACGCCATGGTCAACACGGTGAGGCCAAACGCGATGGCCACGCCCAGCACTCCAATCCCAAGCGGAGAAGATGCGGCGAGGACTGCACTGCCGCAACCTCCCAACACCAGCCAGAACGTACCCAACAACTCAGTGACTGAACGTTTGAACAGAGACATGAGAGCGTCCTTGATAGGCGGACCTATCATTGAGTGATGCTTCCTGCAGTTACGACAGGCTCGGATCCAGAACCTTGGCTGAGTACAGCAGGATTTTTGCGGATTTCCAGTGGCGATAAAAAAACCGCCAGAGCCCGTGGTTGGCGGGTTGTGGCGGTTTTTCAGATTGTCGAAGATTATTGTGGGAGCGAGCTTGCTCGCGATGGCGGAGTATCAATCGGCATACATGTTGACTGTTACGCCGTCATCGCGAGCAAGCTCGCTCCCACAGGGGGGGAGGTGGTGAGCTGGAATCAGTCGATCCCGACAAAGCCGCCCGTCTGGTGCTGCCAAAGCCGAGCATACAATCCGCCATGGGCCAGCAGCTCAGCGTGGCTGCCGGTTTCGGCGATCTTGCCGTTTTCCAGCACCACCAGCCGGTCCATCCGGGCGATGGTCGAAAGCCGGTGCGCGATGGCAATCACGGTTTTGCCCTTCATCAAGGTTTCCAGGCTTTCCTGGATCGCCGCTTCGACTTCCGAGTCCAGCGCGGAGGTGGCTTCGTCCATGATCAGGATCGGCGCGTCCTTGAGCAGCACCCGAGCAATCGCAATCCGCTGACGCTGGCCGCCGGAGAGTTTCACCCCGCGTTCACCCACATGCGCATCGAAACCGGTGCGGCCTTCGGAGTCCGTCAGCAAGGGAATGAACTCATCGGCACGGGCCTTGTGCACCGCTTCCCAAAGTTGCGCGTCGGTGGCGTCGGGTTTGCCATACAGCAAGTTGTCGCGGATAGAGCGGTGCAACAGCGAAGTGTCCTGAGTGATCATGCCGATCCGTTCGCGCAGGCTTTCCTGGCCGACGTCGGCGATGTTCTGCCCGTCGATCAGAATCTGCCCGCCCTCGACGTCATACAGGCGCAGCAGCAAGTTGACCAACGTCGATTTACCGGCACCGGACGGACCGATCAGGCCAATCTTTTCACCCGGCTTGATGTCCAGATTGAGGTCGCCAATGATCCCGCTCTTCTTGCCATAGTGAAAATTCACATGCTCGAAGCGCACTTCGCCACGGGCGACAGACAGCGGTTTGGCTTGATCGCGATCGGTGACGCTGACCGGCTGCGAGATGCTCTGCAAACCGTCCTGGACCATGCCGATGTTTTCGAAAATGCCAGTGACCACCCACATGATCCAGCCGGACATGTTGACGATGCGGATCACCAGGCCGGTGGCCAGTGCAATGGCGCCGACCGTGATCAGCGACTGTGTCCACAGCCACAGGGCCAGGCCCGTGGTGGTGACAATCAGCAAGCCGTTCATGGTGGTAATGACCACGTCCATGCTGGTGACCACGCGACCGGCCAGTTGGGCTTTGACCGTCTGTTCCTCAATGGCTTCCTTGGCGTATTGCTGTTCGAAATTGGTGTGGGCAAACAGCTTCAAGGTGGTGATGTTGGTGTAGCCATCGACGATGCGCCCCATCAGTTTTGAGCGCGCATCCGAGGACACCACCGAGCGCTCCTTCACGCGTGGCACGAAGTAGTACAGCGCACCGACGTAGGCGGCGATCCAGCTCAGCAGCGGAATCATCAGGCGCCAGTCGGCTTCGGCAAACAGCACCAGCGAACTGATCGCATAGATCAGCACGTGCCATAGCGCGTCCACCGCTTGTACGGCGGAATCGCGCAACGAGTTGCCGGTCTGCATGATGCGCTGGGCGATGCGCCCGGCGAAGTCGTTCTGGAAGAAATTAAGGCTCTGTTTGAGCACATAGCTGTGGTTTTGCCAGCGAATCATGCTGGTCATGCTGGGGCTCAACGTCTGATGCACCAGCAGGTCATGCAGACCCACGAACACCGGGCGCAGGATCAGCGCCACGACGGCCATCCACGCCAGTTCGATGCCGTGTTCCTTGAAGAAGTTGACGTCGGGCGTGCCTTGGGCGAGGTCAATGATGCGGCTCAGGTAGCTGAACAGCGCCACTTCGATCAGTGCGCCAAACAGGCCGACGATCAGCAGGGCGGCAAAACTCGGCCAGACCTGCTTCAAGTAATAGGTATAGAAGGGGAGAACCCGATCCGGCGGAGCCGCCGTCGGTGCATCACGGAAAATGTCGATCAGTTTTTCAAAACGGCGATAAAGCATCAGTTCTCCGCCCGCTCGCGGGCTTTCCTTTGAACGAAATGAGCGGCGCCAGAGACCGGCAGCCGCTCAAGCACTCCTGTGCAGTTTAGTCGATGCGCTTGGCCGACTTGATGAATACAGGGTCAGCCGGAACGTCTTTCATGCCGCTCTTGGTGGTGGTCGGGGAGTTGACGATGATGTCCACCACGTCCATGCCCTTGACCACTTTGCCGAACACGGCGTAACCGTCACCCTGGTCGAGGAAGTCGTTGTCCTTGACGTTAATGAAGAACTGGCTGGTGGCCGAATCAGGCACCGAAGTGCGGGCCATGGACAGCGTGCCGCGCACGTTATGCAGACCGTTCTTGGATTCGTTCTTGATTGCTGCCTTGGTCTCTTTTTGCTGCATTTGTTGAGTGAAACCGCCGCCCTGGACCATGAAGCCCGGGATCACACGGTGAAAAATCGTGTTGTTGTAGAAGCCGCTGTCGACGTACTCAAGGAAGTTCTTGGTACTGATCGGCGCCTTGACCGGGTCCAGTTCGATTTCGATCTGGCCGTTGGTGGTATCCAGTAGCACGTGCGGCGCCTTGGCAGGCGTGGCGGCCATCAGGTTGGCGGCAAACAGAACGGAGCCAGCGACGAGGGCGATTTTTTTCAGCATGGGTCAGGGATCCTGAGTGGGGTGGTGTCGACTGCGGTGAGAAACTCGAGCAGGGTTTGGTTGAAGCGTTCGGGCTGATCCAGCGGGGTGGCGTGGCGCGAATCGGCGATCACCACCAGCCGCGCATCGGGCAGCAGTTTTACGTACGTCTCTTTCAGCGAGACCGGTGTGTAGTCACGGTCGGCACTGATGATGAGGGTTGGACAGGACACCCTTGAAAGTCGTTCCTGAACCCCCCAGCCAACGATCGCATCGAAGCTGGCGAGATAAGCATGTTTGTCGTTTTTTGCCCAGCGCTCGGCCATCTTTTGACGCAATTGGGCTTGTTCCGGTTTAGGGAACAGTTTAGCGCCCAAGGCCTTGCCGATGGTGCCCAGACTGAGGGCGCGCATCAGGCTCCAGCGCTTGAACCATTGCCAATAGTCGTCACGGCTGCGCAATTTGACCTCGGGCGCACTGTTGACGATGGTCAGGCTTTTGAGCAATTGCGGCTGATCCACGGCCAGTTGAAAGCCGATCATGCCGCCCATCGAAAGTCCGACATAGTGTGTCGGCCCCAGGTTCAGATGCTCGATCAGGGCGACGAGGTCGGCGCTGAACCCGGCGATGCTGTAGCGCTCGCGGGGTTTGTCAGAGCGGCCATGGCCGCGCACATCCGGGACGATGACCCGGTAACGTGCCGACAGCGCCGGGATCTGCTCTTCCCAGTCCAGGGTGCTGGAACCCAGGCCGTGGACCAGCAGCAGCGGCGTGCCGTGGCCGTATTCCTCATAGTGCAGGTTGCAACCTTCGTGTTCGAAATAGGCCATGGTTTCACTCCGTGTCAGGCTTGTTCAGGGGCGGCGAACGGCGCATCCAGCGGCGCGGTATCAAAGGTGCGCAGCAGTTCGATGAGAATCTGCGTGGCCGGGCCCAAGGGTTTTTCCTTGTTCGAATACAAGTAGAAGCTCGGGTTGCGGCTGCCACCCTGATCCAACGGTAGCAGCTTGAGCGTGCCTTCCTTGAGTTCGCGTTCGATCATGTGTCGGGGCAGCCAGGCGAAACCCAGGCCGCTGCTGACAAAAGTTGCCGCGGTGGCCAGGCTGCCGACGGTCCAGCGCTGCTCTGCGCCGAGCCAGCCGACGTCCCGAGGTTGCTGGCGACCGGAATCTCGGATCACCACTTGTAGCTGGCTTTCAAGGTCCTGGAAATTCAATTCGCGGTTGAGGCGATGCAGGGCATGTTCGGGGTGGGCGACCGCGACGAATTCAACGTCGCTCAACTCCGCCCCCAGATATCCCGAAATGCTGAAGCTGCTGATGGCCAGGTCAGCCACGCCTTCGAGCAACACTTCCTCGACGCCCGACAACACTTCTTCACGCAGGCGCACCCGGCAACCGCGGCTTTGCGGCATGAACGCCGTCAGGGCGCGCACAAGGCGGGCACTCGGGTACGCGGCGTCGACCACCAGCCGTACTTCCGCTTCCCAGCCTTGCTCCATGTGGTGGGCCAGGTCTTCCAGTTGACTGGCCTGTTTCACCAGTTGTCGCGAGCGACGCAACAACACGCCGCCGGCCTCGGTCAGCACCGCCTTGCGGCCGTCGATGCGCAACAGCGGTACGCCAAGCTGGTCCTGCATGCGCGCCACGGTGTAGCTCACCGACGATTGCGAGCGGTGCAGCGCTTCGGCGGCCTGGGCGAAACCGCCGTGGTCGACCACGGCCTGTAACGTTCGCCATTGATCAAGGGTCACGCGGGGCGCTTTCATGAATAGCTCCTCTTGTCCTAAGCTGGCAGTCCTTATTGGAGACCGCTGAATGAAAAAGCTTTGTTGTGTGGTATCGGGTTGCATGCTGCTGGCGATGCTGCCGCTGACGGCGTTTGCGTATCCGGTCGATGTTCAAAAAAAGCTGAACGGCATGAGCATCGACTACGAGGCGTATGACACGGATAGCGACATCGCCTCCATCAAGGTGAGCAACTACGGCACCACCGATGCGAACTGTACGGCGGTGTTCAGCAATGGCCCGGAAGCGCCGCGCACCCGCAAGATCGAAGTGGACGCCGGCAAACACAAAAACGCCACCGCCAAGTTCACCCGCACCATCATCAAGATGCGCATCGACCTGACGTGCTTACCTAAATGACACCCGGCGGAGCACACCCACACGGCATGCTCCGCTTATAAACGAAATTGTTGATGGGTTATAGCAGTTATTTGCGCTTTTTCATCGATATGACTCTGTTTAACCTTCACTCCATCGCCTTACAGCATTCTCAGATGGAGCCTACATCCCATGTCACGCGTTCTGATCATCGAAAGCAGCGCCCGTCAGCAAGACTCGGTTTCTCGTCAACTGACCCAGACCTTCATTAGCCAGTGGCAAGCCGCCCACCCCGCCGACCAGATCACCGTGCGTGACCTTGCGGTGAACCCGGTGCCGCACCTGGACATCAACCTGCTCGGCGGCTGGATGAAACCTGCCGAACAACGCAACGACATCGAACAGGTTGCCCTGGATCGCTCCAATGAGTTGACCGACGAACTGTTGGCAGCCGACGTACTGGTCATGGCCGCACCGATGTACAACTTCGCCATCCCAAGCACCTTGAAAGCCTGGCTCGACCATGTGCTGCGTGCCGGTGTGACCTTCAAGTACACCGACACCGGCCCGCAAGGCCTGCTCAGCGGCAAGCGCGCTTATGTGCTGACCGCTCGCGGCGGGATCTACGCTGGCAGCACCGCCGATCACCAGGAACCGTACCTGCGTCAGGTAATGGCTTTCATCGGGATCCACGACGTGACCTTTATTCACGCCGAAGGCATGAACCTGGGCGGTGACTTCCAGGAGAAAGGCCTGAACCAGGCCAACGCCAAGCTTTCCCAAGTGGCTTGAGGCTTTAATCGCCAGATAATCCCTTGATGTTCAAGTGACCTGGCGAAACCCCTTCAAGGCTTTACGCGCATCGAACCTCCCTTTGCACTTGTTGCTCCTGAGTGCTGTAGCCCGATTGAACGCTTTAGCGAGATCGGGCTTTTTTTGCCTGCGATTTAGTGAATCGATACCCATCTACTGCGGGAGCGAGCCTGCTCGCGATTGCAATGTGTCAGTCGGCATTGATGTTGGATGTGATATCGCTATCGCGAGCAAGCTCGCTCCCACAGGGTTTTGTGTTGCCTGACAGTTCGCAGTGATAGCCAAAAACCGCTATCGTCGCCGCCATTCGAAACGAGGCGAGCATGGGCTATCTACTTTTTGTCACGCTGATCCAGGCGTTTTCCTTCAGTCTGATCGGTGAATACCTGGCCGGTCACGTCGACAGTTACTTCGCGGTACTGGTGCGGGTGTTGCTGGCGGGGCTGGTGTTTATTCCGCTGACGCGCTGGCGTTCGGTGGAACCGGCGTTCATGCGCGGCATGCTGCTGATCGGCGCGTTGCAGTTCGGCGTGACGTACGTTTGCCTGTACCTGAGCTTCCGGGTGCTGACCGTGCCGGAAGTGTTGCTGTTCACCATCCTCACGCCGCTGCACGTGACCCTCATCGAAGACGCGCTGAACCGACGTTTCAATCCGTGGGCGCTGGTCGCGGCATTGGTGGCCGTGATGGGTGCGGCAGTGATTCGCTACGACCGGATCAATCCGGACTTCTTCATGGGCTTCCTGTTGTTGCAACTCGCCAACTTCACCTACGCCGCCGGGCAGGTGCTTTACAAGCATCTGGTGGCGCGACATCCGAGCGATCTGCCGCATTATCGACGGTTTGGCTACTTCTATCTGGGGGCGTTGGCGGTCGTATTGCCGGCGTTCCTATTGTTCGGCAAACAGAACTTCCTGCCTGAAGCACCGCTGCAATGGGGCGTGCTGGTGTTCCTCGGCCTGGTCTCGACCGCGTTGGGAATGTACTGGTGGAACAAGGGCGCGTGCCTGGTGAATGGCGGCACCTTGGCGGTGATGAATAACCTGCATGTCCCTCTGGGGTTGCTGATCAATTTGCTGATCTGGAATCAGCATGAGGAGTTGGGGCGATTGTTCTTTGGTGGGGCGGTGATTCTGGCGGCGGTGTGGATCAGCCGGTTGGGCATCCGCAAGCCTGCAATCGCACACTAAACCCTGCGTTATTTCTCCGATAACTGCTCCACCAAAAACTCAATGAACGTCCGGGTTTTCTGCGGGACCTTACGTGCCGAAGGGTACACCGCGTTGATCGTGATCGCGGGGGCCTGCCATTCACACATCACCGGCACCAGGCGACCAGCCGCCAGTGCATCCTCGACAATGAAGTTTGGCAACAGGGCGATGCCCATGCCGGCTTCGGCGGCCTGGGCGAGCAAGTCGCCATTGTTGGCGTGTAAAGGGCCGGTCACGTTGACCCGTTGAGTTTCCGTGCCGTTACACAGCTGCAAGCTGACGCCACTTTGCAGGTACCCATAGTTGAGGCACTGATGGGCGCGCAAGTCTTGCGGGGTCTGCGGTATGCCAGCGCGCGCCAGATACGCCGGGGACGCCACCATGATGCGCGGAGCCGGCGCCAGTTGCCGGGCGATCATCGTCGAGTCCGGCAGGCTGGCGATGCGGATGGTCACGTCGAAACCACCACGCACCGGGTCAACCTGCTGGTCGCTGAGCACCAGTTGCAACTCGATGTTCGGGTGCTGCTCATGGAATAGCGGGATCAGCGGCCCCAGTCGGCGCAGGCCGAAGGACATCGGCGCATTGACCCGCAACACTCCGCGCAATTCACCGATGCCGTTACGCGCGCGCTGTTCGGCATCGTCCAGTGCGGCCAGCACTTCGCGTGCTGCCTCGAAGTATTCGGCACCAGCCTCGGTCAAGTGCAGGCTGCGGGTAGTGCGCTGCAGCAATTGCACACCGATGGCTTCCTCCAGCGCCTGAATCTGTTTACTGACTTTTGATCGCGGCACATCCATTGCCCGTGCAGCCGCGGCAAAACCATTCTCGCCGACCGTGACGACAAAGGCGCGCATGCATTCGATGCGATCCATGATTGTCCCTATTTTAGAATCAATGATTCTCGATTTTATGGGATTGTCCCTTTTTGTGCCAGCTTCTAAAGTGACATCCAAGCCGACGACAAAGCCGCTGACGGCAACGTCGACTCACCCATTACTGACTTTGAAAAATCGACATCAAAAGGAACGCGCCATGTCTATTCGTGAACTGCTCAACCCAACCAACTCCGCCCTGATCCTGATCGACCACCAGCCACAAATGGCTTTTGGCGTGCAGTCAATCGACCGTCAAACGCTGAAGAACAACACGGTAGGCCTGGCCAAGGCCGCCAAGATTTTCAACGTGCCGACCATCTACACCTCGGTTGAAACTGAAAGCTTCAGCGGTTACATCTGGCCTGAGTTGCTGGCAGTTCACCCGGAGCAAAAGCCGATCGAGCGCACCTCGATGAACTCGTGGGAAGACAAGGCACTGGTTGACGCAGTGAAAGCCACCGGCCGCAAGAAGCTGATCATTGCCGCGCTGTGGACCGAGGTCTGCCTGACCTTCCCGGCACTCGAAGCATTGGCTGAAGGCTACGAGGTATACATCGTCACCGATGCATCCGGCGGCACCAGCAAGGAAGCACACGACATGTCGGTGCAGCGGATGATTCAGGCCGGTGCGGTACCGGTAACCTGGCAACAGGTCCTGCTTGAGTATCAGCGTGATTGGGCACACAAGGACACTTATGAAGCGGTAATGGAATTGGTGCTGGAACACAGCGGCGCGTATGGCATGGGCGTGGATTACGCTTACACCATGGTGCACAAGGCGCCGCAGCGTCAGATCAAGTAACCCGCCAACCTCGCAAAACAATGCAAGTCCATGTGGGAGCGGGCTTGCTCGCGAAGGCGAAGTGTCAGTCGACATCTGCTTTGACTGACACACCGCCTTCGCGAGCAAGCCCGCTCCCACATTGGGTTCTGCGGTGTTTACATGATGTGTTTTTCGGCTTCGGGAATGTGGCTTGCGCCCAACATGGCCGGCAGTAACCCCGCTCGCAAATCCCCACCACTCGGTTGCTGATACAGGCTCAAGCCAAACTCCGGCAGCACCGCCAGCAGGTAATCGAAAATATCCCCCTGAATCCGCTCGTAATCGGCCCACGCCGTGGTGCGAGTGAAGCAGTAGATTTCCAGCGGGATGCCTTGGGCGGTGGTCTGCATCTGGCGGACCATGCACGTCATGTTCGGCTGGACCTCCGGGTGACTCTTCAAATAGGCCAACGCATAGGCGCGGAAGGTGCCGATGTTGGTCATCCGCCGACGGTTGGCGGACATCGCCGCGACATTGCCCTGAGCCTCGTTCCAGGCCTTGAGTTCGGCCTGTTTGCGGCTGATGTAGTCGGTCAGCAGGTGAACCTGGGACAACTTCAACTCCTCGTCATCGCGGATGAAGCGCACGCCACTGGCGTCGATGAACAGGCTGCGCTTGATCCGTCGTCCGCCGGACTGTTGCATGCCGCGCCAGTTCTTGAACGACTCGGACATCAGGCGCCAGGTCGGAATGGAGACGATGGTCTTGTCAAAGTTCTGCACTTTCACCGTGTGCAGCGTGATGTCCACCACGTCACCGTCGGCACCGACTTGCGGCATCTCGATCCAGTCGCCGACCCGCAGCATGTCGTTGCTGGTCAGTTGCACGCTGGCAACGAACGACAGCAGGGTGTCCTTGTAGACCAACAGAATCACCGCCGACATGGCGCCCAGGCCGGACAGCAGCAACAGCGGCGAACGGTCGATCAGCGTGGCGACGATGATGATCGCGCCAAACACATACAGCACCATTTTCGTCAGTTGCACGTAGCCTTTGATCGAGCGGGTGCGGGCATGCTCGGTACGCGCGTAGATGTCCAGAAGGGCGCTGAGCAGGGCACTGACCGCCAGCAACAGGAACAGAATGGTGAACGACAGCGCGACATTGCCGAGGAAAATCAGGCTGGTCTTGCTCAATTCCGGCACCAGATGCAGGCCGAACTGGATCACCAGCGAGGGCGTCATCTGCGCCAGCCGATGAAACACTTTGTTGTGACGAAAGTCGTTGATCCAGTGCAGCGCTGGCTGGCGACCGAGGATTTTGGTCGCATGCAGAATGAGGTAGCGCGCCACTCGTCCGAGGACCAGCGCAATCATCAGCAGCAGGATCAGCGCCAGGCTGGAATGCAGGAGCGGGTGCTGATCGAGGGCACCCCAAAGGTCTTGGGCGTTGAGCCAGAGCTGTTTGATATCCATGGGCGAAAACGGTTCTTCTATGGGACGCGACGGGGCGATTAGAGCATTTAAGACGCATTGCATGACGTTTGGAGACAAATCGGGCAACAAAAAAGCCACTGTTTACCGTCGTTTGTATAAAGACACTCGGCCTTCGCGCTCGAAACCGTTACCCTATGCAGCTGTTTTTTTGTATTTCTTCGAGGTAGCACCCGTGTTTTCCCAATTCGCCCTGCACGAACGCCTGCTCAAAGCCGTGGCCGAGCTTAAATTTGTCGAGCCAACGCCAGTGCAAGCAGCGGCTATTCCGCTGGCGCTCCAAGGGCGTGACCTGCGGGTGACAGCGCAAACCGGTAGCGGCAAGACCGCTGCATTCGTTTTGCCAATCCTCAACCGTCTGATCGGCCCGGCGAAAGTCCGCGTCAGCATCAAGACCCTGATCCTGCTGCCGACCCGCGAACTGGCGCAGCAGACCATCAAGGAAGTCGAGCGCTTTGCGCAGTTCACTTTCATCAAGTCCGGCCTGATCACCGGCGGTGAAGACTTCAAGGTCCAGGCCGCCATGCTGCGCAAAGTGCCAGACATCCTGATCGGTACGCCGGGCCGGATGATCGAGCAACTGAACGCCGGCAACCTCGACCTCAAGGAAGTCGAAGTGCTGGTCCTCGACGAAGCCGACCGCATGCTCGACATGGGGTTTGCCGAAGACGTCCAGCGCCTGGTGGAAGAGTGCACCAACCGCCAGCAGACCATGCTGTTCTCCGCCACTACCGGCGGTTCGGGTCTGCGCGAGATGGTCGCCAAGGTCCTGAACAATCCGGAACACTTGCAGCTGAACAACGTCAGCGATCTGAACGCGACCACCCGTCAGCAGATCATTACCGCTGACCACAACCAGCACAAAGAACAGATCGTCAACTGGCTGCTGGCCAACGAGACCTATCAGAAGGCCATCGTGTTCACCAACACCCGGGCCATGGCCGACCGTATCTACGGCCGCCTGGTGGCGCAGGACTACAAAGCGTTCGTCCTGCACGGTGACAAGGACCAGAAGGACCGCAAGCTGGCCATCGACCGCCTGAAGCAAGGCGGCGTGAAGATCCTCGTCGCCACCGACGTCGCCGCTCGCGGCCTCGACGTGGAAGGCCTGGACCTGGTGATCAACTTCGATATGCCGCGCAGCGGCGACGAATACGTTCACCGCATCGGTCGTACCGGCCGCGCCGGCAACGATGGCCTGGCCATCTCGCTGATCTGCCACGGCGACTGGAACCTGATGTCGAGCGTCGAGCGCTACCTCAAGCAGAGCTTCGAGCGCCGCACCATCAAGGAAGTCAAAGGCACTTACGGCGGACCGAAAAAGGTCAAGGCCTCGGGCAAAGCCGTTGGCGTGAAGAAGAAAAAGGTCGACGCCAAGGGCGACAAGAAGAAAACCGGCGCCAAGGCACCGACCAAGCGCAAGATCGCTAACCGGCCGAAGACCGACGCACTGTCGCTGGTCAGCAAGGACGGCATGGCGCCACTCAAGCGCCGCAAGCCGGAAGCGCCAGCAGCTGAATAAGCTGTTGTAGCGATCCACAAAAAACCGGACTGATGTCCGGTTTTTTTATGCCCAGGATTTAACGACTGATCAGCCTTCGACTTTTTTGTCTGCCGTTTGCAACTCCTTCAGACGCTGATCAATCAACTGGCACTTGTCCGGCAAATCCTTGCTGGCGGTGCCCAAATCCATCTTCTGCAACTCGGCGTTGATCTCTTTGGCCTTGGTCGGATTCTGTTCGGTGAGCCTGGACACTTCCTTGGCCAGCTGTTCGCGCTTGGCGGTGGCTTCCTCTGGCGTGCAGGCCCAGGCGGGGAGGGCGCAGGCAAACGTGGCGGCGAGGGTGAGCGTTATCAGGGTTTTCATAGCAAGCCTCGAATTCCGTATTGGGCGGTTAAACGGTTGAGGTTGCGGGTAGCTGAAAGTTCATCTGGCTGTAGGACGCATCGCTCTTCGGAAATACCTCAACAAAGGCCGGCGGAAAGGTGTACGTCAATGCCGCAGGCTTGCCTGTGTTGACCGCGACTCGCTGTCTACCGGCTATCCCCCATGGCAGCAACTCTGTGGCCCCTTGTCTTCATATTTGTCGTGATGCCTCACCCACTCCATGATTTCCTCTTCATTACGGCCCTTGGGCGTCAGGTCGAGGTAGTTATAGGCCCCGACCAACATGTCCAGACCTCGCGCATAAGTGGAATAAGTGTGGAAGATCTCTCCCGCTTCATTGCGATAAAACACACTGAGACCAGGGAGTTCTTCCTCGGCGCCGTCAGACTTTTCGTAGTTGTACGTAGCTCTACCGGCGACAACATCTTCGGCTCGGGCTGATACGCCGAAGTCGTAATTGAAGTCGCTGCCATCTGACGACACCCAATCAAATTTCCAGCCCATACGCCGTTTGAATGCCTGGAATTCGGCGAACGGTGCGTGGGAAACCGCCACCACGGCGACGTCATGATGGGCCAGGTGCTGGTTAGCGCCGTCAATGTGATCGGACAGGAACGAGCAACCGGGGCAGCCTTCGTCCCATCCTGCGGCGAACATGAAGTGGTAGATGACCAGTTGGCTGCGGCCACCGAACAGGTCGGCGAGTTTCAGTTCGCCGTTCGGGCCCTGAAAGCGGTAGTCCTTGTCGATTTTCACCCAAGGCAGGGCGCGACGTTCGGCGCTCAGTTTGTCTCGTTCTTTGGTGAAGGCTTTTTCATGGGCCAGGTGTTGTTTGCGGGCGACGAGCCATTCTTCGCGGGACACGACGGGATGATTCTGAATGTTCATTGGCTTTCTCCTGCGATGTGCTGGGAGGTGACTGACAAAGCCTAGTCGTTTGACCTACGCCAAATTCGACACGCCGCCAGGCGGTGCTGTTCGAAACCTCAGCTGAACGGCTGCACACCCAGTGGGTCACAACTTAAGAAGGCCATTTCACTCACAGGCTTCGGAGGTTGAATCAGGATGACAACTTACAACTGGGATTTGATTGAACGCTTGCTGCACGAAGTGCAGAACGGTGCTGCCAGCTACACCCCACGGGCTTATGCCGAAGATTACGCAGCCGAGAAAGCTACGGAAGGTGAGCAGACGGAAAACCTGGATCACCTGAAAGCGGTGGCCGGCGAGTACGAAAAGTTGCTACTGCAGCGCGGCTACATTGAGTCTCGGCCTGAAGAGCAGGGCGGTACGGGCTCCAATTACATTTTGACGCCACGGGGCTCGAGTTTGTTGAGCCTGATCGACAGCAGCATTCCGGGTAATGACCATCCGCGCCAGGTATTGGATGAGCAGGAAGATGCGCTGGATGTGGTGACGTTTGATGAGGTGGCGTCGAAGGCGCAGATTGCCTGAATGCCCCTCATATCAATGTGGGAGCGAGCCTGCTCCCACATTTGTTTCGTATTGCGCTTAGCCTTGTTTAGCGGCTTTCAGGCACTTCAGATCGTTGAAGTCCTTCCTCACCCCTTCGATCTTTTTCAACAGCCGCTGGCGTTGCGCCGGCGTGCTCTCGGCCATCAGATCCACAATCAATCCCCGTGCCTGAGCCTCAGTATTGGCGTAGGCCTGACGGTAAGCCGGTGTCCATAAGCTCTCGCGATTGACCAGAAGTGTCTCGATTCGCTGTGGGAACTCTGGACTATGCCGTTGCTCGACCGCGGCACTGAACTGTTTCTGCCAGTGGGCGCGGTTGGCGATCCATTGGGTGTTCTGGTCGCCCAAGGCTTTCGACCACGTGACCACCCGTTGTTGCTGGGTCGGGCTGAGTGGGCCGAGCCAGTCATTCAGGCGTTTTACCATGCGCTCGCTACGTTCCTTGATCTGCTGATCGAGCGTTGGTTTCAGGTATTCCTCCTGGCGCTTGCGCTGATCCTTGGCGAAGGCGTCGTTCATCTCTGCGACTTGTTTGTCGTCCAGCCCCTGTAACAATTCGATGGCCGACGGGGTGATTTCCCGGGCGGTCTGAGCGATGGCTGCTTTCGCTTCCTCTGTGCGGGTTTGCAGCGCGGCGTCGGTGACCTGATTGGTCTCGACCATGGTTTGCAAGCGGTCGAGCCAGTCGAGGTATCCCGGAAGCTGTGTGCTGCAGTGCCAGCTCAAGTGCTCTTTGAGGCGCTCGTTGAACCAGCCTTTCTGCTCGCCGTTCATGTCCAGGTAATCGCTGAGCGTCCATGGAATGATCACATCGAGATTGCGATAGGCCAGGCCCACGCGGCTGCACGCACCGAGTGCGAGGCTGAGGGTGATGATGACGGCGAAACACTTTAACCAGCGCGGCATGGGGCGAATCCTTGCGAAGTTCTGGCTTCTTGAGTGGATTCTTATAAGAGCGCTGCATGAGCGCGGCAGTTCAGCCCATTAATAGAATGCGCGTTCGGCCTTGAGGGTGACCAGTCCGTCGCATTGGCTGTTGTGCCCGGAATAGGCCGAGCAATCGCCGCCGCTGAGGCTGGATCCACTGTAGATCAAGTCCAGGTCGACGCCCATGAAGGGCCGGGAAAGTTGCACCGACCAATCGGTGAAACTGCCGACATACCCGCCGTCGACGGACACCGGGGTGTTGAGCTGGTGGGTGGTGTATTTCATGCTGATCCCGATGCCGAACGGCTGATTGCCGCCCAGGTCGGCGAAGACGGTGCTGTTCTGTTTGTCGGGGTCGTTGCTGAATGCTGCGCCGAAACGGCTGCCCAGAAAAGTCAGGCCACCGAACAGCTCCTGGCTGTCGAGGGTGTCCACTTTCGGATAGCTGTAATGGATCATGCCGACTTCATAGCCGAGGGTATGATCGAAAGACTGTTTGAAGCCCATGTAGGAGTCGACTTCAAGGTTGGCCCCAGGCGTCAGGCCCATGCTGGGTGCCCATTGGCCCACATAGAAGCCGCTGTTGTGGCTCAGGTCGAGTCCACCGTGAAACGAGCCGGTGCTGGAAGGCTTGACCAGTCCCTGCGCCATGCTGCGGCTGGCAGTGGTGCCAAGTTTGAGATCGAAATCGCCCAATTCGCGCTGGAAGACTTGCGCGTTGGCGAACGAACACCACAACAGGGTGCCGAGTAATAAACAGGAGGGTTTGAGCATGCGTCACTCCATGACCGCGGAGCAGGAACTAAAACCTACTGAAACGCTTGATCTAGACGTGTGCAAGCATACCGGCGAATGCTCGGCATCGAAGGCCGTTCGTCGATTTTTGAAAATTAGATGGGTTTTGCGGGGTGTTGCGGGGAGGGTTCCAGTCCAAGCGCTTCGAAGCTCAAAGCGCTTATGGACCAGTTAACGCGGGGTGTTACTTCTTGCCCAGCGTAATCTGCTTGGACGGGCCGAACGTCTGGCCGCTGACGCCTTTGGCAATTTGCTGGATC
Source organism: Pseudomonas sp. fls2-241-R2A-110 (assembly GCF_030209165.1). Lineage (NCBI taxonomy): Bacteria > Pseudomonadati > Pseudomonadota > Gammaproteobacteria > Pseudomonadales > Pseudomonadaceae > Pseudomonas > Pseudomonas sp. fls2-241-R2A-110. Next base: position 22,154 of record NZ_JARVSN010000047.1, on the reverse strand, counting down.
TCGCCGCCGGACTTGAGGAACGCAGCGATCTGGTTGTTGATTGATTCGCTGGTTTCAACGGCTGGAGCTGGCTTTGCTTTGCTGTTGGATGCTTTTACACGCATGGCGGCCATTAACCTGTAGAAAATTAACTTGGCCAGGCATCGTACAGGAAATACTTGACAATTGCTTGGTAAATATCCCCTCAAAATACACATCGTAGGGCGTATTTATTCGCCGATTATTATTCGAAATAAGCCCCTAAGCCGCTGTTTTAACTAAGAACAAGGGGGATGAAATTCAGCCGTTTGATCGGGTGAGGAGGGCAGAAGTCATCCGTGCGGTCTGACGAGCGGCCAGACACAACCGGCAGAACCCACGGAAATCAAGGCGTTCGGAAGAAATTCCGGTGTCACCGGGCTGGCCACGGAAACGCCGCCCGCAAAACCGGGTAGAATGTCGCCCACGCAATGAGGGTATTGGAAATGGCTTTAGTCGGGCGTTACAACAGTTTGCAAGTGGTTAAACACACTAACTTCGGTTTATATCTGGACGGTGGCGCGGAAGGCGAGATTCTTCTGCCTAATCGTTATATTCCCAAAGATATTCCCAGCGAAGATGAAGATTGGCTTAACGTTTTTATTTATCTGGACAGCGATGACAAACTCATCGCAACTACCGAAAAGCCGAAAGTTCAGGTCGGTGAGTTCGCCAGTTTGAAAGTCGTTGAAGTCAACAGCATCGGTGTTTTCCTGGATTGGGGTCTGCCGAAGGATCTGCTGCTGCCGTACTCCGAAGAAAAGCGCCAGATGACGGCCGGCGAATATGTCGTGGTTCACGTCTACCTCGACAAACACACCCGCCGCATCACCGCGACGGCGCGTCTGGATCGCTACCTGGACAAGACCCCGGCCAATTACACCCCTGGTCAGGAAGTTGATTTGCTGGTGGCCGAAGCGACCGATATGGGCTTCAAGGCGATCATCAACAACAAGCACTGGGGCCTGATTCACAAGAACGAAATCTTCAAGTTCATGCGCGCCGGCAAAGAAGAGAAGGGCTTTATCAAAGAAGTCCGTGCCGACGGCAAGATCAGCCTGAGTCTGCAACCGGTCGGCGAAGAAGCGGCCACCAGCCTCAATTCGAAGATCCTTGCCAAGTTGCGTGAAAACAACGGCACCCTGCCGGTCAGCGACAAGAGCGACCCGACCGTGATTACCAATCTGTTCGGCGTCAGCAAAGGCAACTTCAAGAAGGCCATCGGCGCGCTGTACAAGAATGGCCAGATCGTCATTCATGCCGATCGCATTGAACTAAGCTGACCTCGCATCGGCCCCATGCAGGTCGATGGCATGGGGTTGAGCGGCTATGAAGAAATCACTGTGGGCATACGCTGGCACCCTGCTGGCGTTTCTCGTGCTCGACGGCCTCTGGCTTGGCGTGTTGATGGCGCCCACTTATCGGGCGCTGCTCGGTTCGCTGATGCTCGATTCACCGCTGCTGGCCCCGGCAGCGGTGTTCTATCTGCTTTATGTATTCGGTTGCGTGGTGTTCGTGGTGTTGCCGGCGAAAACCTGGCGACGTGCCTCGGCGTTGGGCGCGTTGCTGGGGCTGGTGGCTTACGGCACGTATGACTTGAGTAATTGGGCGACGTTGCACGGGTGGTCGGCGCAGTTGGCGTTGATGGACATGGCCTGGGGTACTTTTGCGACGTGTGTGGCCTGTTCTATTGGATTCTGGGCTGCGCGCAAGGCCTAGCATCTCGGCGGTTTGCAGTGACGCCATCGCGAGCAGGCTCGCTCCCACATTGATCTTCAGTGATTACAAATATTTGGTACGACAACAATCAAATGTGGGAGTGAGCCTGCTCGCGATTGGCTGCGCAGCAGCCACTTATTCGGTTGTATACATAAAATTCTGCACCGTTTGCTGGCGGGGTTGCCCTGTTCATGGGCATTGTCGTGAGCTTCAACCCCTAATTGCTTGACGCTATCTGGCGCTGAAAGACCGGTTTGTCACAGGTTCTAGTCGCATGGCACGCATTCTGCGTAGCAACTCGTATACAAACCATGCCAGCTCCCGTGTGCAGTGTGGTTGCTGCATCAATTCCGGGGGCTGTTTCGAGGAGCCCCGCGATGACCGAGCAATTGCCCAACGGCTACAGCCCCCGCCTGTATAACGAGGATCTGGGGCCGCTGCCGCAGAAATGGAATTGGTACAACATCTTCGCTTTCTGGATGAGCGATGTGCACAGCGTCGGTGGTTATGTGTTCGCCGCCAGCCTGTTCGCCCTGGGCCTGGCCAGTTGGCAGGTATTGATCGCATTGCTTGGCGGGATCTGCATCGTGCAACTGATCGCCAACCTGGTGGCCAAGCCGAGCCAACAAGCGGCGGTGCCATACCCGGTGATCTGCCGACTGGCCTTCGGCGTGTTCGGGGCGAATATTCCTGCGGTTATCCGCGGACTGATCGCCGTGGCCTGGTACGGAATTCAGACGTACCTGGCGTCCAGCGCCTTGATCATCGTTGTATTGCGATTCTTTCCTGCAATGGCGGCCTACGCCGAACCGCATTTCGCCGGTTTGTCCTACCTGGGCTGGTTCGGTTTCCTTAGCTTGTGGTGTGTCCAGGCGTTGGTGTTCTGGGCCGGCATGGAGTCGATCCGACGTTTCATCGATTGGGCAGGACCGGTGGTGTATGGCGTGATGTTCATGCTCGCGGGTTGGATCGTCTGGCAGGCCGGCTGGAGCAACATCAGTTTCACCCTTGCGGAAAAATCCCTGTCCGGCTGGGAAGCGTTCGGACAAGTGATTGTCGCCACGGCGCTGGTGGTGTCTTACTTTTCCGGTCCGACCCTGAATTTCGGTGACTTCAGTCGCTACTGCCGAAGCATGAAAGACGTGCGGCGTGGAAATTTCTGGGGCTTGCCGGTGAATTTTCTGGCCTTCTCCCTGGTTACGGTGGTCATCGTTTCCGGGACCTTGCCGGTGTTCGGTGAAATGCTGCACGACCCGATTGCCACTGTGGCGCGCATCGACAACAGCGTGGCCGTGCTGCTCGGCGCCTTCGCCTTTGTCACCGCGACCATCGGCATCAACATCGTCGCCAACTTTGTGTCCCCTGCATTCGATTTCGCCAACGTCGCCCCGAGCAAAATCAGCTGGCGTGCCGGCGGGATGATTGCGGCCGTGGCCTCGATCTTCATCACCCCGTGGAACCTGTTCAACAACCCCGAAGTGATTCACTACACCCTCGACGTGTTGGCGGCGTTCATCGGTCCGCTGTTCGGGATTCTGCTGGTGGATTACTACCTGATCAAAAAACAGCAAATTGACGTCGATGCGCTGTTCGATGATGGCCCCAACGGTAAGTATTACTACAGCGGCGGGGTCAATTGGACGGCGGTTAAAGCGCTGATTCCTGCAACCTTCACGGGCGTGGCCATTACCTTTACCCCTGTATTGCAACCGATGGCGAACTTCGCCTGGTTCACTGGCTGCTTCCTCGGGGGCGCCCTGTATCTCGTGCTGGCCTGGCGCGAACAAACCCAGCAAACCGTAGCGGTGGCCACCGCCGGATGACGCAATCGGGAATTTAAAGGTCCCGTTCAGGCGGCATTTTCTGGCCATCTGGTTAATAATCGACAGCATAATTTTTCGCCCCGGCGATGCTTTTTGAACAAGCACGCCGGGGCTTTGCTTTTTACTGTCGAGTCACTGCCATGGATTGTGTTGTCGAGGTGTTCCGGTGAGCGCCACCCGGCGTAGCGCCGATGGGTTTGCCCTGCAAGTGATGATCGGGCTGTGCCTGATCTGGGGTGTGCAACAGGTCATGATCAAGTGGGCGGCGCCCGATATTGCACCCGTGATGCAAGCGGCGGGGCGGTCGGGTATTTCCGCGTTGCTTGTAGGACTGTTGATCTGCTGGAAGGGCGGCTGGGATCAGGTCGGTAGCACTTGGCGCGGCGGCTTGCTGGCCGGAGCATTGTTCGGCCTGGAGTTCTACTTCATTTCCGAAGGTTTGCAACTGACTACGGCCGCGCACATGTCGGTGTTCCTTTACACCGCGCCCATCTTCACCGCGTTGGGCGTGCACTGGCTGCTGCCCAGTGAGCGTTTGAGGCCCGTGCAGTGGCTGGGGATTTTCCTCGCCTTCGTCGGGATCGCCGTTGCCTTTGCGGGTGGCGTGTCCTGGGACAACCTCGATCACCGCATGTTGATGGGCGATGCATTGGGCGTGCTGGCCGGTGCTTCCTGGGGCGCGACCACAGTAGTGGTGCGCGCCTCGCGACTGTCGGAAGCACCCGTCACCCTGACCCTGTTTTATCAACTGATCGTCGGATTCGTCGGCCTGCTGCTGATCGCGATGCTCAGTGGTCAGGTCACCCATGTCAGCCTGACCACGTTTGCGGTGGCGAGCGTGCTGTTTCAGGGGTTGGTGGTGTCGTTCTTCAGCTACCTGACGTGGTTCTGGCTGCTGCGCCGTTACCTGGCGGCGAATCTGGCGGTGTTTTCGTTCATGACGCCGCTGTTCGGCGTCACGTTCGGCGTGGTGCTGCTGGGTGAAAAATTGAGCCTCAACTTCGTCATCGGTGCCGTACTGGTGTTGCTTGGCATCACCTTTGTCAGCGCTGAGCAGTGGGTGCGCCGTCGTTTGCGCAAAGCCCTTGGGCAGCACTGACCGGACGAAGTAACAGCCCGCCGGCGATGAGCAAGCCGCTGCCGGCGAATACCAGCGCTGGCGCCAATCCGCCGCTGAAGTGGCTGCTCAAGGCTGCCAGCAACGGCCCGCTGAGTTGGCCCACGGCAAAGCACGCTGTCAGCAGCCCGGCATTGCGCTGGGCGGCGTGGGGCGCCAGTTCCCGCGAACGTTGCATCACCAGTTGCATGCAGGCGAGGAACGGCGTGCCGCACAGGATCACCCCCAATGCCAGGCCCGGACCGCTGCCCAACAGGCAGGCGAACACCCCGGCCGCTTGAAGCCACAATGTGGTTATCAGCCAGTGACGCGTGCCATTCGCGGTTTGTCGACGCAGGCTGACCAGCACCACGCCGATGGCCGACGCCAAGCCGAAGCACGGCCAGAACAGGTCGGCCTGCCATTGGCCATGAAACTGTGCGCTGGCCATTTGCGAGAGAAACGTGGCCGGGATGATGTAGCCCAAACCGTACAAGCCGTAGATCAACGCCAGACGGCCGATGCCTTGATTGCCCGATGTGACGGCGTGTTGCACGGTGGGCGCACTCGCGCCAGGCTGCGGCAGGAAAGGCAGGATCCCAAGCAGCATCGCCAGCCCTACGCCGGCGTAGACCAGCCACAAGGTGGCAGAGGTCTGCCCCAGCAGGTTCGAGCCCAAAGCCAGCAACCCTGTCAGAAAAATCCCCAGACCCGGTCCGGCAAATACCAGAGCGCCGAGGCGTGGACGTCCGGCGGCTGCGGCCAGTGGCTGGCTCAACGCCGTAATCATCACCAACACCCACGCACTGGCGACGCCGGTGCCGAAGCGCAACACAAGGTGCGACCAGAAACCGTTGGCCCAGAACGACGCCAAGGTCAGTAGCACGCACAGCCACAAGCCTCCCAGCAGACGTCGCCGGACTTGCTCCGGGCGACGGGAGAACATTGCATCCACGGCGCCGACGAAGTAGCCGAGGTAGTTGGCGGCGGCAATCAGACCGGCGGCGGTCAGGTCGATCTGGCCTTCGCTGAGCAAGTGCGGCATTTGCGGGGTGAGGGCGAAACGCCCGATGCCCATGGCCATCATCAGGGCGATAAAACTGGCGGACAAGCGGATCAGAGGGGACATGGTCTGAGTTCCAGCAGAGGATCAATGACCGTCAGGCTAGGACTGATTGACTTTCTTTAAAAATGAATAATAGTGAGTAACTTGTTCTGAATTGGAGAATATCGTGGAGTTCAGCCAATTACGGATCTTTCAGGCGGTCGCGCAGGAAGGCTCGATCACCCGCGCCGCCGAGCGTTTGCATCGGGTGCCGTCAAACCTGTCGACCCGGCTCAAACAGCTTGAAGAGCAACTGGGCGTAGAACTTTTCGTCCGCGAGCGTCAGCGTTTGCAGTTATCGCCTGCGGGAAAAGTCCTGCTGGACTACACCGCCAAGCTCTTCGCCCTGCATGACGAAGCCAGTGCGGCGGTGCAGGGCGGGCAACCGGCCGGGGATTTCGTGCTGGGCACCATGTACAGCACGGCGGCGATTCATCTGCCCGAGTTGTTGGCGCGTTATCACCGCACGTACCCGGCGGTGAACCTGCAGGTGCAGTCCGGGCCCAGCGGCGAATTGCTTGAAGGTTTGCTCACCGGTCGTCTCGATGCCGCGCTGGTGGATGGCCCGCTGGAATTGGCAGGCCTGGACGGCGTGCCATTGTGCGACGAACGGCTGGTGCTGATCAGCGAGGCCGATCATCCGCCGGTGCACAGTGCGCGGGATGTTGAAGGCCGGTCGGTGTTCACGTTTCGGCAAGGCTGTTCGTACCGGATGCGTCTGGAGGCCTGGTTTGCTCACGACCACGCCGCGATGGGCCGGGCGATGGAGATCGAGTCCTACCCGGGGATGCTCGCCTGCGTGATTGCGGGTTCAGGGGTGGCGTTGATGTCGGAGTCGATGCTCGCCAGCCTGCCGGGCCGTGAAAGCGTGGCGGTGCACCCGTTGGCCGAGCCGTTTGCCCGCGCAACCACCTGGCTGATGTGGCGCAAGGGCATGGTCGGGGCCAACCTGAATGCCTGGATCGAACAACAGCAAGCGGTCTATCCATCGACAGCGGTTCGGGATCGAGCGATTGCTTGAACTAATGGTCAAGTATTTTGTTCAATTCAGTAACAGATCATTGCGGATTTGGACGAGCAATACGTAGGACTTCGGACTATTATCAGTGCGAAGCGGCTACAGAATTCCGGTCGCTCGGCACTACCCTGAAGGGGGCACCATGAAAGAGAAAATCCAAAACTGGCTGCACGATCTGGGTGTTGCACTCGGTTTGATTGAACCGCCTCTGCAACCTGTGCCTATTCGTACTGACGACGAACAACGCCGACGCCAGCAGCGCCGCCGGTAACGCGGCGCAAGTAGTGTTTGTAGCCGCTGCCGAGCCCGCGAGGCCGCGTTCGGCGGCGCAGACGCAAATCCAAAAGAGTGGGCGGACTTCAATGCCGCCCGATCTCGATCAAAAACCGGCTCAAGTCATTCGCCGTCCGGGCGGTCTTGAGCATCTGGTCTTCTTCCGCCGTAAACGCCGTTAACCCCAGCTCATCTTCCAGATGGAAGATCAACTCTTCGATGTCCTGCTTATCCAATCCCATCTGCGCCAGGCTGGCGTTGTCGTCGAAGTCATCCTGACGCTCCAGCAGGCGGCTGATGAAACGATGCACGGCGGCGCGAACGGCGGCTCTTTTCATGGTTGTTCTTCGAGGGCGTTATTGTTGTTTTCCCTGACGTTGAGTACAGCAGGCTTCAGGCATGTGAGCGCTGCCACTCGTCAATCATCGTGCGCAAATGCTCTCCGGAAAAGCTGCCGAAATGCCCGCCGTGAACCGTGCGGATCGGCAACTCGCGCAAGCGCTGCAGGCTGCGGGCGTAGTCGTCGAGATTGGAGTGGTAGGCATCTTCGATCAGCGGGCCGTCGTAGATGATGTCGCCGCTGAACAACGTTTCGGTCGCCGCTTCATACAGGCTGATGCCGCCCGGTGAATGCCCCGGTGTGTGCAGAACCTGCAGCACACGATTACCGAGATCCAGTACGTCGCCTTCTTCAATCATGCCGGTGGCCGGCGCGGCTTTGACCCGGTATTCGGCGTAGCACAACGGACAGTCCGGGTGCGCTTCGAACATGTCGTCACCGACAAACGCCGTACTCAGCGTGTTATCGCCATCGGGGTGAGCAAGAATCTGTGCTTCGGCCGGATGCACCAGCCGTTCGGGGAATTCGTGATGTCCGGCAATGTGGTCGAAATGGCAGTGACTGGCCACCGCCACCAACGGCCGCTCGGTGATCCACGGCAATTGCTCGCGCAGGCTGACCAGCCCGGACCCGCTGTCCAGCAACAGGTCTTTGTCGCGGCCCTGAACGTGCCAGAGGTTGCAGCGATAGAAGGGCCGGATGTAAGGCTCGTGAATCAGCCGAATGCCGTCACTGAGCTGTTTGACTTCGAACCACTGGTCGCGGCTGACGATCTTCATAAGCATTTTCCTTCAGGCGAAAAAAAACGGATGTGGCAACCGACGCCACACCCGTCGAAGAAAGCATCAAGTCGTTATGTTCAGCTTAGGCGGGGCTGGCCACGGCTGCCGGGCGCGGGGACAGCAAGCTGACCAGCACGAAGCTCACCAGGCCGACGCCGAGGCTGTAGTAGATCGGGGTGTTGGCGTCCAGACCGTCTTTGAACATGAACACCAGCGCGGTAGCGAAGCCCATGCCCATGCTGGCGATAGCGCCGGCGGTGGTTGCGCGCTTCCAGAAGATCGCACCCATCAGCGGGATCAACATGCCACCGACCAACAGGTTGTAAGCCAGGGTCAGCGCGCTGATCACGTCGTTCACCACTAGCGCGATACCGAGCACAACAATACCGGTCAGCAGGGTGAACAGGCGGTTGATGCCCAGGCTCGACTGTTTACCGCCACGCAGTTTCGGCAGCAGGTCTTCGGTCAGGGTGGTGGCAGCGGCGAGCAGGCCGGCGCTGGCGGTGGACATCATGGCCGCCAGTGCAGCGGCGATCACCAGGCCACGGATACCGTCCGGCAGGGACAGTTTGACGATGGCGGCGAAGGCGTTGTTGACGTTGTCCAGGTCCGGGATCAGCACGTGAGCGGCCATGCCGATCAGGGCGCAGGCCAGTCCGTAAAGGATGCAGTAGAAACCGGCGAACGTACCGGCGTACTGGGCGACTTTGGCAGACTTGACGGTGAACACCCGTTGCCAGATGTCCTGACCGATCAGGATGCCGAAGAAGTAGATCATGAAGTAGGTAATGATGGTGTCCCAACCGATGGTGGTGAAGCTGAAGGCAGTTGCCGGCAGTTTCAGCACCAACTCATCCCAGCCGCCGACGCGATACAGGCAGATCGGCAACAGGATGAACATCAGGCCTACGGTCTTGATCACGAACTGGACGATGTCGGTCAGGGTCAGGGACCACATGCCACCGATCGCCGAGTAGATCACCACGACGCCGCCACCGAGCAATACCGAGACCCAGAACGGCAGGCCGAACAGCACTTGCAGGACCGTGCCGATCGCCAGGATCGAGGTCACGCCGATCATCAGTGCATAGGCCAGCATGATCGCCGCGCTCGCGGAACGGGCCATCGGGTTGTAGCGTTTTTCCAGCACCTGGGTAACGGTGTAGATCTTCAGTTTCAACAGTGGTTTGGCGAGGAACAGGTTCAGCGCCACGATCCCGCAACCCAGTGCGGCGCAAAGCCAGAAACCGGAAATGCCGTGGACGTAGCCCAGGCGTACGGTGCCGACGGTGGACGCGCCGCCCAGTACGGTGGCGGCCATGGTACCCATGTACAGGCTCGGGCCGAGGTTCCGGCCGGCGACCAAAAAGTCTTCGTTGGTCTTGGCCTTACGCATCCCGTAGTAGCCGAGTATCAGCATTGCGGCTGCGTAGATGAGTACGACGAATAAATCCAGTGCCATGTTGGCGTGTCTCCGATTGTCTTTTTTATGTTGAAGCGAAAATCAATCCCTGCGGGAACATCAATTCCTGTGGGCGCGTGGCTTGCCCGCGATGGGAGTACACCGATCTGTCAGACAGATCGCGTCATCGTTCATCGCGGGCAAGCCCGCTCCCACAGGTCATGTGTTGGCCACAGGTAATGCGTTTGATCAGGCGGCTTGTCGAACCGCCGATTTACCGAGCGAATTCGAACCCTTGCTGCGTGCATCCTGCGGGCCGAACACTTCCCGTGATTCCGGGAACAGGCTGAGCAACGTCAGGTACACCAGCGACGCCAGGCCGAGGGTGACCGGCAGGCTGATGTCGATGCCACCCGCCAAATCGCCCAGCACGCCCACGAACTGCCCTGGCAGGTTCACGAAGCACAGACCCACCAGTGCGCTCGGGATCCAGGCACCCAGGCCACGCCAGTTCCAGCCGTGCGTGAACCAGTAACGACCACCTTTCTCGCCGCGAGTGAACACTTGCAGATCATCCGGGCAATAGAAGCCACGACGCACGACCAGGCCGATGATCATGATCACCATCCATGGCGTGGTGCAGGTGATGATCAGTACGGCGAAGGTCGACACGCTCTGCACCAGGTTCGCCGCGAAGCGACCGATGAAGATGAACGCGATCGACATCACACCGATCAGCAACGTCGCCTTGACCCGCGACAACACGCGAGGGAATACGCTGGACATGTCCAGCCCGGTGCCATACAGCGACGTGGTGCCGGTGGACATGCCGCCGATCACCGCAATCAGGCACACCGGCAGGAAGAACCAGCTCGGCGAAACTGCCAGCAGACCGCCAACGTAGTTGTTGGCCGCGATGTAGTCCGGTGCCTTGATCGCCACGATGGTGGCGGTCGCCAGTCCGAACAGGAACGGGATGAAGGTCGCAACCTGCGAGATCACCACCGCCGCCATGATCCGGCCTTTAGGCGTATCACGAGGGATGTAGCGCGACCAGTCACCGAGGAACGCACCGAAGGAAATCGGGTTGCTCATCGCCACCAGCGCAGCGCCGATAAAGGCCGCCCAGAAGCCCGGCTGGCCCATGCTCACGGTGCCGGCGTAGTTCACATCGAAAGGTCCGATGAAGGCGAAGATGCCCAGCAGGAACAGCAAGCTGGCGCTCCACACGGCGATCTTGTTGACCCACAGCAGGAAGCGGAAGCCATAGATGCAGACGGTCAGCACCAGGATCGCGAACAGACCGTAGGCCAGGCCCAGGGTCAGGTCGGTTTCCGGCAGGCCGATCAGGCGCTTGGCGCCACCGATCAACGCATCACCCGAGCTCCATACCGAGAGCGAGAAAAACGCGATAGCGGTCAACAGCGACAGGAACGAACCGACGATCCGCCCGTGCACGCCGAAGTGCGCACCGGAAGACACGGCGTTGTTGGTGCCATTGATCGGGCCGAACAGGCCCATTGGCGCGAGGATCAGCGAACCGAGCAACACACCGAGGACAATCGCCCAGACGCCGGCCTGAAAAGACAGGCCGAACAGCACCGGGAAACTGCCGAGCACGGCGGTGGCAAAGGTATTCGAACCGCCGAAGATCATCCGGAACAAGTCCGTCGGGCCTGCGGTACGTTCGTTGTCCGGGATCTGTTCCACCCCGTAGGTTTCAATTTGCGTAAGGCTTTGGTCTTTGTTGTTGTTATTCATGATCAGCTCCGATCATAAAGGCGCACTCATCGTGTGTGAGCGTCACCTGTTTGGCTAAGGGGTTGGCAGCCCTTCCGGCATTGCGGACAAATGTTCGTGGCAGGCCAGCCATAGGCCTTGTTGTTCTTGGCCAGACGCTTGTTTCTTGAAAACAATCGTCTCGCGCTCCTGGCTGAAGTGTTGCTCCCCCTGCATGCGCAGCTCGGTGGCCACGTCATGGATAAAAATCGCTACATCACCCTGCAGGCTGACGAAGGCGTTGCTCGAAGTGCACGAGAGCACCTCGAAGCCATCCTCCGAGCGCCAGCTGTCCCACAACGCCTGATAGGCATCGCGCGACAGCAGAGGCTGCTCGAGGGTGTAAAAGACGAAGCTGGCATCGGCGCTGAAGGCGCCGAAGTAGGCTTCGCGATCGTTGCGGGCAAACGCCGACACCAGGTCGGCGGCGGCTTTCAGAACCTGATCACGTTCGTTCATCAACCATCCCTCAGCGGTGGGTCACGCCAGGCAGCACGCAGAGCATTTCGTACAGCAAGTTGGCGGCCAACAGCGAGGTGTTGCCGGTGGTGTCGTAAGCGGGCGAGACTTCTACCAGATCGCAGCCGATCAGGTCGAGGCCTTGGCAGCCACGAACGATTTCAATCGCCTGAATGGTCGTCAGACCACCGATTTCCGGGGTGCCGGTGCCGGGTGCCCACGCGGGGTCGATGCCATCGATGTCGAAACTCAGGTACACCGGACCGCCGCCGACTTTCTCTCGAACTTCGGCCATCAGCGGAGCCAGGGATTTGTGCCAGCACTCTTCGGCCTGAACCACGCGGAAGCCTTGTTTACGGCTCCAGTTGAAGTCTTCAGAGGTGTAGCCCTGAGCGCGCAGGCCGATTTGCACTACACGATCGCAATCGATCAGGCCTTCTTCGGCCGCACGACGGAACGTGGTGCCGTGGGCGATTTTCTCGCCGAACATGTGGTCGTTCACATCAGCGTGAGCGTCGATGTGCACCAGGCCGACTTTGCCGTGCTTCTTGTGAATGGCACGCAGGATCGGCAGGGTGATGGTGTGGTCGCCGCCCAGAGTCAGGGGGATCACGTTGTGTTCGAGGATGGCGTCGTAGGACTCTTCAATGATCCGTACGGCGTCCAGCAGGTTGAACGTGTTGATCGCCACGTCGCCGATGTCGGCCACCGACAGCGAGTCGAAAGGGGCTGCACCGGTCGCCATGTTGTACGGACGGATCATCACCGATTCAGCGCGGATTTCGCGAGGTCCGAAACGGGTGCCTGGACGCAGGGAGGTGCCGATGTCCAGTGGGACACCAACAAAGGCAGCATCCAGACCGGCAGCGGTTGGCAAATGGGGAAGGCGCATCATGGTGGCGATGCCGCCGAAGCGCGGCATTTCATTACCGCCCAGTGGTTGGTGAAGAATCTTGTCCACGGGAAAGGCCTCATCGTCGTTGTTTTATTTATGTCGGTTGCGCAGGTCTGGACAGACACAGGCACCGTTGTGGGGCGATTCTGCGAAATGTAGTGCGCGGGAAGAATCGCTACGGGCAAATACTTAGTTCAGATTTTTCTAAACTAAAGGCCGCGACAGCGATAGACTTCTTCGCGTGATCGTTCCCACGCTCCGCGTGGGAATGCATCCACGGACGCTCCGCGTCCCGCTCTTTTTGTGCATGTGACGCAGAGCGTCACGGGCTGCATTCCCACGCAGAGCGTGGGAACGATCGACCGGTGGAGAAACCCATGGCCAACGCTTTACCCGATCTGAAACTATTGCGCATCTTCGTCAGCGTGGTTCGCCATCAGGGGTTTGCCAACGCTCAGCAAGAGCTCAACCTCTCGACCTCGGCCATCAGCACCTACATGAGCCAGCTCGAAGCAGCCCTTGGCCTAGTGCTCTGTCATCGTGGTCGCGGCGGCTTCAGCCTGACCAGCAAGGGCGAGTTGTTCCATCAGGAAACCCTGCGCCTGCTCGGCGAGCTCGAAGGGTTCGAGCAATACGCGGCGGCGCTCAAGGGCGAGCTGCGCGGCACCTTGAACCTCGGCGTGATCGACTCCACCGTCAGCGACAAGGCCTTGCCTTTCGCCGAAGCCATCGGCGCCTATAGCCAGGAGCACCCGGCCGTGCACTTGCACCTGTCGGTCATGAGCCCCTACGAATTGCAGCTCGGCGTGCAGGACAACCGCCTCGACCTGGCCATCGGGGCGTTTTCCACGCGCATGAGCGGCCTGGTCTACATGCCGCTTTATCGCGAGCAGCACTGGTTGTATTGCAGCAGCCGGCATCCGTTGTTCACCGAGCGGCGCATCCCAGAACAAGTCATCACCCAGCAACGCATGGTCGGCCGGGGCTATTGGAGCCAGGCTGAACTGGCCCGCCACGGTTTCAAGCACAGCGCCGCGACCGTGGAAAGTATGGAGGCGCAGTTGATTCTGGTGTTGTCCGGCGCCTACATCGGTTACCTGCCGGAGCATTACGCCCAGGCGTGGGCCGACAAGGGAGATTTGCGCGTGTTGCTGCCGGCGACCTTTGGTTATCAGGCGCCGTTCTCGATGATCGTGCGCCGTGGTCGCAGCCGTGAACCATTGATCCAGACTTTCCGCGACCTGCTTAAAGCACAACTGAATCAGGCTTGAGAACATGTCCAGAGCCCAATGTCCGCGCTGCCTGCGCCCACAAACCCATTGCCTGTGCCCACTGATCCCCAGTCTCGACAGCCGCACGCGGGTGCTGTTGTTGCAGCATCCAAGCGAGGTGAACCACGCACTGAACACCGCTCGATTGGCGGCGTTGGGCTTGAACAATGCCGAGTTGGTGGTGGGCGAGGTGTTCGACGATCTGTCGGCGTTGTTGAATCAGCCGGGTTATCAGGCGCGGTTGTTGTTTCCAGCTGATGATGCGCAGCCGTTGCAAGCGTACACCGGGAACGAAGAGCCGCTGTTGCTGGTGGTCCCGGACGGCACCTGGCGCAAGGCGCGCAAGCTATTGCACCTCAACCCGTTGCTGGCGGCGTTGCCGAGGGTGACGCTGGCGGAGGGCGGCGTGTCGCGCTATCGACTGCGCAAGTCGCCGGGGCCGGGGGCGTTGTCGACGGTGGAAGCGATAGTCCAGGCGTTGCAGACGCTTGAAGCGCCAACGACGTTCGAGCCGTTGTTAAAACCGTTCGAGGCGTTGATCGAAGGGCAGATTGCAGCGATGGGGGAGGAGACTTTCCAGCGCAACCATGGGCTGAAATAGGCGGTTTCGCTGATGGCCTCATCGCGGGCAAGCCCGCTCCCACAGTTGACCAAGTTCTTCCTGAAGGAATGCGGCCCCTGTGGGAGTGAGCCTGCTCGCGATAGCGGTAGAACAATCACAGGGAATCCCAGCAAAAACTACCTTTCGCGCATCGCTTCGGTCCGGGCTTTAAGCACCGGTTTAAGCAGGTAATCCAGCACGCTCTTCTCACCGGTAATGATATCGACCGTCGCCACCATCCCCGGAATGATCAGCAACGGCTTCACATCCCCGCCCAAGTGATTCTTGTCCGTGCGCACCTGAATCAAATAAAAACTGTTGCCCTTGTCATCGGTAATCGTGTCCGCCCCGATCAACTCAAGCTTGGCACTCAACCCGCCATAAATCGTGTAGTCGTATGCACTGAACTTGACCATCGCTTTCTGCCCCGGGTGCAGAAACGCCACGTCCTGCGGCCGCACCTTGGCTTCGATCAGCAGGTTGTCTTCCAGTGGCACGATTTCCACCATGTCGCTGCCGGGCTGGACCACGCCGCCGATGGTGTTGACCTTCAGCACCTTGATAATCCCGTGCACCGGCGACACCACCGTGGTGCGGCTCACGCGGTCGTCGATGGCGATGCTCGACGCAGTGATTTTCGACAGATCGGTGCGTTTTTCATTCAGCTCTTTCGCCGCGTCCGAGCGGAAGGATTGTTCCGATTCATCGATCTTGCTCTTGATCTCGTTGATCGCCGATTCGGCCCGGGGAATCGCCAGCGTCGTCGCATTCAACGAGCCGCGAATTTCCACCGCGCTGCGTTTGAGGCGCAGGATTTCCACCGGGGAAACCGCCCCGGTGCCCACGAGTGGCGCAGACATGTTCATCTCTTGTTGCAGCAGCGCCAGGCTTGAACTGAACTGCCCTTGTTTTGAGCGAAATTCCGCCAGCTCCTGGGTTTTCTGCCGCAGTTGCTCACTCAGCGTGCGCTGTTCACTGGCCAGTCGGCGCTGGCGTTGTTCATACAGCGAGCGTTCGTCTTCGGCCACTTGCGGCGCCTTGGCGATCACTTCAGGCGAGAGCTTGAACGGCCGGCCTTCCGCTTCCGCCGAAAGACGTTCGACTTGCGCCGTCAGCGCGTAGCGATCCGCTTCGCTCTCACCCTTGTTCGACAGAAAGCGCGTGTCATCCAGGCGCAGCAAAGTATCGCCCTTGTTCACCATTTGTCCTTCGCGGACAAAAATCTCGGTGACGATGCCGCCCTCCAGGTTCTGGATCACCTGAACCTTGCTGGATGGAATCGCCTTGCCTTCGCCCATGGTGACTTCTTCCAGCACCGCAAACTTGGCCCAGACCAGCGCCGCAATAATCAGTCCGGCGGCCAGCCAGACGGTGATCCGCGAACCACGGGGTGAGTCCTGCAACGAAGCGCCAGCGGTTTCCGGCATGAACTCGCTCTCGGCGGTTTTGCCGAAGCTGCCGAAATAGCCGCGCGACTTCGATTCAGGGAGCGACGCGTCGGAAGATGAACGGGCCATGGTGAGCTCCTAGACAGCCGCAGAGCCGACACGGCCCTTGCGCAGTGCATCGATGACCGCTTCTTTCGGACCGTCGGCGACGATCCGCCCGTTGTCCAGCACCACCAGCCGATCCACCAGGCTGAGCATCGAGGTGCGGTGGGTCACCAGCAACAAGGTTTTGCCCTGGACCCAGCCGTGAAGTTTCTGCCGCAAGACGTCTTCGCTGCTGTTGTCCATCGCGCTGGTGGGTTCGTCGAGCAGCATGATCGGCGGATCGAGCAACAGCGCCCGAGCCAGCAACACGGCCTGACGCTGGCCGCCCGAGAGCAATTGGCCGCGTTCGCCCACGGGCCGGTCGAAGCCTTGTGGGTGCTGGCGAGCCAGCTCGGTGACGCCGGTCAATTCAGCCACCTCAAGCATCCGCGAGTCGCTGATGTAACGCGCGCCGAGGGTCAGGTTGTCGCGCAGGCTGCCGGCGAGCAACGGCAGGTCATGGGCGACGTAGCCGACTTGCTGGCGCAGGTCGGCGACATCGAGTTGCCGCAGATCCAGGCCATCGAGCAGCAACTGGCCTTCTTCCGGGGCATAGAACCCCATCACCAGCCGCGCCAGAGTGCTCTTGCCCGAGCCGCTGCGACCGATGATGCCGATCCGTTCACCCGGTTTGACGCTGAAGCTGACGTTGGCCAGTGCCGGCGCATTCTGGCCGTTGTAGTGGAAGGTCACGCCGCTGACGTCCAGTGCGCCTTGCAGTTGCGTGCGCTCAAGCGGTCTTTGTTTGGCGTCGCGCTCCTGCGGCAAGGACATCAGCGCGTCGGTGCTTTTCATCGTCAGTTGCGCTTGCTGGTAGCGGGTGATCAGGCCGGCGATCTGCCCCAGGGGCGCGAGGACGCGGCTGCCGAGCATGTAGGTCGCCACCAGCGCGCCGACACTCAGGTTGCCGGCGATGATGCTGTAGACCCCGGCGACGATGGTCGCCATGCCGGAGAATTGCTGGATGAACAGCGTGCCGTTGGTGGCCAGCGCCGAGAGGTTGCGCGCATGGCTGTCGAGGCGGGTGAGGGCGCCGTGGGTGCTTTCCCATTTGTGCTGGCGTTCGCTTTCGGCGCTGCAGGCCTTGAGGGTTTCGAGGCCGCCGAGGGTTTCGATCAGCAACGCTTGGCGTTCCGCGCCCAGGCTCAAGCTTTTCTGCACGGTGTCGCGCAGGCGCACCTGGATCACCATGGCGAAAATGATCGTGATCGGAAAAGCCAGCAGCGGAATCACCACCAGCCAGCCGCCGAGCAAGCCGATCACCACCAGCATCAGCACGGCGAAGGGCAGGTCGATCAGGCTGGTCAGCGTGACCGCGGTGAGAAACTCACGCAGGCCCTGGAAATCATGAATGCTCTGGGCGAAACCACCGATGGTCGCCGGCCGCGCTTTCATCGCCATGCCGGTGATGCGTTCGAACAAGGTGGCCGACAGAATCACATCGGTTTTCTTCCCGGCAGTGTCCAGCAAGTGCGCGCGGACCACCCGCAACACCAGTTCGAAACCGGTGCCGATCAACAGACCGATCGACAGCACCCACAAGGTCGACGTGGCCTGGTTAGGCACCACCCGATCGTAGGTCTGCATCACGAACAGCGGCACCATCAACCCCAGCAGGTTGATCAGGAAACTCGCCAGAATCGCGTCGCTGTACAGCCATTTCGACAGCTTCAACGTGTCGCGAAACCACGCCTCCACGCGCGGCACCAGTGGCGAGCGCAAGTCTTCGAGTTCGTGACGCGGCCGGGCGAACAAGGCCTGGCCGCTGTAATTTTCGGCCAGTTCCTCGCGGCTGACCCATTGTTCACCGCCGTCGGCTTCGCTGGGCAGGATCAACAGCCGGCCGTCATCGCCAAAACGTCGCAGGATGGCGGTGCGCCCGTTATTGAAAATCAGCATCACCGGCAGGTTGAGCGCGGAAATATCCGCCAGTTCACGGCGCAGCAAACGCGCCTGCAAGCTGGCCCGGGCCGCTGCGCGCGGCAACAGGTCCAGGCTCAGACGCTGTTTGTTCAAGGGCAGCCCGGCGCTCAGACTGGCGCGACTGACCGTCGCGCCGTGGAGTTTGCAGAGGATCAACAGACCGTCCAGAAGCGGGTCATCGAAGCTCAGGCGCGGATCAACACCGATGTTGCCGGGTTCCATGCTGGTCACATTGATCGCTCCGGTTGAGCTATTTCAGTTCAGGCAAGCGCGCTTCGTTTTTCACTTCAGAAGAGGCGATCGCATCTGCGGGCAGCACCACGCGTTGTTTGCTCAGCAACTGGCCCATGTTCGCCAGCACGCGGTACATCGAGAATTCCTCGATGTAGCGCACTTCGGTGTAGCGGCGATTGGCGTTGTAGAGCTCGTTTTCACTGTCGAGCAAATCGAGCAGGGTGCGCTGGCCGAGGCCGAACTGATCCTGGTACGCCACGCGAACGCGCCGGCTGGTCTCAGCGTATTCGCGTGCGGTCGGGGTTTGTTTCTTGGCGTTGACCATGGCGTTCCAGGCCAGGTGGATGTTTTCGTTGAGTTGGCGCAGGGCATTGTTGCGAATGTCCATTGCCTGGTTGATCTGGTGCGCGTCGGACGCCAGGCGCGCCTTGTCGCTGCCACCGCGAAACAGGTTGTAGTTCATCACCACACCCGCGCGCCACTCGTTGTCGTGACCAATATCGCCTTGCACGTTGTTGTTGGCGCCCACTGCCGCTTCGGCGTCGAAACGCGGGTAGAACGGCGACTTGGCGACTTCGTACTGGCTCTCGGCCGATTGCACATCGGCCTGCGCGGATTTCAGGTACGGGTTGTTTTCCACCATGCTCTGCTGGGCTTCCGGCAGGGTGGTGGGCACCTCGCCGCGAATCGACGGCGGTGCTTCGAGCTCATCGGGCAGGCGACCCACGACGGAGTAGAAATTCGACTCGGCGTCCGCCAGATCGACTTCGGCGGTTTCGAGGTTGTTTTGCGCCAGTGCCTTACGGGCTACCGATTGGTCGGAGTCGGCGTTGCTGCCGACGCCGCGCTGGGTGCGCAGGCCGATCTGGTCGTTGACCCGCAGGTGCGCCTGCAGGTTGTTCGTGGCCAGGGTCACCAGTTCACGACGCTTGAGCACTTCGAGGTAGACCTCGATGGTGCGCAATGCCAGATCCTGGGCGGTGCCTTGAGCGTAATAGGCCCGGGAATTGACCACGCCTTTGGTGCGCTCAACCTCGTTGGCGGTGTTGAAACCGTCGAAGAGCATTTGCCGCAGGCGCAGCTCCGACTGGGTGTAGTTGAGGGTTTCGGTGTGGTGATTGCCCAACGCTCGAGTATTGGTGTTATCGCTGTACCCGCGCCCGTAGGCGGCGTTCAGATCAACTGTTGGATAAAAGCCCCCTTTGGCAACTTTCACTTGCTCATCGGCCGAGAGACGGCTGTCAACGCGTGACGCCAGCTCCGGGTGGGTCGCGATGGTGCTCTGGATCGCCTCGGTCAATGACATGGCTTGAGCCTGGGATGTACAGGCCATGGCCAGCAGAATTGCGCTGCATAGGGGGGTTAAAACGCGCATGGGTACATCTCCCTGATTCCTGATGGTACTTTATCGATCGCCAATTATTTGACGACTTTTATAGGTGAAATCGTTTCACTCTTGTAACAACAGAGCTAAGAACATTCTAGAGAATAGCTAAGAAATTTTTTTCATAAGCCTTATGCCAAAAAAAACTTATGCGCTCTGCTAAATCCAGCACATTGTTCACTCCGAAAGCCCTTGATTTCGGAGCTTTAGGGAGCTTCTCGGGACTTTGAAAAAGTTCCATCCACTTATCGACATAGGGCGGAGAAGTGCTGAAGGGGAGGGAAGCGAGCGATTTTGGGGTGACGGTTTTTTGTCACTTTGGTGCTTCAAAATCGTTACGCATCGTTCACTGAGCAGGTTGACCCGGAACAGACCTTCAATGTCATTGATTGCATTGAGGTTTACAAAAAATCCGGACACCTCGCCCCGTGAGCGACACGCTTGGCGAGACGATCGCCAGGGCGGCGGCTTACTCAGGTAAACGCGCCCGGCAGGCGATCCGCCAGGCCACCTGCTTGAACCATGAGCACATCTTCGCGAACAACAGGATGCCGACAGCTGTTGGCAGCGGAGGAAATGCACATGGCAACGCTCATCGGTATCGTCAGTAAGGTCATTGGTGAAGTATTCGCGGTCGCGGGCGACGGCACCCGGCGCGCGTTGGTCGAGGGCGATCGATTGTTCGCTGGCGATCAACTGGTCACCGGGGCCGAAGGCGCGGTGGCGGTGCATCTGCAAAATGGCCAGGAACTGACCCTTGGGCGTGGCAGCAGCCTGGACATGACGCCGCAGTTACTGGCGCATCAGGCGCCCCATGTGGACACCGCTGAAGCGGTGACGCCGACGCAAGCGCAACTGACCGATGTCGAGCAACTGCAAAAAGCTATCGCGGCCGGCGATGACCCGACCCAGAACGCTGAAGCCACGGCGGCCGGTCCGGCATCGACGGGCGCACCCGGTGGTGCAGCGGGTGGTGGCCACAGTTTCGTCATGCTCGAAGAAGTGGGGGGGCACGTCGACCCGACCATCGGGTTCCCTACCGCGGGCTTCAACGGCATTCCCGAATTTCCGCTGGAGCGTCTGGCCGCTGATCCGAACAACGGTGCCGGCGACACAGGCGTTGTGCCCGTGCCTGACGTTCCGAACAACCCGGTCACCCTTACCGGCCTGTCGGTCGCGGGTGGCGAGCTGACCCTCAACGAAGCCAACCTCGCCAACGGCTCCGCCAGCAACCCGGGCGCGCTGACCCAGAACGGCACTTTCACCGTATCCGCGCCTGATGGTCTGACCAGCCTGAGCATCGGCGGGATCAACGTGATCACGGGCGGAGTGGCTGTCGGCTTTCCGCAGTCGATCACCACGCAACTGGGCAACACCCTGACCGTCACCGGCTACAACCCGGCCACGGGCGTGTTGAGTTACAGCTACACGCTGGTCGGCAACGAAACCCATTCGGCCGGCGACGGGGCCAATAACCTCAGCGAACAGTTCACCGTGGTGGCCGGTGATTCCAACGGCGATACCGCCACCGGCACGCTGGACGTCAACATCACCGATGACGTGCCCAAAGCGGTCAATGACAGCAACGCAAGTAACGCCTCGGAAACCCTGCTGACCCTCACCGGTAACGTCCTGACCAACGATGTACAAGGCGCCGACCGCATTCCCGTCGGCCCCCACAGCGGGCCGATCATTGGCGGCACCTTCACTGGGACCTACGGCACGTTGGTGCTCAACCCCAACGGCACATACACCTACACCCTCAACACCAGCGATGCAGATTTCAAAGCCCTGCACGGCGGTGGCAACGGCACCGAAACCTTCACCTACACCCTCACCGATGCCGACGGCGACACCAGCACCGCCAACCTGGTGCTGCAAATCCACAACAACGACGATCCTGTGACCCTCGGCGGCCTCAACGTCGAAGGTGGTGAACTCACCGTCTACGAGAAAAACCTCAGCGACGGCACCAGCCCTAATGCGCCGACCCTGACCCAGAGCGGCACCTTCACGGTGGCTGCCCTCGATGGTCTGCAAACCCTTGATGTCGGCGGTATTCATGTGGTGGTCGGTGGGGTTGCGGCAGGCTTTCCGCAATCGGTCGTTACGCCGCTCGGCAGTACGCTGACCGTCACCGGCTACAACGCCGCCACTGGCGTGGTCAGCTACACCTACACCCTGGTGGAAAACGAAGCGCATCCAACTGCCAACGGCGCCAACAGCCTCACCGAAAACTTCAACGTAGTCGCGACCGACACTGACGGCAGCACCGCGTCGGGCCAGATCAACGTCAACATCGTCGACGATGTGCCCAAAGCGCTCGATGACAGTCATGCCGGCACCGCCTCGGAAACCCTGCTGACCCTCAACGGCAACGTGCTGACCAACGATGTACAAGGCGCCGACCGCGTGACCGTCGGCGAAAATACCGGGCCGATCACGCCCGGCACGTTCACCGGGGTTTACGGCACGCTGGTGTTGAACGCCAACGGTACGT
>NZ_JARVSN010000045.1:0-83012 GCF_030209165.1 Pseudomonas sp. fls2-241-R2A-110 | reverse complement strand
GGCAAGGCGACCACCTCGTCGCCGAAAGCAGCCGCGAACACTACCGCAGCTACGTATACGAACCCGGCACCTTCCGCCCACTGGCCATGCTCGACGGCAAAGGCCCGCGCCAGGCGTGCCCTTTCTACTACCAACTCGACCACCTTGGCACGCCGCAAGAACTGACTGACTACAGCGGCGACATCATCTGGGCCGCGCAATACAACGCGTATGGCCGCCTGACCCGACTCAACCGCGACACCCATCAGGTGCTGGATCAGCCGTTGAGGTTTCAGGGGCAATATTTCGATGCCGAGACAGGCCTGCATTACAACCGGCATCGGTATTACAACCCGGATGTGGGGCGGTATCTGACGCCGGATCCGAGTGGATTGGCGGGCGGGTTAAACGGGTATCAGTACACAAGGAACCCGACGGGGTGGGTTGATCCGTTGGGGTTGAATGAGTGTCCTGGGGGGGATGGGTGTCGCAAGCCTTCGTTTGGGAATGAGGATCCGGTTGGGAAGGTTAAGATAGGTGAGGGGGAAGTAATACTTCCCGAGCCTAGCATCAAGACTGAATATCTCTATCGTGGTGATTTGAAACACCCAGATGAAGTATTCAAATCAGGATTTAAGAGCAAAGGAGAAAGCCGTGATCTATTGCTTCACGCTATGGACAGTGATGATCCACCCAGCTATTTCATCAGTACCTCACCATCGCGGCGCACAGGCATCCAATTTGGAACTAAGTTTGAAACAAGAAAAGGTTTTTTATACTCACTGAAAAAAATTGATGGGATAGATGTGAACAAAGAGTTGAAAAACCTTGTTCCGTTCGGAGATGAAACTGAAATAGCAATCCCCAACAAAATCGACACAGCCGACATATTGGGTGTAACACCGCTAAAAAAGGACGGGAGCTACGTCGGATACTCCACTCCAAATCCAAACAGGAAATAAAATGGAAACCACTAAAATATCAATAATTGTAGACGGTCGTGAAGAGCAGGCGACACTGCAATTTGATGCCGTAAAGATGCTGATAAAAATCACAATGAACAACGGGTTCTGCAAAACATACGAAAGCGACGACCTCTATCTATGCTTAGCAAAAATCAGACAAGACCTTCCACATATTAAATTCTTATGCAAAGGAGCAAAACTCAATGTTACCCCTTCTAGAATGTGCTCTCAGATGAGTGGCGGGGCCGTTGCCTATCAACTCACAATGGGAAAATCCGCAACATTCGACGATATAGTTCACATATTCGATTACGAAAATAACAATATTGCAGCCACACCAGACGAGCAGAGAGAGTTTTATAAAAAATGGTTACAGTCGTTGAGCACTAGGTGATCGGAATCGGCACAAAAGAGATGAGGAACAATTTTGATAACGCTTGGGCGCTCTTCGAGAATAGCTTATACAGTCCTATTCAAAATAAACAACAATGACAGTTGAAACAGTTCCTATTTTGATCAAGGACAAACTAGAGATTGCTGTACTCGATTGTGATGAAGATACACCCTCCATCCAAATAACATTGGAGAGCGGCCGAACACAAAAATTTTCAGGGCTTGATATTTATGAATGTCTTGGAAAAATAATCAAGTCGTTTCCTGAAATTAAATTTCTATGTAAAGGCGCAAAAATAAACGTGCGTCCCTCCAGTATGTCGTCGCAGATGAGCTGTGGGATTATGGCCTACGAGCACAAGTTAGGAGTCCGAGCGTCTAGAAAGGATCTGGTCAATATCTTTCAGTATGATGATCAAGACATTATTCATGACCCACAAATGCAAACTGATTTTTTCCATCGCTGGCTAGAATCAATCAAAAAATAGTCAATACAAATAAAAAACCACCCTATACCTTAAAGGTGCTCATGAAAGCATTTGAAATAGCCACACTCTCCGATGGCACCACTGACAGTACTATAATTGAATACCAGCGCGAAGGAGCGCTATTGTCCTTGCGAGCCAGATGCAACCCAGAGAAAACTTACAAAGCGTATGACCTGTTCCAATGCTTTGGTCTATTGCGAGCAGATAACCCGACCACAAAATTTTTATGCAAAGGCGCTAAAATCAATGTTTATACTTCGAGTATGTCATCGCAAATGTCTGCCGGCCTAGTTGCGTATGAGCTTCAACTAGGCAGACCTGCGGAGCTTGAGGGTGTAGTGAGAATATTTGACTATGAGGAAAACAACATCACAAACAACATCCAGCTACAACAGGAGTTCCGCAAACGCTGGATCGAGTCGCTAGCGAACAGGTGTAAAAATAGCTGCTTGTAACGAATAGATTGCTACAGGCCTGAAAACAAAGACTATCGTAAATCCAAAAAAACTAGATGGCTTTTATTTGTAAGCGCATCATCGAACTGACCATGACGCATCTCTTTTAAAAAAGGTGCATACCTGATCTGGCAGCGCTCTCTTTTTAAAGCTGCAACACAATCGATAAGCGGCTTTTCAGCTCGGCTCACCCGAATAATCCTCACCGGCAATGTCCGGATCTTCAGGATCCGCCTCGACATCACCGCGCCTCACATCATCAGCGGGCACTTGTTCCACCGCCGTGTCGTCATCCGGCGGCCGCTGATCGCGGCTTAAAGAATCGGTGGGCGAAGGCAGCGAGTATTCAGGGGTGTCGTCGGTTTCGGCATCTTTCGGGTCAGCGTTCATTCAGCACCTCTCAAAGGGCCTGAAGAGCAGGCCCTGAAATTTCGAGGGTGGGTCTCTACGAGCGTTCGATCAGAGAGATGATCGGTCGATCCGCTCCAATGCGGGTCAATCTTCCTCATTTTCTTCGTCTTCATCCTCTTCTTCATACTCGACGTTACCCACATCACCGGCATCATCGGAATCGTTGAGTGGCACCGTAGCGTCATCCATTAATGAACCTGGATCTTCGTTGCCGGGATCATTGATAAATGGCAGTCCGCTCGGGCCTTTTTCTTCTTTGCCTTCGGTTTCAGGTGTCATGACGTGCCTCGTAGGATTCAGGGAGCTATGAAGTTCGAGGCGGCCTACGGCCAAACGTTCCGATACCCAACAGACAGAAACGAAAAACCCGGCACCAGGCCGGGTTTTTTCTGTCACTCACTGACGAATCAGTGATTTTTGTTTCTGTGTTTGTTCTTATGCTTGTGGCCGTTTCCAGAATGAGAACCGCCACCGCCGCTGTCAGTGCCCAGGTTGTTGCCGAGAGCGCCGCCTGCTGCACCGCCGAGGCCTGCGCCAATGGTCGAACCGGTGGATCCACCGAGGCGATTGCCGATCACTGAACCACCGGCAGAGCCCAAACCACCGCCAATGGCTGCTTCTGTGCGGCTTCCCTTGTTAGCGCCGACGGCACTACCTGCCGCGCCGCCCACACCAGCGCCAATCGCCGCGCCTGTGCTGCCGCCCATGCTCTGGCCGACCGCGTTGCCCAATGCACCGCCTAAACCACCGCCAACTGCCGCAGTGCCGTCACCGGCAGCCATTGCACCTTGAGCGACCAAAAGTCCCAGAAACAACGTGGACAATGTCAAACGCATGATATGAACCTCAAATTCCGCATCGGGGGTAAGAGTACGCTCTGCGGATGGGCGCGAGTCTAGCACCTGCACCCACTGAATCCGGTCAGCGATGTAGGTTGGACAGCTTTTAATTCGAAGTAAGCGCAAAAGAAACATTCAGATACGAAAAGCCCGGCATTAAGCCGGGCTTTTCAGCAAATCAATTCACAATCAGTGACGTTTGCGACCCAGGTTGCTGCCTACACCGCCACCCAACGCACCACCCAAGCCGGCGCCGATGGTAGAACCGTTCTTGCCGCCCAGGCTGTTACCGATCACCGAACCGCCCGCCGCGCCGACACCGCCACCAATGGCTGCTTTGGTGCGGCTGCCTTTACGTGCGGCAACAGCGCTGCCGGCTGCGCCCGCAACGCCAGCACCAATCGCCGCGCCAGTGCTGCCGCCCATGTTCTGGCCGATCACGTTGCCCAACGCACCACCCAGACCGCCACCGATCGCCGCGGTGCCATCACCGGCAGCCATTGCACCTTGAGTCACCAGAAGTCCCAGAACCAGAGCAGGCAGTGTTAAACGCATGACGAAAAACCTCAAAAATAGGGGGAAACCGAAAAGCCGGGGATTGAATGCTTTTGAGGAGGTAACGTCCACACAAAAACCACCGTACCTCGCAATTAGCGACGGTTGGACAGCTTTTATGGGAAAGGTTTTATGACAGGCAAAAAAAAGCCCGCTGGGGAACGGGCAGGTACTGCTTTCTAACGGATGAGCTGAGACTACGGCGCAAGGTGTGAAAAGTTTGTGAAATTAAATCAACAGGAAAATGATCATTCTTCTGTAGGCCATTTCGCGGAAAATCAGTCCTGGAAAAATGAAAACCCCGCTCTGATAGGCGGGGTCTGAACCGTTGAATGCTACTTCCTGGGAGGCGCCGCCACCCGAGGCAGGAATTTCGTCTTGGCCCCTCGGGGCGCCTTGGATTTCACTTTTTGAGTCTGGACCGGATCTTCGCCAAAACCCGCCACATACTCCGTCTGGCCACATTGCACGCAATTGTTGATTGGAAACTCTGCCCCGTCGTCTTCGATATACGGATCAGCCATAGCTCTTCCCCTCTCAAAGCGGGATCGATACCGGCAAGCCCTATTTGCCTGAAAAATATCGACCACCAAGGCTTTTGAGACTAGCCGGTCATTAGCGGACTTGTAATTCAGATTTTGCCATGACCGACGAATGGACCGCGTCGCTTCCTACAAATCAACCAGACGAATAAACAGATCCACGCCCCCTCACCTCAGCTTCACAGCCGTCCCGGTCACAAACACCACCACCATCCCGCCCTTGCCGCCCGGCATGCTGATCTCAAAATCCAGCCCCACCACCGCATCCGCCTGAAGAGCCCGCGCCCGCTCCTTGATCTCGTCGGTCGCCTGAATTCGCGCTTCCTTCAACGCCCGCTCCAACGTCTGAGACCGGCCACCGAAAAAATCTCGCATGCCAGCGAACATGTCGCGGATAACGTTGACACCCTGCACCGACTCGGCGCTGACGATGTCCAGGTAGGCAGTGATTTGCCGGCCTTCGATGGCGTGGGTTGTGGTGGTGATCATCGGAATTCCTTCTTCACGGGGGCAAGCATTATTCCCCGACAGCCAACTGAAAACAAAAAAGCCCAGCATCGTCTGGGCTTTTGAATTCATATTTCGCTCAAGTATCAGGAAATATCGGGAGTCGGGCAGCGGGCTCAACAAGGTCATAGTAGCTTGATCAACACCGTCGTAATGGTTGCCACGGTTCCAATCAATCCTGTCGCAACAGCCACTGGATACCAAAAAGTTTCACGGGTCATCTTGCCAGCTTCGGCATTCAGTTTGCGTTGTTCAGAGAGCAACTTGACGATCTCTACGTGAACCTTTTCCAGCTCGGCCTGTTTCATGGTCATTTCCTGCATATCTTGCGTACGTCCATCTCGGATAAGGGAGAGCGCCACTTGCGCTGCTCTTTGATTCATTTTGTACCTTTGAGGTACAAAACAAATACCCCACCCCAAAGCAGCTCATTAGAGGTGCAAGCCCCCATGGAAGCACCGAAGCAACTGGCTTTCCAGCATTACTTCCGACACCCCAATGACTTTTCCTACATCATTTCAGGACGTGTCTTCGCCGATTCAGCTGCTTCCAAATCGGCGCAATGACTATTATTCAGTCTCCCAGAAACCACAAAACCCCTGATTTCTCTCGAAATCAGGGGTTCTGGTTACATCGAATTTGGCGGTGAAGGAGAGATTCGAACTCTCGATACAATTTCTTGTATACACACTTTCCAGGCGTGCTCCTTAAGCCACTCGGACACTTCACCGTATCTCGTCAAACATGTTCTGTCTGTCGAGGCGCGCTAATGTAGTCGAAAGCTTTTGCGATGGCAAACTTTTTTTGCAGAATTTTCATGTGCTTAGCGTTTCAGTCGTTCCAGCAGATTCCGGGCCATGGCAAACCTGCCAATCTCCGGCTTCGCGTCCTCTTCTATAGAGAGGGGAATGCGTTGTGGGGGCGGCGGACTACGCTTGCCGGGCGGGGAAAGGGTGACTGGCGGGTCAGTCACGGCGCTTTACCTGGCCTGTCGTGGTGGGTAACGTCTGCCCCAACTTTCATATAAGGAATAGCGTCATGAGTGAGTTGATTTCCTACCATCTCGAAGACGGTATCGCGACCCTGACCTTGAGCAATGGCAAGGTCAATGCCATCTCGCCGGACGTGATTGCAGCGTTCAATGCTGCGCTGGATCAGGCAGTGACTGATCGTGCGGTGGTGATTATTACCGGTACGCCCGGGATTCTGTCCGGTGGTTATGACTTGAAGGTGATGACGTCCGGCCCTAAGGAAGCGGTGGCGCTGGTCACGGCTGGCTCGACCCTGGCCCGTCGCCTGTTGTCGCACCCGTTCCCGGTCATCGTCGCGTGCCCTGGGCATGCGGTGGCCAAAGGCGCCTTCCTGCTGTTGTCGGCGGACTACCGCATCGGTGTCGACGGCCCGTTCAGCATTGGTCTGAACGAAGTGCAGATCGGCATGACCATGCACCACGCTGGTATCGAGATCGCGCGTGATCGTCTGCGCAAGTCGGCGTTCCACCGCTCCGTCATCAACGGTGAGATGTTTAATCCTCAAAGCGCCGTGGATGCCGGCTTCCTCGACATAGTGGTGTCGGCCGAGGAACTGCAAGGCGCGGCGCTGGCGGCGGCCCGTCAGTTGAAGAAAATCAACATGACCGCGCACAAGAACACCAAGTTGAAAGTGCGCAAGGCACTGCTGGAGACGCTGGACAACGCGATCATCCTGGATCAGGAACACTTGGGTTAAATCCAAACGCGCCACACCGAAAAGCCCGACCGTCGTGTCGGGCTTTTTCTTACGCCCATTGTTGAAAACCCAACAACCGCTCTAGAACGCGTCTGACCCACAAGTCGGAAACATGCGCACAAACATCGCCTATCTCCTTCCTCTATAGGCGCAATTGCCGAAAACAGTGCACATCCGTACACTGCGCCACCTTTTGTCCCGGTGGGCCTGCAAATGCTGTTTGTGTTGCGTATGTTATTGATGGGCCTGCACTTTGTTCTGGCGGGCGTGCTGGGAGTGATACTCGGTCTGTGTAGACCCTTCAACCCGGACAACAGCCGTCTGTGCGCGCGCCTGTATGCATGGCCGGCGATGTGTATTTTACGTTTGCGAGTGAAGGCCGACGTCGGGCCGTTGATGAACAAACCCGAGAGCTGCGTGATCATCGCCAACCACCAGTCCAACTACGATCTTTTTGTGTTCGGCAACGTGGTGCCCCGCCGCACCGTGTGCATCGGCAAGAAAAGCCTGAAGTGGGTGCCGCTGTTCGGTCAGTTGTTCTGGCTGGCGGGAAATGTGTTGATCGACCGGGGCAATGCGCACAAGGCGCGCCAGTCGATGCTGACCACCACGCATACGTTGCAGCATGAGGACACCTCGATCTGGGTCTTCCCGGAAGGCACGCGTAACCTCGGTGAAGAACTGCTGCCCTTCAAGAAAGGCGCGTTCCAGATGGCGATCGCCGCCGGGGTGCCCATCGTGCCGGTGTGCGTCAGTAGCTACGTCAAACACATGCGATTGAACCGCTGGCGCAGTGGGAAAATTCTGATTCGCTCGCTGCCGGCGATTCCAACCGCGGGATTGAGCCTGGACGATATGCCTCTGCTGATTGCCCAGTGCCGTGAACAAATGCGCGAGTGCATCGAGTCGATGGACCGGCAACTGCAAGCCGCGTAAAAGGAAAACCCGCCTTGTGCGGGTTTTCTTTTGCCTGCGAGCTTTGGCCCACGAACTCTGTGGTGTTTGCCGACTCTCAAGCAGCAGACACGGCTAAGCTTAATAGTGCTTGCCACTGAGTTTTCGCTGATAAAAACGCTGAATAAGAAGTGAATCAACATCATGGGTAGAGTTGTCGCTGCAGCGGTGTATAGCGCCGGTAAGAAAGTCTCCAATATCACCCTCGACGAAGGCGCTGCCTGGGCTGCGAAGCCTGGCCACTTTGTCTGGATCGGCCTTGAAGAGCCGAATGCGCACGAACTGGCCAACCTGCAACGCCAGTTCAATCTGCACGAACTGGCCATTGAAGACGCCCTGGAGAAACACAGCCGACCGAAGCTCGAAACCTTCGGCGATGCGTTGTTTATCGTCACGTATTCGCCGATCCGCCACGAAGGCAAACTGCAGTTCATCGAGACTCATATTTTTGCCGGCAACGGTTACATCATTACCGCACGCAATGGACATTCGGCGTCCTACGCCCTTGTCCGACAACGTTGTGAGGCGCGTCCGATTCTGCTGGAGCACGGGGAAGACTTCGTCCTCTATGCCATCCTCGATTTCGTCATTGAAAACTACCAGCCGATGGGCGAAGCGATCCATGCCGAGATCGATGAACTGGAGCGCAACGTGCTGTGCAGTGAGTTGAAGGAACATGACATCCAGAAACTCCACAGCCTGCGCCGGGATGTATTGCGCCTGCGTCGTTACGCGGGGCCGATGGTGGAAATCGGTGAGGAACTGCAAAAGCTGAGCTTTCCATTCATCGACAAGAACATGCGCCCCTACTTTCGCGATGTGCAGATTCACGTCACGCGGCAATTGGAAGACCTGACAACACTGGCGGACATTGCCAGCCAGACGATTGAGGTTGGCGTTTTGCTGGAAGCGGCACGCCAAAGCGTGGTGCAACGCAAGTTTGCGGCGTGGGCGGCCATTCTGGCATTCCCGACGGCGGTGGCCGGGATTTATGGGATGAACTTCCAGAACATGCCCGAGTTGGCGTGGCACTACGGCTATTTTGCGGTGTTGGGGTTTATTACGCTGGGATGTGCAGGTTTGTGGGCGAGTTTCAAGAAGTCGGGGTGGCTATAGCCAACACCGATTCGCCTGGAATAATCGCGAGCAGGCTCGCGCCCACATTGATCTGCGCAACACCGCAGAGCCCATGTGGGCGCTTTTAGCGTCAAACAGCTTCCGGCTTGTGCGCCACAAACCGCATCATCCATTCCGCCACGGTCGTGCCGTGATGCTCATGCTCAAGACTCGCCATGCCTTGGGAATAAACCTGCTCGCCCAGCGCTTCCTGACGGATATCCAGTAACGCTCGCGAGTAATCGTGAATGAATTCAGGATGGCCCTGGAAACACAGCACCTGGTCGTTGATGTGGTACGCGGCGAACGGACAGAAATCGCTCGAGGCGATGACCGTGGCGTTTTCCGGCAGCGACGTCACCTGATCCTGGTGGCTGATCAACAAGGTCAGCTCTTCGCGCAGCGGGCTCATCCACGGCGCTTTCGCAGCCATTTTGTATTTGTGCGTGCCGACGCCCCAGCCTTGGGTCGCGCGCTCGCTCTTGCCGCCCAACAGCAGCGCCAGCAACTGATGGCCGAAGCACACGCCCAGCAGTTTGTCGCCGCGCTCGTAACGCTTGAGCAAGTAGGCTCGCAAGGTTTCAATCCACGGGTCGGTGCCGAAGGAGTCAGCCTTGCTGCCCGTGATGAGGTAGGCATCGAACGTCAGATCATCGCTCGGGTACTCGCCCTGCATCACGTTGTAGACGCTGAACTCGGCCTCGATGGGTTGCTGCGAAAACAGGCGCTGGAACATCTGCCCGTAACCCTGATATTGATCGACCAGTTCTGGACGCAGGATGTCGGTTTCCAGAATGCAGATGCGTAACGACATAAAAAATACCTGACACGTGATGGGAATAATGCACACCCCAGAGCCTGCCTTGAAACACGGTGGCAAGGCAAGCCCCGGAGTGCGTCATACGTCCCTTAGAAGGCCTCCCCTCTGGCGGCTTTCTCCAGCAGCAACGCAGGCGGCAAAAAACGCTCGCCATATTGCCGGGCCAGGTACTGGGCACGGGCGACGAAGTCTTTCACGCCGTACTGGTTGATGAACTGCAGCGCGCCGCCGGTCCAGGCCGCAAAGCCGATGCCGAAGATCGAGCCAACGTTGGCGTCCGCCGTCGAAGTCAACACGCCCTCCTCCACACAACGCACGGTTTCGATGGCTTGCACGAACAGCAAGCGATCACGCACGTCCTTGGGCGAAATCTGTCCGTCGGCTTTCTCGAAACGAGTTTTCAGCCCGGGCCACAGATGTTTCTGGCCACCGGCCGGATACTCGTAGAAACCGCCCCCTGCCGCTTTACCAGGCCTTTTGTATTCGTTGAGCAGCAAGTCAATCACGGCGAACGCCGGGTGCTCTGTCAGTGGTTTCCCTTCGGCTTGCAGGTCTTTGGCGGTTTGCTGGCGGATATGGCTCATCAGGCTGAGGGATACTTCGTCGGAGATCGCCAGCGGCCCGATCGGCATGCCGGCCTTGCGCGCTTCGGTCTCGATCATCGGCGCGCTCACGCCTTCGCCGAGCATGGCGATGCCCTCGTTGGTGAAGGTGCCGAACACCCGCGAGGTGAAGAAACCGCGACTGTCGTTGACCACTATCGGGGTTTTCTTGATTTGCAGGACGAAATCGAATCCACGCGCCAGGGTTTCGTCGCTGGTGTGGGTGCCTTTGATGATCTCCACCAATGGCATTTTTTCCACAGGGCTGAAGAAATGCAGGCCGATGAACTTGGTTGGGTCCGGCACGGCGGTGGCCAGGCCGCTGATCGGCAACGTCGAGGTATTGGAGGCGATTACGGCGTCAGGGCCAACGACCTCCTGCGCGGCCGAAGAGACGTTGGCTTTCAGTTCACGGTCTTCGAACACCGCTTCAATGATCAGATCGCAACCGGCAAGATCCGCATCGCTCTGCGTGGTGTGAATCCGCGCCAGAATCGCCTCGCGCTGTTCGGCAATCATCTGCCCGCGGGCGACTTTCTTGTCCAGCAGTGCTGCCGAGTGCGCCTTGCCCTTCTCCGCTGCCGCGAGCGTGACGTCTTTGAGCACCACTTCAATACCGGCCGATGCACTGACAAACGCAATACCGGCGCCCATCATCCCGGCGCCGAGTACGCCGACTTTCTGCGTCACGTAAGGAGCAAAACCTTGAGGTCGCGAGCCGCCAGCGTTGATCTCATTGAGTTGAAACCAGAACGTACCGATCAGGTTTTTCGAGATTTGGCCGGTGGTCAATTCAGTGAAATAGCGGGTTTCGATCAGGTGCGCCGTGTCGAAATCCACCTGGGCACCTTCCACCGCCGCACACAGGATTTTCTCCGGCGCGGGCAGACAGCCTTGGGTTTTACTGCGCAGGATCGACGGCGCGATGGCCAGCATTTGCGCAACTTTCGGGTTCGACGGCGTGCCACCCGGAATCTGATAACCCTTCACGTCCCAACGCTGAACGGCCGACGGATTGGCCACAATCCAGGCCCGCGCCTTGCTCAGCAACTCATCGTGATCCTTCGCCAACTCGTCAATCAATCCCGCCTGCAACGCTTGTTGCGGCCGGACTTTTTTACCCTCGAGCAAGTAAGGTAAAGCCTTTTCAATCCCCAGCATGCGCACCATGCGCACCACCCCGCCGCCGCCCGGCAATAAGCCAAGGGTCACTTCCGGCAAGCCAAGTTGCACCGATGGATTGTCCAGTGCCACCCGGTGATGACACGCCAGGCAGATTTCCCAACCGCCGCCTAATGCCGCGCCATTGATCGCGGCGACCACCGGTTTTTCAAGTGTCTCCAGCGTACGCAATTGGCCCTTGAGGGTCAGCACCATGTCGTAGAAGGCTTTGGCTTCGGGTTTGCCGACCTTGATCAATTCATTGAGGTCGCCACCGGCAAAAAAGGTTTTCTTGGCCGAAGTGATGATCACGCCGGCAAGGCTGTCCTTTTCGGCCACCAGTCGGGCAACGCAGGTGGCCATGGCCTCGCGATAGACCGCGTTCATGGTATTGGCACTCTGGCCCGGCATATCGATGGTCAGGACGACGATCTGGTCCTGACCTTTTTCGTAACGAATGGCTTCTGTCATGTCATTTGTTCCTTAAGGTCGGGGCTCAGAGGCGTTCGATGATGGTGGCAATGCCCATGCCGCCGCCGACACACAAGGTCGCAAGGCCGTAGCGCAGGCGCCGGGTTTCCAGTTCATCGAGCAAGGTGCCGAGAATCGCGCAGCCCGTGGCGCCCAGCGGGTGCCCCATGGCAATGGAGCCGCCGTTGACGTTGACCTTCTCCGGGTCGATGGCCATGTCCTTGATGAATTTGAGCACCACCGAGGCGAAGGCTTCGTTGACCTCGAACAGGTCGATGTCTTCGACCCGCAGCCCGGCCTTGGCCAATGCCTTGCGCGTAGCCGGTGCAGGGCCGGTGAGCATGATGGTCGGATCGGTGCTGGTCACGGCAGTGGCAACGATCCGCGCACGCGGCTGTAACCCGAGCGCCCGGCCCTTGGCCTCGGAGCCGATCAACATCAGCGCCGCGCCGTCGACGATCCCGGAGCTGTTGCCCGGTGTGTGCACGTGGTTGATCCGCTCGACATGGCTGTACACCCGCAATGCGGTGGCGTCGAAGCCCATTTGCCCCATCATCTCGAAACTCGGCTTGAGTTTGGCCAGGCCTTCGAGGGTCGATTCGGCGCGGATGAACTCATCGTGATCGAGCAGGATGATGCCGTTCTGGTCCTGTACCGGCACCAGTGACTTGTTGAACGAACCATCAGCCCGCGCCCGCGCTGCTTTCTGCTGGGAGTGCAACGCGTAGGCATCGACGTCCTGACGGCTGAAACCTTCGATCGTGGCGATCAGGTCGGCGCCCACGCCTTGCGGGGTGAAATGGCTGTGCAGGTTGGTTTCCGGGTCCAGCGCCCAAGGGCCGCCGTCGCTGCCCATGGGCACGCGAGACATGGACTCGACGCCGCCGACCACCACCAGGTCTTCGAAACCGGAACGGACTTTCATCGCGCCCAGGTTCACGGCTTCCAGTCCCGAGGCGCAAAAGCGGTTGATCTGCACGCCTGACACGCTCACGTCCCAATCGGCCACTTGTGCCGCGGTTTTGGCGATATCGGAGCCTTGATCGCCGATTGGCGTGACACAGCCGAGCACCACGTCATCCACTTGGCTGGTGTCCAGAGACAGGCGCTGTTGCAGTGCCGTAAGCAGCCCGGCCACCAGATTCACTGGCTTGACGCTGTGCAGCGAGCCCTCAGGCTTCCCTTTGCCACGGGGCGTGCGTAACGCGTCGAAAATCAAAGCTTGAGTCATGACGTCCTCGAACCTGGCGGTGAGTAAACACTGAGCCTCCACCTTATTCCGAGCCCGCGCCGATTCAATGACCGCAATGCTCACTGGCGTTGACGGACACGCTCAGACGGACGGTCGCCAACCCGTCGATTAAGCGATTCACGCCACCAAGCTGTCTAGCAAAAGGGCGCCCAAGAAGCTGGCAATAGGCCTCATGCCTTTTTAATAGCCTGTAGCACGCGAACCATATGAAATGGATCTAAACCAAGCGTGACGCGGGCTCTAAGGTGAACATGTACGAAGTTGTCGTCGGGTTTTGCCGAGGCACTCGTCTTACAGGAAGTGCAGCGCTCGCCGTCATGGAGATATGCAGGCAGGCATCAGGAAATAACAAAAAAGGCGGTCAAGCCATGTTCAAACATTCGAAAGTACGTCAAGCCGGGCTCATTTTATTCGCCACTACGCTGTTGTTGATTTTGCCGAACCTGACGAAAGTGATCGGCTAGTCGATCATTAACGGTGCCAGGTTTTTATATCGCCCACTTAAAAATGTGACTGGCTCGCTACCCGGGCCAGCGTGGGTGTGCCAACCTTTATGGAATTCTCACGACATGGACGGCGATCATCTTGAAAACGTTTATTTTGTTCGGGGCCTTGCTGCTCGGCTCGCCCCTGTATGCCGCACAGCTGAATCTGGAGCTGGGCGCGAACAGTCGCACCTGGCAGACCGAGGAGTTGCTCAAACACCCTCAAGCCCAGACCATCACCATCAGTAACGACGTTTCCTACAAACGGGACATGAGCTATCGCGCCGTTCCGTTGAGCGCATTATTGACCGGTATCAAGCCTGACGATCATCTGCAAGCCGTGGCGGCGGACGGGTTTGCTGCGGAGTTGCCGGCGGCGCCGTTACTCAATGCCAAGGGCGCGCGCGCATGGTTGGCGATTGAGGACCCGGCCAAGCCGTGGCCGGCGTTATCTGCAGGTAAACACGGTGCAGGGCCGTTTTATCTGGTCTGGACCAATCCGCAGGCTGGCAACATCAGTCCCGAGCAATGGCCATACGAGCTGGCAAGCATCAAGCGCATGGCGCCCGTGGCCGAGCGCTTCCCTGCCCTGTTGCCGGATCCGGCGTTGAAGGCAGACGACCCCGTCAATAAAGGCTTTGCGCTGTTTCAGAAAAATTGCCTGGCCTGTCATCGACTTAATGGTGCAGGGGACGCGCAGTTTGGGCCGGACCTGAATATTCCGTTCAGCCCGACCGAATACTTCGGGGCGGAATTTCTCAAGCGCTACATTCGTGATCCGCAAAGTTTGCGCCAGTGGCCGCAAGCGAAGATGCCGGGGTTTGCGCAGTCGGTGTTGCCGGATGGCGATCTGGAGATGTTGGTGGGGTATTTGAAACACATGGCGGGGCGCAAGGTTAAGCCCTGATACCTATCCCATTGTGGGAGCGGGCTTGCCCGCTCCCACAGGTTTTGTTGTGGTGTTGCGGATTATTGTTGCTGAACGGAGATTACCGGCGCCGGCATCGGCGTTGGCGATACAAACACCTTCGCGTGCATCTGCTCACACCCACCACCGCGCCGCATGCCGCGCACCGGGCAGGCGTCCAGGTAATCCAGGCCCACGGCCAGTTTCAAATGGCGCTCCGGACGGGCCAGCTCGTTGGTCACATCGAAGCTGTACCAGGCGTCATCCAGCCAGGCTTCGGCCCAGGCGTGACTGGCCAGGTGCTCGCAGTTCTCGCTGTACAAATAACCCGACACATAACGCGATGGAATGCCCAGGCTGCGCGCACAGGCGAGGAACGCATGGGTGTGATCCTGACAGACGCCTGCACGTCCGGCGAAAGCTTGGGCGGCGCTGGTGTCGACTTCAGTAGAGCCCGGTGTGTAGGTCATGTGCGAGTTCAAGCCATGCATCAAGTCGATCAGCGCCGTGCGATCCCGACGTTTCTTGCATTCTTTTTCCGCAAACGCGCGCAGGGCTTCGTCCGCTTCGGTCAGCCGTGTGAAGCGCAGGAACGGCAGCGCCGACTGGCTTTCATGCTCGGCTTCCCTCAACTCGTCAATGTCGACCTGGCCACGGGCGCCGATGATGATCGCTTCATGCGGCTCGTCCATGGTCAGCACATGCAAGATATTGCCGAACGGGTCCAGTTGCGCGCGCACCGGGCGCGGCAGGTCGAGCTGCCAGCTCAGAACGTGCTGGCGCTCACTGTCGTGGGGGGTCAGTCGCAAATACTGGATGCTCGCCCGCACCTGATCTTCGTAGTGATAGGTGGTCTCGTGGCTAATGGAAAGTCTCATGCAGCCTCCAGGTAGGAACTGTGAATGGCGTTACCCAACTGGCGCACCAGCGGGATGAACTCGGTCAGCCAGGCGTGCAGGCCCTCGTCGAGAATTTCGGTGATGCCGGTGTAACGCAGGCGCGCGTCCATCTCAGCCGCCAGACGTTGCGCGGGACGGCCGTTGGCCCCCGGCAACTGGGCGAGGATCTGGTCGATTTCTTCGGTGCAGGCGCGCAGGGAACGCGGAACGTCCGCTCGCAGCAACAGCAGCTCGGCGACATGGCGGGCGCCGGGCGCGTCGCGATAGATTTCGGTGTACGCCTCGAACGAGGACAACGCCCGCAGTAACGCGCTCCACTGGTAATAGGCGTGAGCGGTGCCGTCGCTGACCGCCTCGGCCTGATCGCCGGCCATTTCATAGCGGGCGTCGAGCAGGCGCAACGTGTTGTCGGCCCGCTCGATAAACGTCCCCAGGCGAATGAAGCGGAACGCATCGTTGCGCATGATCGTGCCGTAGGATGCGCCGCGAAACAGGTGGGAACGCTCCTTGATCCACTCGCAGAAACGGCTCATGCCATATCGGCTCAAGCCCTGATCGGCGATCCCGCGAATTTCCAGCCAGGTGGCGTTGATGTTTTCCCACATGTCGGCGGTGATTCGCCCACGCACCGCGTGGGCACTGGCCCGTGCGGCGCCAAGACAGCTGTAGATGCTGGCCGGGTTGGCGGCGTCCAGGGCGAAGAAATGCAGCAGCCGTTCGGCGTGCAAATCACCGTGGCGCTCCAGGTAATCGTCCAGGGTGCCGGTGATCAGCAATGGCATGGCCAATTCGTGCAGACCGTCACCGCGACCATCCTGTGGCATCAGCGACAGCGAATAACTGATGTCGAGCATCCGTGCGAGGTTTTCCGCCCGCTCCAGGTAACGCGACATCCAATACAAATCCGAGGCAGTTCTACTTAACATGGCAAGCTTCCTTCAATCCTCGACTACCCAGGTGTCCTTGGTTCCGCCGCCTTGGGATGAATTCACCACCAGGGAGCCTTCGCGCAGGGCGACACGGGTCAAACCGCCGGGCACAACCCGTGTTTCGCGGCCAGACAATACAAACGGACGCAGGTCGATGTGGCGTGGGGCGATGCCGTTTTCGACAAAGGTCGGACAGGTCGACAATGACAACGTCGGTTGCGCGATGTACGCATGGGGTTTGGCTTTGATCCGCGCACGGAACGACTCGATCTCCGCCGCCGTCGCCGCCGGCCCCACCAGCATTCCGTAACCGCCGGAGCCTTGGGTTTCCTTGACCACCAGGTCTGGGAGATTGGCCAGCACGTGGGACAGTTCCGAGGGATTACGGCACTGGAACGTCGGCACGTTCTTCAGGATCGGTTCTTCATCGAGGTAGAAACGGATCATGTCCGTGACAAACGGATACACCGACTTGTCGTCCGCGACCCCGGTGCCGATGGCATTCGCCAGCACTACGTTGCCGGAGCGATAGGACGACAATAGCCCTGGCACGCCGAGCATCGAATCCGGGTTGAACGCCAGCGGATCGAGGAACGCATCGTCGAGGCGTCGGTAAATCACGTCGACGGCTTTCGGCCCGTCCGTGGTGCGCATGAACACCTTATCGTCGCGCACGAACAGGTCCGCGCCTTCCACCAGTTCAACGCCCATCTCCCGCGCCAGGAAGGCATGTTCAAAAAACGCGCTATTGAAGCGGCCCGGCGTCAGCACTACCACGCTCGGGTTATCGATCGGGCTCGAGCTTTTCAGGGTATCGAGCAACAGATTCGGGTAGTGGTCGATGGGCGCGATGCGCTGGGCCGCGAACAACTCGGGGAACAGGCGCATCATCATCTTGCGGTCTTCGAGCATGTAGCTCACGCCGCTCGGTGTGCGCAGATTGTCTTCGAGCACGTAATACGTGCCGTCGCCATCACGCACCAGATCGACGCCGGAGATGTGCGAATAAATATCGCGGTGCAGGTCCAGCCCCTGCATCGCCAACTGGTATTGCTCGTTGGCGAGCACTTGTTCGGCCGGGATGATGCCGGCCTTGATGATGCGCTGCTCGTGATACAGGTCGGCGAGGAACATGTTCAACGCCTTGACCCGCTGGATACAGCCGCGTTCGACAATCCGCCATTCGCTGGCGGGGATGCTGCGGGGGATGGTGTCGAAGGGAATCAGGCGCTCTGTCCCCTGCTCATCACCGTAAAGCGTGAACGTAATCCCGGCGCGATGAAACAGCAGATCGGCCTCGCGTCGCCGTTGTGCCAAGAGCTCGTCAGGCGTCTCGGCCAGCCAACGGGCAAACTCCCGATAATGCGGGCGGACCTGGCCGCCGGCATCGTACATCTCATCAAAATAGGTGCGGATCATGCCGTACTCCTTGTCACCCGGACATCTAGGCTTCGCAAGGCCCGTGCCATCGGCAGAAACGCTTTAATATCAATCAGTTGGATAATGACCCCGTTAGCACCGCACCAATCCTGTGCAGCAAACGCCCCAAGCTGACAGCCCCCGCTTCATTGCAAGGCGAAGTACTCGCCTATCACCAGCATAGTCAGAGTTGATTTCACTGCCCGATAGTCGACACGGATAATCCGCGCATCCGCTGCAAAACCTGACCGAAACTTCCCTTTAGCCGCCTGCTCAGGCGGTTTTTTTTGTGCCGGATTCTTGTTTCAGGGTTTTGCCGAGGGGATTGCCGGCCACACAAACGAAAACGGCCAACCCGAAGGTCAGCCGTTGCTGAGCATTGTCACTGTTCATAGCGTTATGCGAGTAGCCCTCGTACCTCCTGCTTGACGCCCCATCCTTCGATGATGCCGCCCAGAGGCTCGACCACCGCCTCGAAATCCTGCTCAAAGTCGCCAATCCCGTCATAGGTGGCGTACATCACTTTGCTCAGTTCCAGGGCCCATGCGCCGTCATCGCGCACGCTGATTTGTGCATTCAAGGATTCACCACAGTAATGCCCTGCCGCCCTGCGTGCCCGCTCCTCATCCGGGAAAATGGCGTAGAACTCGATGGGATGGAATCGTGAAAAGTCAAAACCGCCTTCTTTCATGCGGCGCAACACGCTGCTGCTGATGTCTTCTTGATAGGCTGTGCTCATGAAACGTCCCCCTCAAATTGATGGATAGACTTTCCGTATTCCCGGCACTCGCAACCGATGGGTGCGAGCGATGCGGCAACGATGTTGCCGGTGGGAAGCAAGCATGTAGCTGACAAGACCAGACCTTAGCGATCCGTTCGCTGATCTCGAATGCAGAGTAGCCCCAACTCAGAGCCGCTGCCAAGGCCTGGTGTTTCAAGAATGTGCCAGAAGGTGTATCAGACGGGAGCAATACCGAGGATTTCAATGCTGTTTTGGGTTTTTAGACTTTTGACACTCGCATCAGCCGTTCGCCCTTCCAGATCATTCAGATCCAGTTTGGCGGCGACAGGAAAAAGTCTTTCCTTGAGGAGTTCGGCGGCTTTCTCGTTATCCGGGCAATCGTCGCACTCGAAGACTTCGTCGACTGTTTCACCGTGATCATCCACGAAAGTGATTTTCCACTTTTGCATCAGTGCCTCCTCGAACAAACCCGCAAATGGGCTTACCTCTATCTGGACTTTTGGCCTGACTGATCGTTCAACGGACTACACCGTAAACGCATGAAATATATAACCTGTGGGCGCGAGCCTGCTCGTGCCCACAGGGTCATGAGTACATCTTCAGTTTAGTCGTTGCTCGGCTTGTTCACGGCTTGCAGCACGTATTGCGGCAAGGCGAAGGAGCCGATGTGGATTTCCGGGTTGTAGTAGCGGGTGACGATGCCGCTGCCGGCGAAACGCTGTTGCAGGGTTTCACGGGACAGTTTGCGATACGCGGTATTGGTCGCGCCCCACGCAAAGGTCATCGAGCCACCGATGTAGGTCGGCACCGCGGCCTGATAGAAGTGCCAGTCCGGGAACAGGCTGCGCAAGCGGCCGGCGGTGGTTTTGACTTCTTCGATCTGCATGAACGGCGTGCCGTTCTGCGTGACCAGAATGCCGCCTTCGTTGAGGCAGCGACGGCACGCCTGGTAGAAGTTTTCCGAGAACAGCACTTCACCCGGACCGATCGGATCGGTGGAGTCGGAAATGATCACGTCGAATTTTTCAGTGGTGGTGGCGACGAAACGCATGCCGTCGTCGATCACCAGGTTCAGGCGTGGATCATCGAACGCACCTTTGGAGTGGTTCGGCAGAAATTCCTTGCACATGTCGACCACAGTACCGTCGATCTCGACCATGGTGATGTGCTCGACGCCGCCGTGCTTGGCCACTTCACGCAACATGCCGCCGTCTCCGCCACCGATTATCAGTACGCGCTTGGCGCTGCCGTGCGCCAGGATCGGCACATGGGTGAGCATTTCGTGGTAGATGAATTCATCGGCTTCGGTGGTCTGAATCACGCCGTCCAGCGCCATCACTCGACCCATGCGCGGGTTTTCGAAGATCACCAGGTGCTGGTGTTCGGTGCGAACTTCGTGCAGCAGCTTTTCCATGCGAAAACGCTGGCCGTAGCCTTCGTAGAGGGTTTCCAGGTATTCGCTGGTTGGGGTCGTGCTCATGGGAAGTGCTCCGAGGAATGCGGATGGCAACGGACGGTTACCCGCCCATGATGGCCAATCGATCGGCACGATTGACCGGGAAAGGCGCGCATTCTACGTCGCGGAATATGACAGGTCGAACCTTCGTCGGCCGGGTAGACACAGCACATTGTGGGAGCGAGCCTGCTCGCGATGCCGTCACCGCTGTTATTCAGTCAAACCGCGTTATCGTTCATCGCGAGCAGGCTCGCTCCCACAGGGGAAAGCGAGTCTGTTTTGATTGCGTGCTCAGATCCGAACATTGCCTCGTGGCCCGGCGATGGCCCAGATGATCAGGCCCAGCACCGGCAGCAACAGGATCAGCAGCACCCAGATGATTTTCATCCCTGTTTCAGCGCCACTTTTGAGCACGTTGATGATTGCCCAGATATCCAGGGCAAGAATGATCAGGCCAACCAGACCGTTGAACGTGGAACCCATGGTGTCGCTCCTAAGAGTGGTATGCACTCTTAGGATAGCCGGGCCTTGCGAGGGTTCCGTTATTTAAACGTGAATCGCGACTTTGAGGGCTTCGAGCGAAGGCGCGGCCGCGATGCCGACTTCGGCGCACAGCTCCAGCACGCGAGGCACGTCGTTGCCGAAGACCAGCACCACTTGCAACTCGTCATCGAGCAACTGACTGAAGTTCATCAGCGTGTAACCGCCGTTTTCCTTGTTCATGCTGCCCATCTGCACCTGAATGCGATTGAGCGCGGTCAGGGCTTCGGTCTTGGCCAGTTGCTTGGGCTTGATGTTGAAATCCACCCCGGGGCCGAACGAGGCAACGATCTGCGCGAACAAATCCATAT
Source organism: Pseudomonas sp. fls2-241-R2A-110 (assembly GCF_030209165.1). Classification (NCBI taxonomy): domain Bacteria; kingdom Pseudomonadati; phylum Pseudomonadota; class Gammaproteobacteria; order Pseudomonadales; family Pseudomonadaceae; genus Pseudomonas; species Pseudomonas sp. fls2-241-R2A-110. The sequence continues at coordinate 62,086 of NZ_JARVSN010000045.1, read as the reverse complement.
AGGTGTCAGCCTGGAACAGCACAGTCTCTGGCAGGCTGCCGACAACCACCCATTCACCCAGCGGAATCGGGAAAGTGTCGTCGTAGTTGATATCCGGATTGGCCGCCAGAAAAGCTTCGGGATCGGCGTAGGCCTGGGCCGCTTCCTCAGCGACTTTGAGGATTTCGTCATCGCTCATGCACCCGGAGCTGATTTTGCTGATGAGTTCGACGAGTGCGGCTTTCATGGGCGGATCCTGTAGCGAGTGAAATTTGAGGGCGCGAAGGATAGCGCATTACGCCCCCCAATCCGTAGCCGATCAGCCGAGCAGTTTCTGCAATTGCGCAGTGGTATCGACGGCGCCCATCGTTTTCGCAGCATCCAGCGCGGACACGCCATTGGCGTCCTTGGCTTTCGGGTCGGCGCCTTTACTGATCAGGTAGTCGACGATTTCAACACGATTGAACATCGCCGCCATCATCAGCGCGGTACGACCGTCAAACGACGAGCCTTCGACTTGTGCGCCACCTTCCACCAACGCCTTGACCACCGCCAGGTCGCCCTTGAACGCAGCACCGGCAATCGGGCTCTGGCCGTTGTCGTTGCGGATTTCCGGGTCGGCCTTGTGTTCCAGCAGCACTTTTACCGTGTCCACATGACCGTGGTACGCGGCGAGCATCAACAAGGTGTCGCCCTTGTGGTTGCGCAGGTTCGGCGGCAGCCCTTTGCTCAGCAGCGCGGCCATCATCGCCGCATCGCCCTCGCGCGCTTTGTTGAAGACCTGCTCGGCAAATTCGGCGGCTTCTTCGGGGGTCATCTGGCGGCTTTGGTCTGACATCGGGCACTCCACGTTCGGTTATTCGCAAAGGCGACAGTTTCCCGAGCAGCCCCGAAGCTGTCACTTCTTTTTTCTCAAGCGCCGCCATAGCCACCTTCAATAGCGCTGCTTTCAATAACGAAAAGCGCCGCCGTGAATATCCGCCAGCAACTGCGGAGTGACTTGCACATAAGTCTGGGTGCCGGGCAGCCACGCATAGATCGGGTCGCCGCCGGTTTTAGCCGGGTCGAAGGCTTCGTCCTTGAGCCGGGTCTTCTGGTACTTGAAGGTACCGGTGGTCTCCATTTTCACTTTCACCCGCAGGAAAAGCGGCACTGCATACGCGGGCATTTGCTCGCGGGCAAACGCCAACAGTTCGCTGAAGTCCAGGGTCGCCAGGGACTCCGCCGGTGTGATTGCGGCCATGCCGGCTCGTCCGTTGGTGTTGCGGATTTCGACGCCGTAGGCCACGGCTTCGCAAATATTCGGGTGTTGCAGGAGGATGTTCTCGACCTCGGTGGTCGAAACGTTCTCACCCTTCCAGCGGTAGGTGTCGCCCAGCCGGTCGACAAATTGCGCGTGACCAAAACCAATGTTGCGCAGCAGATCGCCGGTGTTGAAGTAACGGTCGCCTTTAACGAACACGTCGTGAAGGACGACTTTCTCGGTCTTTTGCGGATCGGTGTAACCGTCCAGAGGCGCCTTGTCGTCAATCCGCGCCAGCAACAGGCCCTGCTCGCCTTTGCCGACTTTGCGCATGAACCCATTGGCGTTTCGCGTCGGCATGCCGCTGTCATGGTCGTAGGCCACCAGCTCCCAGGCCATCAAGGAGAAACCGATGGTGTTGTCAAAGTTGAGAATGTTGCTGAACCCGATGTTGCCGTCGCTGGCGGCATACAGCTCACAGATGTGCCCGACGCCAAAGCGCGTCTTGAATTCGCGCCAGGCGCCGGGACGCAGGCCGTTGCCGATCATCTTGGTCGCCGGGTGCTGGTTGTCGTCGGCGCTGGGTGGTTGATCCACCAGGTAGCGGCACAATTCACCGACATAGCCCAGGGTGGTCGCCCGATACTTGCGCACGTCATGCCAGAATTGGCTGGCGCTGAATTTGCGGCGGATGGCAAATCCTGATGCGCCGTTGATCGCCGAGCCCCAACACACGCAAAGCCCGGTGGCGTGATACAGCGGCAAGGTGCAATAGACCACATCCTCGGGCTGCATATTCAGGGCGATCAGGCCGAAGCTGACCGAGCTGCGCATCCAGCGACCGTGCTTGAAGACGCCCGCCTTGGGCAATCCGGTGGTGCCCGAGGTGTAGATATAGAAACAAGGATCGTCGAAAAAGACCTGCCGGCTGCTGACGGGGTTCTCGCTGGGCGCGTTGGCGGCGTCATTCATCAGATTGATGAAACCGGCGGGCGCGACACCGGGACGGCTGTAGGTGTCTTGATCGGCAACGAACCAGGTGCGCGTCGTCTCGATCGATACCCGTTCGCGGACCGCATTGAAGGCCGGGACCAGTTCTTCACCGACGATGATCGCCACGGGCGTCACCAGGTTCAGGCTATGGGCCAGTGTGTCGCGGGTTTGCGAGGTATTGAGCAAGGCACTGATCGCACCGACCTTGGCCACGGCCAATATCGTCACCAGCAGTTCCGGGCGATTCTCGAGAAAAACCGCCACCACATCCCCCTTGCCGATACCTTGGGCAATCAGGTGATGGGCGATGCGATTGGCCCACTGGTTGACCTGTGCATAACTCAGCACCACATCGCCCTGCAGCAACGCTGGGCCATCAGGGTTGCGCAAGGTCGCTTGCTCGAACGTCCAGCCGAGGCCACACGGTTGGGTCGGGTCCTTGACGTTGGCGACCTTCATGCCTTTCACCACGCGGGGAATGGTTTTGGCAATGGTAGGCAGCTTACGGAGCATCATGCCCCAGGTAATCGTGTCGCTTATGCGTGCTCCCGTTAGTTCTTTTTTATTGTCGGGCGGCGTTCTATGAAACCGAAAATACGTCAGCGGTTCTTGAGCTGTACACGCGGTTTTTGAAATGTTTTGTATCTGCATAGCGGGTTGAAAACCGTGAACCTCAGCGCGGCCAAATGGTTCCATTGAATCGTGCCCGACCACGCAAAATGCAGGATGCACGATGGCCTTTCATGCAGTTTGCACGAATCCAAAAAACCACCTAAAAATTAACTCATTGATTTGTAACGATTTTTAAAAAATCGTGTGCTGGCACAATCGCTGCAACTACCTCTCCATGCTTGCTAATCAAGTGCTAACGGAGCTGATAGACATGAGCCTGATCCAAGAAAAATTTACCTCCCTGTTCTCCAACTTCGAAGTGACCACCCAGCCGCGTCCTGACGGTGGCATCCTGCTGACCTTGCGCAGCACCGAAGGCAAAGTGTTCAAGCGTTCGATTTCCTACCAGCAATTGCATGCTGGCGATCAGTTGTCCTGGGTGATCAGTGCGATCCGTCGTGACCTGGCCGAACAAGCCAGCGAACTGCCGCAGATCTCCATGCTGCAAAGCCAGCAACGGTTTGCCCTGCCGACGTATCACTCGGCGTAAAACCTGCGGTTGTATAAGTCAGTACACAGCAAACAAACAGGCCGTGAGAGCTTTCGCTCCACGGCCTGTTTTGTTTAAGACGGTACACCGATCCCCTGTGGGAGTGAGCTTGCTCGCTATGGTGTGTCAGGCGACATTAATATTGACTGATACAACGCTATCGCGAGCAGGCTCGCTCCCACAGGTTACGGGGTTGGACCTTAGAAAGTGGAAGTGTCGATCCGCGTGAAACTGTCGACGGTCGTATGCCCCGCCAGCTCCCCGCCCTCTCGCGCCAGCCCGCAAGTCGCCATGCCGGCCGTGCGCGCCGCATCAAGTTCTTCGACGATGTCGGACAAAAACAGAACCTGCGACGGCTCGACGCCGATGGCCTGGGTGATGCGCGCATAAGACGACGCTTCACGCTTGGGCCCCGACGTGGTGTCGAAATAGCCGCTGAACAGTGGCGACAAATCCCCCGCCTCCGAGCAGCCGAAAATCAGCTTTTGCGCCTGAATCGAGCCCGAGGAATAAACAAACAGTTTGAAACCTTCCTGATGCCAGCGCTTGAGCGCTTCAACGGCGTCCGGATAAACGTGGCCTTTCAACTGCCCGGCCTGATAACCCTGGGCCCAGACCATTCCTTGCAACGCCTTGAGCGGCGTGGCCTTGCGGTCTTCGGCGATCCAGCCCAGCAGAATGTCGATGACTCGCTCGACGTCAGCCTCAGGCTCATGGTTGTCCCGGCGCACGGCCGTCAGTTGCTCGGCCACATCGGCGCGTTCCGCGTGTTGGCGAACGAAGTCCGGCAAGTGTTTGGCCGCGTAGGGAAACAGCACGTCGAACACAAAACTCACCGCGCTGGTGGTGCCTTCAATGTCGGTGAGAATCGCTTTGATCGGCATCGGCTCAGTCCTCAAGACGCGGGAAGCGGCTGGCGATGTCTTTGCCGGTGAAGTTGGCCACCCAGCCTTCAGGGTTGTTGAACAGGCGAATCGCCACGAAATGCGGATGCTCACCCATGTCGAACCAGTGAGGGGTGCCGGCGGGCACCGAGATCAGGTCATTCTTCTCGCAGAGCACCGCATAGACGTAATCGTCGATGTGCAGGGTAAACAGCCCCCGGCCAGCGACGAAAAATCGAACTTCGTCTTCGCCATGGCGGTGTTCGTCGAGGAACTTGGCGCGCAATTCGGCTTTTTGCGAGTGATCGCTGTTCAGGCTGATCACATCGACCGTGATGTAACCGCGTTCGGTCATCAGCTTGTCGATCTGCTCCTGGTACGCGGCAATCACTTCTTCCTGGCTGGCGCCGGGCTGGATTTTCGCTGTGGCTTGCCAGCGGTCGAAACGCACGCCTTGCTCGGCCAGGGTCGAGGCGATGTCTTCGAAATGGGTCAGCACCTTGTTCGGAATATCAGGGCTTGAGACGTGGTAAACGGACAGGCTGCTCATCAGGGCAACTCCTTAACGGTTCATGCATTACGGTTAAAGAGCGAGCGCGTCTTCAACTCGCACTCGAACAAAAATTCAAAGGCCTCGATCTGACGCAGCGCATCGCTCATGCGTGCGCCCCAGGTGTAGAGGCCATGGCCGCGAATCAGGTAGCCGACGCAATCCGGATGGGCTTCAAGCCAAGGCTGCACCTTGGCGGCGAGGCGCGCAATGTCCTGATCGTTGTCGAAAATCGGCACGCGCACCCGGGATTCATGGGTCGAGATACCACTGAAAGCTTTTTGCAGCTCGTAGTCTTCAAAGTCGATGAACTCACCCGGCGTCAGGCGTGACAGCACGGTGGCATTCACCGAATGGGTATGCAGCACCGCGCCGATTTCCGCGCGCCAGTTGTAGAGCTGGGTGTGCAGCAGGGTTTCGGCAGACGGCTTTTTGCCCGGTTCCAGGCTGTTACCCGACAGGTCGGTGGCCAACACATCATCCACACCGAGTTGGCCTTTGTGCTTACCGGACACTGTCAATAACGCTTCGGTCGCCGACAGGCGGGTCGAATAGTTGCTGCTGGTGGCCGGCGACCAGCCGCGGCCATACAGAAAACGCCCGGCGTCGATGATTTCCTGGGCGAGGTGTTCACGGGTAAGGCTCATGGCCTGTCCTCTTGCAGTCGTGTGGCAATGATAACGGCAGCCGCCAGCGCTGCGAGGCTTGCAATACTAAAGGTCAATGTCGCGCCAAGGGCGTTCCAGCTGTAGCCGGCATATAAAGCGCCCAATGCGCCACCGGTACCGGCCAGCGCGGCGTACAACGCCTGGCCCTGCCCTTGCTGGCGCGCACCGAAGCTACGTTGCACGAACTGGATGGCAGCGGCGTGAAAGCTGCCAAAGGTCGCGGCGTGCAACACCTGGGCAAACAGCAGCACCCACAGAAGCTCGGCGAACGAACCCAACAGCAACCAGCGCAACGCCGCCAGCAGAAAACTCGCCAGCAGCACCCGACGCACCGAGAAACGCGCGAGGATCTTGCTCATGGCCAGAAACATCAGGACTTCGGCAACCACGCCGACCGCCCAGAGCATCCCGATCACGCCACGGCTGTAACCGAGTCGCTCAAGGTGCAACGTCAGAAAGGTGTAATACGGACCGTGACTCATCTGCATCAGCGCCACGCACCCGTAAAACGCCAGTACCCCGGGGCTGCGCAGTTGCTTGAGAAACCCGTCCGCCGCCGGTCGCTCACCGTGAACGGGTTGGGCGTTGGGCACCCACAAGCTGCTCACGACGATCCCGGCCATGATCAGCACCAGCGCCACCGGGTAAATGTCGAGACTCAGCCATTCGAACAACCGGCCGAGCGCGACCACGGTGATGATGAATCCGATGGAGCCCCAAAGACGGATCTGACTGTAGCGCGACGTCTGCCCTTTCAAGTGTGCCAGGGTGATGACTTCGAACTGCGGCAACACCGCGTGCCAGAAGAATGCGTGCAAGGCCATGACCATCGCCAGCCAGGCGTAGGTCTTGCTGACGAAAATCAGCGAGAACGTCAGCAGCGTGCACACGGCGCCGAAGCGCACGATGGCCAGGCGTCGGCCGGTGTAGTCGCCGAGCCAGCCCCAGATGTTCGGCGCCACGCAGCGCATCAGCATCGGGATCGCCACCAGTTCGCCGATGCGCGCGCTGGAAAAACCCAGGTGATCGAAGTACAGCGCCAGAAACGGCGCCGTCGACCCGAGCAAGGCGAAATAGAACAGATAGAAACTGGAAAGCCGCCAGTACGGGAGCGCCGCCACGTCGTCAGACCGCAGCGGCATTAAGGTCAGCCATTAAAGCTGACCCAGCACCGGCGTGCTCACACGCACGTCGGCATTCTGCCCGCGATGACGCAACAGGTGATCCATCAGCACGATGGCCATCATCGCTTCGGCGATTGGCGTTGCGCGGATACCGACGCAAGGGTCGTGGCGACCTTTGGTGATGACATCCACCGGGTTGCCGTGGATGTCGATGGAACGGCCGGGCGTGGTGATGCTCGAAGTTGGCTTGAGCGCCAGGTGCGCAACGATCGGCTGGCCCGACGAGATCCCGCCCAAAATGCCGCCCGCGTTGTTGCTGAGGAAACCTTGCGGGGTCATTTCATCGCGGTGTTCGGTGCCACGCTGGGCCACGCTGGCGAAACCGGCGCCGATTTCCACGCCTTTGACCGCGTTGATGCTCATCAGCGCATGGGCCAGTTCGGCGTCGAGACGGTCGAAGATCGGCTCGCCGAGGCCCGGCATCACGCCTTCGGCGACCACGGTGATCTTCGCGCCGACCGAATCCTGGTCGCGGCGTAACTGGTCCATGTAGGTTTCCAGCTCCGGCACCTTGTCCGGGTCAGGGCAGAAGAAAGCGTTCTCTTCTACCGAATCCCAGGTCTTGAACGGGATTTCGATCGGACCGAGCTGGCTCATGTAGCCGCGAATGACAATGCCTTGGGTGGCCAGGTATTTCTTGGCGATTGCACCGGCGGCCACGCGCATCGCGGTTTCACGCGCCGAGCTGCGACCGCCGCCACGGTAATCGCGCTCGCCGTATTTGTGGTGGTAGGTGTAATCGGCGTGGGCCGGGCGGAACAGATCCTTGATCGCCGAGTAGTCCTTGGACTTCTGGTCGGTGTTGCGGATCAGCAGGCCGATGGAGCAACCGGTGGTACGCCCCTCGAACACGCCCGAGAGGATTTCGACTTCGTCGGCTTCCTGGCGCTGAGTGGTGTGGCGGCTGGTGCCGGGCTTGCGGCGATCCAGATCGCGCTGCAAATCCTCAAGGGAGATCTCCAGCCCAGGCGGGCAGCCGTCGACAATGGCGACCAACGCCGGACCATGGCTTTCGCCCGCGGTGGTGACAGTGAACAGCTTGCCGTAGGTATTGCCGGACATGCAGGACGCTCCGTGAAATGAACCTGAATACGTAATGCGCGCCAGTATACGCAGGCTACCCAAGTAGTTCATCCTCGAACCTTATGGGTGCCTGCGAGTCCAACCGGCACCTTTGTGAATGATGGCGTGATGATGCTGCGAGTTCTAGTCTTGACTCTTACCCTGTTTACCGGCTTTGCCCAGGCCACTGTCCTGCAACGCCCGATCACCCTTGATACCGGTAGCGGAGAGCTTTTCGGCTCGCTGTTGCTGCCAAAATCCGACACTCCAGTGCCGGTTGTCCTGATCATTTCCGGCTCCGGTCCTACGGATCGTGACGGAAACAACATTGAAGGCGGACGCAACGACAGCCTCAAACGGCTGGCCTGGGTGTTGGCCAAACACAACATCGCCAGTGTGCGTTTCGACAAACGCGGGGTGGCGGCGAGCCTTGCGGCGACGCCAGACGAGCGCAACCTGTCGGTGGAAGCCTATGTGGCCGACGCCGAGGCCTGGGCCCGCAAGCTCAAAACCGATCCACGTTTCGGCCAGCTGATTTTGCTGGGCCACAGCGAGGGCGCGCTGATTGCCACCCTCGCCGCTCCGAGCGTCGATGCCGCGGCGGTGATTTCCTTGTCCGGCAGCGCCCGGCCGATCGACCAGGTCATACGCCAGCAATTGAGCAACCGCCTGCCGCCACCGTTGATGCAGCGCAGCAATGAGTTGCTCGACAGCCTCAAGGCGGGCCACGCCGACGACAACGTGCCGCCGCAACTGGAGGTGATTTTCCGCCCGAGTGTGCAGCCGTACATGATTTCACTGTTCCGCCAGGATCCGGCCGCAGCGTTCGCAAAGTTGAAGATGCCGGCGTTGATCATCCAGGGCAGCAACGACATCCAGGTCGGCGTGGGTGACGCCAAAATGCTCAAGGCCGCCAAACCGGACGCCGAACTGGTGGTGATCGAAGGCATGAACCACGTCATGCGCATCGTGCCCAACGATGTAAAACGGCAACTGGCGTCCTACAAGGATCCACAATTGCCACTGGCCGCCGAACTCGGCACGCGGATCATCGAGTTTATTGACGGACTTCACACCCGTTAAGCGACCAGCCCTCCAGTCCTGAAAAAAACGGCCGATAAGCCTTTGTCGCCAGCGCTATGGCGGGCGACAAGCAGAGCTTGGACAGGACTCGCCGCGATGACAGATACCCAGACTTCACCCGACACCACCGCTGAAAAAGACGTACCGCCAGCGGTTGAGCTGCCGTGGGCGGACGTCCACGTCGAGCACCACAAGATGCTCCGCCTGGCGCCGCTGCAGACCGACCGCAACACCGGTGGCCGGCCGTTGCGCTTTGTCGAGTTCGGTTACGCCGAGCGTACCAGCAAGGAATACAGCCTGATGCGCATGAGCATCACGCTGCCCGGCCAGCGCGTGCGCAAAGAGCAGAATCATCTGGATGTGTGGGTCGATCACACGACCAAGTGTGTGCATTTCGGGCCGGACAGCGGCCTGCAGGTCGAACCGGTCAACCGTGGCATCGGCCGCTTCATGGCCGCGCAAGGCATCACTTGGGCGAAGAAGCGCTGGCCCGGCTACACCGTTGATGGCACTGACCTGAACAATAAAGATGCGCTGAACGAAGACACGCGCCTGCGCCGCGATAACTTTCTCAAAGCGCACGGCTTTGAGGTGGTGTACGCCGACGCCCAGCACCTGAAAGGCAGCGTCAAAGAGGTTCAGGTCGGCGACCTGAAGGGTGACTGGAACAGCGAAAAGCTGCAGGTGGTGGAAATCATCGAGGCGGCGCAGATGCTTCAGCAGGCCGAGCAGAATCTGGCCGAGCAGGAAGTGAAGCTCAAGAAACACGAAGAGAAAGTCAGCAAGTACAAGCGTGAAGACGCCGGGCTGCGCTTCACCATTACGTGCCTGGTGGCGTTTGCGGTGTTTCAGGCGGGGTTGTTGATCTGGATTGCGACGCACCGGTAATGATCTGAGACCGCGGCGCGGCCATCGCGGGCAAGCCACGCTCCCACAGGATCTACGTCGTGCTCAAATTACGCGGCACGACACAACAACTGTGGGAGCGGACTTGCCCGCGAAGGCGTCCTAAAGTCAGACGCGGGAAGCGAACAGCGCTTGATGATCGCGGCACTGCTCAGCCGTCAACATGAACACGCCATGCCCGCCGCGCTCGAAATCGAGCCAGGCGAAGTCGACTTCCGGGTACAGCGCCTCGACGTGCACCTGGCTGTTGCCTACTTCAACAATCAGCAGGCCCTTCTCGGTCAAATGATCCGCCGCCTCGGCGAGCATCCGTCGCACCAGGTTCAAACCATCATCGCCACAGGCCAGGCCCAATTCCGGTTCATGCTGGTATTCATCCGGCATGTCGGCGAAATCTTCCGCATCGACGTAGGGCGGGTTCGACACGATCAGGTCGAAACGCTGACCCGGCAAACCGTCAAAACCATCGCCCTGAACGGTGTACACCCGCTCATCCACGCCGTGACGCTCGATGTTCTGGTTGGCCACCTCCAGCGCTTCGAACGACAGGTCCGCCAGCACCACTTCGGCCTTCTGGAACTCGTAGGCACAGGCGATGCCGATGCAACCGGAACCGGTGCACAGGTCAAGAATCCGCGCAGGTTCGGCGCCCAACCAAGGCTCGAAACGTTTTTCGATCAGTTCGCCAATTGGTGAACGCGGGATCAGTACGCGCTCGTCGACGATGAACGACATGCCACAGAACCAGGCCTCGCCCAGCAAGTAAGCGGTGGGAATGCGTTGTTCTATGCGACGCTTGAGCAAGCGTTGCAGATTGACCACCTCGTCCTCTTCCAGATTGCAGTCCAGATAGCTGTCGGCGATTTCCCACGGCAAGTGCAAGGCACCGAGCACCAATTGACGGGCTTCGTCCCAGGCGTTGTCGGTCCCATGGCCGAAAAACAGATCCTCCCCATGGAAGCGGCTGACGGCCCAACGGATATGGTCACGCAGGGTACGAAGGCGGGAAGTGATCACGGGGGTAGACTCCAGAAAAAACGACTGGCGATTCTAACAGCCAAAACGCGCCACGACGACGCAGGAAAAATACCGGATCAGATGTAGGACATATCCATTTTTGCCCGTGGCTATTGAACAAAATGTGCATCTTGACAAGGCTGCACGCCAGCAACGACGGCGTTTGCGATAGTAGCGATTCACAGAACCGCTCAGCCAGAGGACAATGTCGCAAAAGCCCCACTCCAAGGAGCCCCAGAATGTCCGTTCCAAAAACGATGTTTCAACTCAGCGGCCGCGGTTACGCAGCAGCCAATCTGGGTCATGCGACCCTAGTCATCATCGATGCCCAGAAAGAATACCTCAGTGGTCCTTTGGCCCTGAGCGGCATGGATGCTGCCGTCGCGAACATCAAGCAACTGGTCGCCGCTGCCCGCGCGGCAGGTCGGCCGATTGTGCATGTGCGTCACTTGGGTACCGTGGGTGGCCTGTTCGATCCACAAGGGGAACGCGGTGAGTTCATCCCGGGGCTTGAGCCACAGGGCGACGAAACCATCATCGGCAAACTGTTGCCGAGCGCGTTTCATGGCACCCAATTGTACGATCGACTGCAAGAACTGGGCTCCCTGGACCTGATCGTTTGCGGTTTCATGAGTCATTCCAGCGTTAGCACCACCGTGCGCGCGGCGAAAAACCTGGGCTTTCGCTGCACGTTGGTGGAAGACGCCTGCGCGACCCGCGATTTGCCCTACAAGGGTGGCGTACTCACGGCCGAGCATGTGCAGCAAACGGAAATGGCGATCATGGCGGATAACTTCGCCACCCTCGCGCTGACTCACGATCTGATCTGATCGGCCTCGGTGAGCGGTCGATACCGCCGCTCATCCACAAAAGCCTCTGATTTGCTGCAATTGACTTAGCCTCAGGAACAACCCGGACAACTCCCGGTCGAAGGGCCGATACCCATTGAGGAAGGTCGGAATGAAGTTATCCGATGGTTTTGATGCACGCCGCCTGCGGCCCAAAGGGCAACGCAATTGGCGTTTTCGATTCGGTGCCGCGTTTGCGGCTTTGCTGGCAACCTGCGGTGTGTTGCTGGCCATGGCGGGTGCCGCCAGCCTGCTGGGTCGTCCACCGGCCCTGGGCGAGCTGAATGCCAGCCGGCTGGGTTCGGCGATCATTCTGGCCGTCGGCCTGTTGGTGCTCTATATCGGTGTGTGGTTGTGGCGCCGCTGCCGTCGCCGCTCGCGCCAGTCGCGAGAGCTGAACATCTCCCCGCACCTGATGAAAAAACACGACTGAATCCAGGCCCGCCCTTTGGCGGGCCTCAATTGTTATGGATAGCGCCCCGACTTGGGTAAACTGGCCGCCCTTCGCGGAGGCTGACATGCAAGACGACGATTTTTCCCTGTTCAAAAGTGCGATCCAAGGCGTCAAGCCGATCAAGCACGATCGCGCCGACACCGGCAAACCCAAGGCCGACCGCGCGCAAATCGCCAAGCTGCGCCAGGCCGCGACCGTGCGCACCGACGCCACTACCGTTGATGGCTTGTCCGATCAGTTCGTCATCGACGTCGGCCCGGAAGACGAGTTGATGTGGGCGCGTGACGGTGTTCAGGAAAGCCAGATGCGCAAGCTCAAGATCGGACAGATTCCGTTCGAAGGCAGCCTGGACCTGCATGGCATGACCGTGGAAAAGGCCCGGGAAACCCTCTGGGCGTTTCTGGCCGAAGCGACCAAATTCGAAATCCGCTGCGTGCGTGTCACCCACGGCAAAGCCGTGCGCCTGGACGGCAAGCGGCCGATGATCAAAAGTCACGTCAACACCTGGCTGCGCCAGCATTCGCAGGTGCTCGGCTTCACCTCGTGCCAACCCAGGCACGGTGGCGCCGGCGCCGTTTATGTGATGCTCAAACGAACCATGATGGAAGGCCGCGACGAGTAAAGCTGCCGCTTCTCGCTTGCGGCGCCGTGCCTTATGGCAATTTTCCTTAAAACGACTCGACTGGCTTATTTGCCTGCTGATCCAGCTTTTTTTGGTCAAGCTTTGGAAAGGAAAACTTTAAAATCAAATAAGCATCTTTACCTACGCTATCGGCGATCAGATCTACAGTCCTCACATTGTCAGGCGCAAATTCCAATAATCGACGAAAACTTTTAGCATATCCAATCGAAACTCTATTATCTATGAAAGTATAAGTAACATGCCCTCCAGCCAAGGCCATACTTTCATAATTAGAAGCTCCGATTTTTAAAAACTCGGGTTTTGACACTTTGCTCGCCATCGAAAGTACATCGAAAGTATCTTGCCCATTGCCAATCACTACCATGCCAAAGCTCTTCCTAATGGCCGCCATGGCGCGCAGGTACAACTCACGCTCAAACGGGGAGCGTAGCGAAACCATCGAAAGCTTGTCATTTTTGAAAACTAGCGACGCTGTGAATTTATTTTCAATAAAAACTAATTCAGTACATTTAGCCGTCGTACCTACCTGCGACGAACAATCATAATAACCGTTAGTCTTAGTGTAATTTGAGATAGGTGAGTCATAAGCGTATTTCTTAAACAGGTAGTCAGTTGCAACTGCATTCTGCGCACCCGAGATAATGGCTACCATGGACAGGGCCAGCGCACAGGTTTTTTTAAACATGGATTCCATTCCTAGGATAGAGGGCAAGGGATAGCGCAATGCTATCAGCCCTGGATCAGATTTGTCTCTTCAACCCAAGCAGGCCGGTGTGGTCTACAGATACTCAGGTCAGTACCGACCGGATTGAAGGTTCACGCCCACCGGCCATACAACTGCCGACACACTTAAGCTACCATGTGCAGCACGACGGGTATGAAACCCTGCAATCACTGCCTTTAAGCTCGGTCAAAGCGTCAGATACTGTCGACCTATGCCCTGTGGACCTCCAGCACCGACTGGATGACCTAGGCAAACGAAACAGCTCGATTGATACAAAATTGGTACAGACAGAATAAGTACCCTCCTGAAACCCTTATGGAATCAGCCTCTGTGACACTGGAACAGAATTACACCGCGATTCTCGGCCAATTGGGCGAGGACGTCTCCCGCGAGGGCCTGCTCGACACGCCTAAGCGTGCCGCCAAAGCCATGCAGTACCTCTGCCGCGGCTATGAACAGACACTGGAAGAAGTCACCAACGGTGCCTTGTTCAGCTCAGATAACAGCGAAATGGTGCTGGTCAAGGACATCGAGCTCTACTCGTTGTGCGAACACCACCTGCTGCCGTTCATCGGCAAGGCTCACGTCGCCTACATTCCGAGCGGCAAAGTGCTGGGCCTGTCGAAAGTCGCGCGGATCGTCGATATGTACGCCCGCCGCCTGCAGATCCAGGAAAACCTCAGCCGCCAGATCGCCGATGCGGTCCAGCAAGTCACCGGCGCCCTGGGCGTTGCGGTGGTGATCGAGGCCAAACACATGTGCATGATGATGCGCGGTGTGGAGAAACAGAACTCGTCGATGATCACCTCGGTGATGCTGGGTGAGTTCCGCGAAAACGCGGCGACCCGCAGCGAGTTTCTCAGCCTGATCAAGTAACCCGCAGCACGAAGAAAACCGGCATTCATCGCCGGTTTTTTTTCGCCTGTGAAAATCAGGTAAGCTGCGCGCCTTCTGCTTGCCCCTGTGAGGCTTATACCGTGTTCGTAAAAGCGCTTCGTGTCGGCCTTGGCCAACTGATCATCTTCATCGACTTCATCACCCGTCCCGGCAAGAAACAACGTCCTGCCGAGGTTCAGGCCCAGGTCAACACGGCGGCCAAGAGCCTGACGTTGTATCAGTTTCACGCCTGCCCGTTCTGCGTGAAAACCCGCCGCACCTTGCGCCGTCTGAACGTGCCGGTGGCGTTGCGCGATGCGAAGAACAATGAACAGGATCGCCAGACCCTGCTGCAGCAAGGCGGCAAGATCAAGGTGCCGTGCCTGCGCATTGAAGAGAATGGGCAGACCACCTGGATGTATGAGTCCAAGGTGATTATTGATTATCTGGATAAGCGATTTGCTGCGGCCTGATGGTTTTGTGGTGCACTGACTGACGCCATCGCCAGCAGGCTGGCTCCCACCGTGGATTCGTGTTGCTCACAAAACCTGTGGGAGTGAGCCTGCTCGCGATGAGGACACCGCAAAACCCAGACAAAAATAAACCGGCCATGAGCCGGTTTATTGGTTTCTACTCTCCCCTCAAGCCGCTTTCGCCGCGTGGGCCTGGCATATCACCGCCGCCAATCGACTGAGCCCTTCGTCCAGCCGCGCCGGGTCGATGTGGCTGAAGTTGAGCCGCAGGTGCCCCGGATTGTTGTCCGGATCGGGAAAGAACGGTTCGCCCGGCATGAACGCGACATCCGCCGCCAGTGCTGGCTTGAGCAATGTCCGGGTGTCCATCGGTTGTTTGAGCGTCAGCCAGAAAAACAGCCCGCCCTGCGGCACGTTCCAGTCCGCCAGATCGGAAAAATGTGTTTGCAGAGAACACTGGAAAGCATCCCGGCGCACACGATAGAAATCCCGCAACTCGCGCAAATGTTGGTCGAACTTATCAGTGCCAATCCACTGCAACGCTTGCCACTGCCCCACGCGATTGGTGTGCAGGTCCGCGGACTGCTTGAGTTTCAACAAGTGCGGGAACAGGTCTGGACTGGCAATCAGGTAACCGACCCGCAAGCCTGGCAATAAGGTTTTCGACACGGTGCCGGTGTAGATCCAGCTGCTCTTTTTCAGGCGACCGACAATCGGCATCGCACTGCCGCCATCGAAGGTCAGCTCGCGATACGGCTCGTCTTCGATCAAGGTCACGCCGAATTCATCCAGCAACGCCGCCACCGCATCGCGCTTGGCTTCGCTGTAGCGCACCGCCGAGGGATTCTGGAACGTCGGGATCAGGTAGATAAACGCCGGACGATGTTTTTCCAGACGGACACGCAATTGCTCCAGGTCGGGGCCATCCGCCTCCAGCGGCACAGTGATGCAGTCCGCCCCGAACAACTGGAAAATCTGCAACGCCGCCAGGTAGGTCGGCGCTTCCAGCAAAATCTCTGTGCCTTTGTCGATGTACAACTTGGCCGCCAGATCGAGGGTTTGCTGGGAGCCGCTGACCACCAGGATCTGACTCGCTTCGCACGGTACGCCCAGCGCCCGAGCCTCGGCCGCCAAGGCTTCACGCAGTGCCGGCTCGCCCTCGCTCATGCCGTATTGGCCCATCGACAGCGGCATGTCCGCCCACTCGACTTTCGGCAGCATGGCTTCGGCCGGCAAGCCGCCAGCGAACGACATCACTTCCGGGCGCTGGGCGGCGGCGAGGATTTCACGGATCAAAGAACTTTTAAGGCGCGAGAAACGTTCGGAAAAAGCCATGGGGGTCACCGGTAGCGAGGCCTGAGGAAAATGAGTCAAACTGGTTGACCGAAATCACGACAACTCGAACGGAAACGTCAACATGCTTGACCTTAAAAACCCCGACACCCAGCAACAAGCCATGGAAGCGTTTTTCTTCGGCTACCAGGCGTTCACCGCGAAGGCTGACGAAATGCTTGAGCGTCGAGGCCTGAGCCGGGTGCATCAACGCATCGTGTTTTTCATCGCCCGCTACCCAAACCTGAGCGTCAAGGAGTTGCTGGCATTGCTGGGGGTGACCAAGCAGGCGCTGAACATGCCGCTGCGTCAGTTGGTGGAAATGCATCTGGTGAACAGCGTCTCGTCCGAAACCGACAAGCGTAAGCGGCTGCTCGAATTGACCGAGGATGGCGCGCGGTTCGAACAGTCGCTGCGGCGCGAGCAGGTGAAATTGCTCGAGCGGGTGTTTGCCGAGGCTGGGGAGTCGGCGGTGAATGGGTGGTTGGCGGTGAATCTGGCGCTGGGGAAAAGTCAGTTGGCTGCTGATTGAGTTTTTCCCTGGTGGATTTGTAGTGGCCAATCTGGCCTCTTCGCGAGCAAGCCCGCTCCCACACTCAACCGCATTCCTCTGAAGGAACCCGATCACCTGTGGGAGCGGGCTTGCTCGCGAAGGGGCCAGAACAGGCGATATATCCCTATCGCCAAACTTTTCGTCTACAAGATCAAAAACATTATTTGCTTTATTTGTATACAAAAGCATAATCCACTTCGTGCGAGTTCCTGACCAACCGGTCAACAAATTCGCAAGTGCCTCAAAGGGCCGCCGCCACCCTCATGGGTCCGGCCCTGGAAATAACAATAAAACTCTTGAGGAGTACTCGCTGTGGAAAGCCGCAAATCCGAAGCCCCGACGCTGGAACTCTCGCCGCCGTTACGCAATGGCTGGCTGGAGCGCATCTTCAAACTCACCTTGCACGGCACCACGGTGAAGACCGAGCTGATTGCCGGTCTGACAACCTTCATCACCATGGCCTACATCATTTTCGTCAACCCCAACATCATGGCTGACGCGGGGATCGATCACGGTGCCGCGTTCGTCGCGACCTGCATCGCCGCGGCATTGGGCTGCCTGCTGATGGGCCTCTACGCCAACTGGCCAGTCGGCCTGGCGCCAGGCATGGGCTTGAACGCTTTCTTCACCTACACCGTGGTCGGCACCATGGGCTACAACTGGGAGACCGCCCTCGGCGCAGTGTTTGTTTCCGGCGTGTTGTTCATGATCCTGACCTTTTCGCGGATTCGCGAATGGCTGCTCAATAGCATCCCGGTGAGCTTGCGCTTCGCCATGGGCGCCGGCGTGGGTCTGTTTCTCGGGCTGATCGGCCTGAAAACCGCCGGCATCGTCGTCGATAGCCCAGCGACCTTAATCAAGCTCGGCTCCCTTCGCGAACCCGGTCCGCTGCTCGCCGCCATCTGCTTCCTGATGATTGCCGTGCTCAGCTACCACAAGGTATTCGGTGCGATCCTCATCAGCATCATCACCGTGACCCTCGCGGGCTGGGGCCTGGGCCTTGTCCACTACGAAGGCATCATGTCGGCACCGCCGAGCCTGGCCCCCACCTGGATGGCCATGAACATTGCCGGCGTGTTCAACGTCAGCATGATCAGCGTGGTGCTCGCGTTCCTCTTCGTGCACATGTTCGACACCGCCGGCACCTTGATGGGCGTCGCTCAGCGCGCCAACCTGGTGAACGCTGACGGCCGGATCGAAAACCTCTCCCGCGCCATGAAAGCCGACAGCGCGTCCAGCGTCTTCGGGGCAATGGTCGGTGTGCCGCCAGTGACCAGCTACGTGGAAAGTGCTGCCGGTGTCGCGGCAGGTGGTCGGACTGGTCTTACCGCAGTGACCGTAGGTGTGCTATTTATTGCGGCGATGTTTTTCGCACCGCTGGCTGGCATGATCCCCGCTTACGCAACCGCCGGTGCGCTGATTTACGTGGCAATGCTGATGATGGGCGGCATGAAGCACATCGAATGGGACGAAGCGACCGACAGTATTCCGGCGATCGTCACCGCGATCATGATGCCGCTGACCTTCTCGGTGGCTGACGGTATCGCACTGGGCTTTATCACTTACGTGGTGCTCAAGGCGTTCACCGGTAAGCACAAGGAAATTTCCGTCAGTTTGTGGGTGCTGTGCGCGATCTTCATCGCCAAGTTCGTTTTCTTGTAAGCCGCATACGATTCAAAAACAGGATTCAAAACAGCCTCACCCCGTCGGGTGGGGCTTTTGCACAAATGGAGGAAAGTGATGAGTCTGGAAACCTGGCTGCTGTTCAGTGGCGCTGCGCTGGTGGTGATCCTGATCCCCGGCCCCCTGTCGTTGCTGATGATCAGCAACAGCCTGAATTACGGCTTGCGTCGTTCATATCCGGCATTTCTGGGTGGCGTGATTGCCTCGATCTGCTTGCTCAGTGCTTCGGCGTTGGGTCTGGGCGCGCTGTTGCTGGCTTCGGAACAACTGTTCAGCGCCCTGAAAATCGTCGGCGCGTTGTACCTGTTCTACCTCGCCTGGCAGAGCTGGCAGCAATCGCGCCAGCCATCGGTGGGCGCTCAAGTGCCCCAGGCGGCGCCGGTGCCACGCTTTCGCGCACTGTTCGGGCGCGCGTTCGTGCTGGGCGCGAGCAATCCGAAAGACATCCTGTTCTTCGCCGCTTTCCTGCCACAGTTTTTGAATGCCGGGCAGCCGTTCCTGCCGCAATTGCTGGTGATGATTGCGACCTGGACCGTGCTCGATCTGCTGTGCAAATTGGCTTACGGACTGGGCGCACATGGTGCGGCGCGGTATCTGCGCAGCGGCAAGGGCCAGAGCTGGTTCAACCGGGTCAGTGCCGGGTTGTTCAGTGGTGCCGGAGCTGCATCGCTGTTGAGCCGCTAACAGCTAAAAGCATCGCGAGCAGGCTCACTCCTACAGGGGACCGCATACTTCTGCAGGAGCGAGCCTGCTCGCGATAACGCCAGATCTGTCAGCACATTTTTAAAGGCAAAAAAAAGCCCGCAGTGTGAGCGGGCGAAAGACCAAAGAAGCTATATGCGCAGTCGCTTCCAGGTTGAGGCAGCTGCTTGGGGGATCAGCTGCCGCGGTACGTGGAATAGCTGTATGGCGAAATCAGCAGCGGTACATGGTAGTGATCCTGTTCGGCAGAGATGCCAAAACGCAGCACCACCACATCCAGGAACGCCGGCTCCGGGAGCTGAACGCCACGGGCGCGGTAGTAATCGCCCGCATGAAACTGAACCTGATAGACCCCGGAACGGTAGTCATCGCCTTGCAGCAGCGGCGCATCGACACGGCCGTCGCTGTTGGTGATCGCGCTGGCGACCAATTCCAGCTGCGAGCCTTCAACGCGGTACAACTCGACCTTGATCGAGCTGCCCGGGCAACCGTGTGCAGCGTCCAAAACGTGTGTAGTCAAACGTCCCATTGATTCTGCGCGCCCGCCTGCAAAGAGCAGTCAGGCCTCGCGCCTCCCGAAGTCAGTTGAAAAGGAGACCGCACCGATTCGGAGCACGAAACGCTGCGGCGAGCGACTGATTAAGACACTTTTCAAAAAAATTGTACACAATAAAAACGACATTTTTGCAGCCAGTCCCGCCATTGTCGATTTCAAGGTGAATCTGAAGAAAAACCATGCTCTCAGCGGACCTCCCACCCATTACCTGACCAACTGGGCAAGTTTCTTGCAGTAGCATGAGAAGATGACAGTTCATCAAAAATGCAAAAAATCAGGCTTACAAAGTGAATATAAAGTTGTATACAATCAACCCATCGCTGTGACGCCAGCCTGTCATCTCATCGCCAGGCCGCCACACAACCTGTCAACGAATAAGAAGGAAGACTGCAGTGAGCGCTGACTACCCACGCGACCTGATCGGTTACGGCAGTAACCCTCCTCACCCCCACTGGCCGGGCAATGCCCGCATCGCCTTGTCGTTCGTACTCAATTACGAAGAAGGCGGCGAGCGCAATATCCTGCACGGTGATAAAGAGTCTGAAGCCTTCCTCTCGGAAATGGTTTCGGCCCAGCCGCTGCAAGGCGCGCGCAACATGAGCATGGAATCCTTGTACGAGTATGGCAGCCGTGCCGGCGTCTGGCGGATTCTGAAACTGTTCAAGGAATTCGACATTCCGCTGACCATCTTCGCCGTGGCCATGGCCGCCCAGCGCCACCCGGATGTGATCCGCGCGATGGTCGAGGCCGGCCACGAGATCTGCAGCCACGGCTATCGCTGGATCGATTACCAGTACATGGACGAGGCGCAGGAACGCGAGCACATGCTCGAAGCAATCCGCATCCTCACCGAACTCACCGGCGAACGCCCGCTGGGCTGGTACACCGGCCGCACCGGTCCGAACACTCGTCGACTGGTGATGGAAGAAGGCGGTTTCCTCTATGACTGCGACACTTACGACGACGACCTGCCCTACTGGGAACCCAACAACCCGACCGGCAAGCCGCACCTGGTGATCCCGTACACCCTGGACACCAACGACATGCGCTTCACCCAGGTTCAGGGTTTCAATAAGGGCGACGATTTCTTCGAATACCTCAAAGACGCCTTCGACGTGCTGTACGCCGAAGGCGCCGAAGCACCGAAGATGTTGTCGATCGGCCTGCACTGCCGCCTGATCGGCCGTCCAGCGCGCCTGGCCTCGCTCAAGCGCTTTATCGATTACGCTAAAAGTCATGAGCAGGTGTGGTTCAGCCGCCGTGTCGACATCGCGCGCCACTGGCACGAAACCCACCCGTACCAAGGGGCTGCCCAATGAGCACCTTTCAAACACTGAAACCCTCGACCCTGAGCCGCGACGCGTTCGTCAAAGCCTTCGCCGACATCTACGAACATTCGCCATGGGTAGCCGAAAAGGCTTTCGACCTGGGCCAGGACGCCTCGATCGACGAGATCGAAACCCTGCACCAGCGCATGAGCGACATCCTGTTGAGCGCCGATCATGAAAGCCAACTGGCCCTGATCAACGCTCACCCGGACCTGGCCGGCAAAGCCGCCGTCCAGGGCCAACTGACCGAAGCCAGCACCAATGAACAAGCTGGCGCCGGTATTCACCAATGCACGGCCGAAGAGTTTTCTCGCTTCACCGAGCTGAACGACGCCTACAAGGCCACGTTCAAGTTTCCCTTCATCATGGCGGTAAAAGGCAGCAACCGGCATCAGATCCTCGCGGCGTTCGAAACGCGCATTCACAACCCGGCAGACACCGAATTCAAGTGCGCGCTGGCGGAGATCAACAAGATCGCCCTGTTCCGATTACTGACCCTATAAGCAAGCCTCGCCCGAGTGTTCTTAAACGCGAAGAAACACCCAGGGCCTGGCAAGCATCCCAAGCCAACTTATTAAAGGCAGACAAGAAGAATGAAAGCTTACGCCGTACCTTTCGAGAAGTTCGTCAACCTGGCCGACGCCCGCCTGGGCACCAAAATCATTTCGGTCACCGATGACTGGTTCGCTGATGCCAACCGCCTGTTCCAGCCGACTCCGGCTGTGTGGAAAGAAGGCGTGTTCGATGACAACGGCAAGTGGATGGACGGCTGGGAATCGCGCCGCAAGCGCTTTGAAGGCTACGACAGCGCCGTGATCCGCCTGGGCGTACCGGGTTCGATTAAAGGCGTGGACATCGACACTTCATTCTTCACCGGCAACTTCCCGCCGTCGGCCTCCCTGGAAGCGTGCTTCCTGGCCTCGGGCGAACCGGACGACAACACCCAGTGGACTGAAGTGCTGTCCGCTGTCGAGCTGCAAGGCAACAGCCACCACTACCACGAAATCAGCAATGACCAGGCCTTCAGCCACTTGCGCTTCAACATCTACCCGGATGGTGGCGTGGCCCGTCTGCGTGTGTACGGCATTCCGTTCCGCGACTGGTCTTCTGTCGGCGATAAC
This sequence comes from Pseudomonas sp. fls2-241-R2A-110, assembly GCF_030209165.1. Classification (NCBI taxonomy): domain Bacteria; kingdom Pseudomonadati; phylum Pseudomonadota; class Gammaproteobacteria; order Pseudomonadales; family Pseudomonadaceae; genus Pseudomonas; species Pseudomonas sp. fls2-241-R2A-110. The sequence goes on along the minus strand of NZ_JARVSN010000045.1, from coordinate 40,062 downwards.
GAACAAGTCGACCTCGCCGCCGCGCTCAACGGTGGCCGCGCGCTGGCCTGCTCCGACGAACACTTCGGTCGCATGAGCAACATCCTCAACCCGGGCCGTGGCATCAACATGGGCGACGGCTGGGAAACGGCGCGTCGTCGCACCCCGGGCAATGACTGGGTGATCGTCGCGCTGGGTCATGCCGGCGAGATCGAAAAAGTCATCGTCGACACCCTGCACTTCAAGGGCAACTACCCGGACACCTGCTCGATCCAGGGCGCCTTCGTGAAGGGTGGCACCGACAGCCAGATCGAAACCCAATCGCTGTTCTGGCGCGAATTGCTGCCGGCGCAGAAACTGGAAATGCACGCCGAACACACCTTCGCCGAGCAGATCAAAGCCCTGGGCCCGATCACCCACATCCGCCTGAACGTGTTCCCGGACGGTGGTGTGAGTCGCCTGCGTGTTTTGGGCAAGGTCGCTAAGTAACATCCGATCGTTCCCACGCTCCGCGTGGGAATGCATCACCGGACGCTCTGCGTCCGCTTTAGATGTGACGCGGAGCGTCACGGGCTGCATTCCCACGCAGAGCGTGGGAACGATCAAACACAGAATTCTGATAAGAGACCAGCATGCGCACACTGACGATTGAACCGCTGACCAAAGAAGCCTTCGCCCCTTTCGGTGACGTGATCGAAACCGACGGCAGCGATCACTTCATGATCAACAACGGTTCGACCATGCGCTTTCACAAACTGGCGACGGTGGAAACCGCCACGCCAGACGACAAGGCGATCATCAGCATCTTCCGCGCCGACGCGCAGGACATGCCGCTGACCGTCAGCATGCTGGAGCGTCACCCGCTGGGCAGCCAGGCTTTCATTCCGCTGCTCGGCAACCCCTTTCTGATCGTGGTCGCGCCACTTGGCGATGAACCTGTATCAGGCTTGGTCCGCGCCTTCGTCACCAACGGCAGGCAGGGCATTAATTACCATCGCGGCGTTTGGCACCATCCGGTGCTGACGATCGAAAAGCGGGATGACTTCCTGGTGGTTGATCGCAGTGGCACAGGCAACAACTGCGATGAGCATTTTTTCAAAGAGGATGAGCGTTTGATCCTCGCCCCCCACCAATAAGAGAAGGTCTGATCACTCGACAACAGAGTGACAGGCGAGAGGTAAAGACTGTGGAAGCACATCTGTTGGAATGGCTGAACCTGAGCGTGCGCTGGGTTCACATGATTACTGGCGTGGCCTGGATCGGTGCGTCGTTCTATTTCGTCTGGCTGGAAAACAACCTCAATCGGGTCAATCCGAAAAGCGGTCTGGCCGGCGATTTGTGGGCGATCCACGGCGGCGGTATCTACCACCTGGAAAAATACAAACTGGCCCCACCGACCATGCCGGACAACCTGCACTGGTTCAAATGGGAAGCCTACTTCACCTGGATGTCAGGCATCGCGCTGCTGTGCGTGGTGTTCTACTCCAACCCGACGCTGTATCTGCTGGCGCCGGGCAGCACCCTGAGCGGTCCTGAAGGCGTGGCCATCGGTATCGGCTCGCTGTTCATCGGCTGGTTCATCTACTCCTTCCTCTGCGACTCGGCCCTGGGCAAACGCCCTGCCCTGCTCGGCGCAATCCTGTTCGTGCTGATCATTGGCGCCGCCTATGGCTTCAGCAAAGTGTTCAGCGGTCGTGGTGCTTACCTGCACGTCGGCGCGATCATCGGCACCATCATGGTCGGCAACGTGTTCCGCATCATCATGCCGGCGCAGCGCGCACTGGTGGCAGCGATTGCCGAGAACCGCACGCCCGATCCGGCGCTGCCAGCCAAAGGCCTGTTGCGTTCGCGTCACAACAACTACTTCACCTTGCCGGTGCTGTTCATCATGATCAGCAACCACTTCCCAAGCACCTACGGCAGCCAATACAACTGGCTGATCCTGGCCGGGATCGCGGTGCTGGCGGTGTTGGTGCGTCACTACTTCAACACCCGTCATGACAGCCACAAGTTTGCCTGGACGTTGCCGGTGGCAGCGGTCGGCATGATCTGCCTGGCTTACGTGACTGGCCCGGCGCCGATGTCCAGCGCACCTGAAGTGGCCAAGGCACCTGGCGCCATCGAGTACCAGCCGCTGCCGGAAACCGCCCTCGGTGGTGGCGCCAAACCTGAAGCCGCAAAACCTGCAGCTCCGGCTGCCGCACCGGCCCAGGCGTCGAACCAGGGTCCGGCGTTCGACAAGGTGCACAGCGTGATTCAGGAACGTTGCGCGGTGTGTCACTCGGCCAAACCGACCAGCCCGCTGTTCAGTGCCGCACCGGCCGGCGTGATGTTCGACACCCCCGAGCAGATCCGCCAGAACGCACCACGCATCCAGGCGCAAGCCGTTACCAGCCAGATCATGCCACTGGGCAACATCACCCAGATGACCCAGCAGGAACGTGACCTGATCGGTGCCTGGATTGTTCAGGGAGCTCAAACCAACTAACCGTTGAAAAGCATCGCAGGCAAGCCAGCTCCCACAGGATTCAGGTTGTCCCTGTGGGAGCGGGCTTGCCCGCGATTGGCCGCGCCGCGGTCAACCTGACGCACAAAATCACAAGAATAAAAAAGATCCGAGGTGTTGCATGTCCGAGCTATCCGAAGCGCGCATCCCCGACGCACCCGCTATTCAGCGATTGCCCCTTTTGCAACTGATTCTGGTTGGCCTGCAACACGTTCTGCTGATGTACGGCGGTGCCATCGCAGTGCCTCTGATCATCGGACAGGCCGCCGGCCTGAACCGCGAAGAAATCGCCTTTCTGATCAATGCCGACCTGCTGGTAGCCGGGATCGCCACCATCGTGCAGTCGCTGGGCATCGGCCCGATGGGCATTCGCATGCCGGTGATGATGGGCGCCAGTTTCGCCGCGGTGGGCAGCATGGTCGCCATGGCCGGCATGCCGGGTATCGGTCTGCAAGGGATCTTCGGTGCGACTATTGCCGCCGGTTTCTTCGGCATGATCATCGCGCCCTTCATGTCCAAAGTCGTACGCTTCTTCCCGCCCCTGGTGACAGGCACCGTAATCACCTCGATCGGTTTGTCGCTGTTCCCCGTGGCCGTCAACTGGGCCGGTGGTGGCGCTGGCGCGGCTCAATTCGGTTCACCGGTTTACCTGGCCATCGCCGCGTTGGTGCTGGCCACCATTCTGGTGGTACACCGTTTCATGCGCGGTTTCTGGGTCAACATTTCCGTGCTGATTGGCATGTGCCTGGGCTACGTGGTCTGCGGGCTGATCGGCATGGTCGACCTGAGCGGCATGGCCCAGGCGCCATGGCTGCAGATCGTCACCCCGTTACACTTCGGCCTGCCCAAATTTGAACTCGCACCGATCCTGTCCATGTGCCTGGTGGTGGTGATCATCTTCGTCGAGTCCACCGGGATGTTCCTTGCCCTGGGCAAAATCACCGGTCAGGAAGTCTGCCCACGGATGCTGCGTCGCGGCTTGCTTTGCGATGCCGGCGCCTCGTTTGTCGCCGGTTTCTTCAACACCTTCACCCACTCATCTTTCGCCCAGAACATTGGCCTGGTGCAGATGACCGGCGTGCGCTGCCGTTCGGTGACCATCGTTGCCGGTGGCTTGCTGGTGGTGTTGAGCCTGCTGCCCAAAGCGGCGTTTCTGGTGGCGTCGATTCCGCCAGCGGTGCTGGGCGGCGCAGCGATTGCGATGTTCGGCATGGTTGCGGCCACCGGCATCAAGATCCTTCAGGAAGCCGACATCGGTGACCGTCGCAACCAGTTGCTGGTGGCGGTGAGCATCGGCATGGGACTGATTCCGGTGGTGCGACCGGAATTCTTCGCCCACCTGCCGTTGTGGATGAGTCCGATCACGCACAGCGGCATCGCCATGGCGACCTTGAGTGCGCTGTCGCTGAACCTGCTGTTCAACATCCTCGGCGGTAAAGAACGCGCGGCCATCAACGACTGCCCCGCTCACCCGCACTAACCCACCAGCGCCACAGAAACCTGTGGGAGCGGGCTTGCCCGCGAAGGGGCCATCAGCCTCAACATCTTTGTTGACTGACACACCGCTTTCGCGAGCAAGCCCGCTCCCACAGGTCAGGGCTGCCTGTGCCTCAAACAATAAAAACAAGAGGGAGCAACAGATGATTCGAACACAGACAAACATGCTGTTAGGCGGTGGTCTATTGGCCGCCAGTCAGGCCATGGCCGGAGATTTGCTGCTATGGCAAACCAACAGCCTGAGCTATCTGTATGGCAAGGACTTCGCGGTCAACCCGTCGATCCAGCAGACGATCACCTTTGAACACGCCGACCGCTGGAAATACGGCGACAACTTCCTGTTCCTCGACAGCACTTACTACAACGGCGAGAAAGACCGGAACAAAGGCGTTCACGCCTATTACGGTGAGTTCAGTCCGCGCCTGTCTTTCGGCAAAATCCTCGACCGCCATTTCGGATTCGGCCCGATCAAGGACGTGTTGCTGGCCATGACCTACGAGAATGGCGAAGACGATACCGAAGCCTATCTGATCGGCCCCGGTTTCGACCTCGCGGTACCGGGCTTCAATTTTTTCACCTTGAACTTCTACTACCGCCAGACCGAAGGCTCGCGTCCCGGCGACGATGTCTGGCAGATCACGCCGGCCTGGTCCTACACCCTGCCATTGGCCAACTCGAACCTGTTGATCGACGGTTACATCGACTGGGTCGTGGATAACGACCAGAACTCACAGGGCACCTACCACGCCAACCTGCACTTCAATCCGCAGATCAAGTACGACCTGGGCAAAGCCATGGGCTGGCGGGAGAAACAGGTGTACGTCGGCGTCGAGTACAGCTACTGGAAAAACAAATACGGCATCGAAAACAGCGCCCGCCTCGACACCAATGAGAACACCACCAGCCTGCTGGTGAAGGTGCACTTTTAAGATGGCCCGCAACCGTGCTCCAAACCTGTCGTCGGTGCGCTGTTGCGGGGCACTTGAGACCTGGCCAAGGAGTCAGTATTCTCCGCGGCCGCCTGAATCCGCGTTAAAAAAAAGCCCGGATTTAATTCCTGACCAGAAAGCCAACTTATCCCGGCTCTGGACGGTACCAAGGCCCTCCAAAACCCCTCTCAATCGACTGCTCTTGAGCCGCCGAGCGGGAGTTTTTTTGCTTATCGAAAGCCTTGGCTCAGCTCTTGCTAACAGCACTAAAGCTGACCGTATGGATAATTTTTTACAGCTAAAGAAAAAGGCGCCACACCAGAGCGCCGACCTTAGAAAAATAACGTGGAACCACCTTCTTTTTGGGAGCAACCGAATGAAACGTACGTGCACCAGCCTGATGCTCGCGGGTTCGTTACTGGCCGGGGGCCAGGCAATGGCCGGCGACTTGCTGCAATGGCAGAACAACAGCCTGACCTACTTGTATGGCAAGGACTTCAAGGTCAACCCGGCCATCCAGCAAACGGTCACCTTCGAGCATGCCGACGCCTGGAAATACGGGGATAACTTCTTCTTCGTCGACAAGATCTTCTACAACGGTGCCGCGGACCATAACGTTGGCTCGAACACCTACTACGGTGAATTCCAGCCACGTATTTCCCTGGGCAAAGTGCTCGACCAGAAGATCGAATTCGGCCCGATCAAAGATGTATTGCTGGCGATGACCTACGAGTTCGGTGAAGGCGATGTCGAGTCTTACCTGATCGGTCCGGGTTTCGACCTGGCGATTCCCGGGTTCGACTACTTCCAGCTGAACTTCTACCAGCGCCACACCGACGGTTCGCGCCCGGGTGACAACGTCTGGCAGGTCACACCCGTGTGGTCCTACACCATTCCGGTCGGCGACTCGAGCATCCTGATTGATGGTTACATGGACTGGGTGATGGACAACGACGTCAATAACAAAGGCGAATACCACGCCAACCTGCACTTCAACCCACAGGTCAAATACGACTTGGGCAAAGCGCTGAATATCGGCGCGAAGCAGCTGTATGTCGGTGTTGAGTACGACTACTGGAAAGACAAGTACGGGATCGACGATACCCGTGCATTCACCACCAATCAGAACGTGACGAGCTTCCTGGTCAAGTTCCACTTCTGATTTTGAAAGGGCAGGCGTCTGCAAGGACGCCTTCGCGAGCAGGCTCGCTCCCACAACGCGGTCAATTGTGGGAGCGAGCCTGCTCGCGATAGCCGCACCGCCAATCTCAAGCCGAAACCACAGGCTCCGCCAACCCGAGAAACCGGCACAGCTCCTCGCGCTTGGCCAACGCATCCCGGCGCCCCAGGTCGATCAATTCGCTGCAATATCCCGCCTCGAACAGCAAATAACTCAACACCCCCGCTCCGCTGGTCTTGGTCGCCCCTGGCCCGCGCAGAAACAGGCGCAACGCCGCCGGCAACTCCTGCCGATGCCGCGCCGCAATCTCGTCGATCGGCTGACTCGGCGAAATCACCAACACCTCCACCGGCGCCACACCCAACGCACGGGTCGGCGTGCCATCGGGCAGCAGGTGACTGAACTGATTCAGACGCTGCAGCAACTCGATGTCACTTTCCAGGCTGTCAATGAACGTACTGTTGAGCATGTGCGCACCGATTTGCGCCAGCGATGGCTGCTGCCCCGTGTAAGCGCGTTGCAGCGGCTGCTCCGGGTCGACACCGCGCGGGTTGCCGCTGACGCCCACCACCAGCACTCGGCTCGCGCCCAAGTGCAGCGCGGGACTGATCGGTGCGGATTGGCGTACCGCGCCATCGCCGAAATACTCCTCGCCGATTTTCACTGGCGCGAACAGAAGCGGAATCGCGGAGCTGGCCAGCAAGTGCTCGACGCTGAGTTGGGTGGGAATGCCGATGCGCCGATGACGCAACCAGGCGTCGATGGTCCCGCCGCCCTGATAGAACGTGACGGCCTGTCCGGACTCGTAACCGAACGCTGTGACGGCGACCGCGTGCAATTGCTTTTGCGCGATGGCCTCGGCGATGCCGCCCATGTGCAATTTGTCGTTGAGCAAACCGCGCAGCGGCGAACTGTTGAGCAACGCGACCGGCACCGGCGCCCCGAGCCCCAGCAAACTGTGGCTGACAAACCGGGTGGCCTGGCTGATCACGCCGGGCCAGTCACTGCGCAACACCAGATGACTGCGAAAGCCCTGCCAGAAAGCGGTCAGGCGCTCGATCGCACCCCGAAAATCCATCGCCCCGCTGGCCAGGCTGACCGCATTGATCGCCCCCGCCGAGGTGCCGACGATCACCGGAAACGGATTCGCCGCGCCCATCGGCAATATCTCGGCAATCGCTGCCAGCACGCCCACCTGATAAGCCGCCCGAGCCCCACCGCCGGAAAGAATCAACCCTGTAACCGGTTCAGCAGGACTCATCGCAACACTCCATGGCGCTTAAGGGAATCGGTGACTCAACCGCGTTTCTTATAAAGCTTCGGCTCGCCCGGCGGACGGCTCTTGAAGCGCCGATGGGCCCAGAGGTATTGCTCCGGACATTCGCGCAACGCACCTTCGACCCACTGGTTGATGCGAATGCAATCGGCCTCTTCGGTCTCGCCGGGAAACCCTTCGAGCGGTGCATGGATCACCAGTCGATAACCGCTGCCATCGGCCAGGCGGCGCTGGGTGAACGGCACGACAAGTGCCTTGCCCAATCGCGCAAATTTGCTGGTGGCGGTGACGGTCGCTGCCTGGATCCCGAAAAACGGCACAAAAATGCTTTGCTTGGCGCCATAGTCCTGGTCCGGTGCGTACCAGATCGCCCGTCCGGACCGCAGCAGCTTGAGCATGCCGCGCACGTCGTCGCGCTCCACCGCCAGCGAATCAAGGTTGTGGCGCTCGCGGCCACGGCGCTGGATGTAATCGAACAGCGGATTCTTGTGTTCGCGGTACATGCCATCGATGGTGTGCTGCTGCCCCAGCAGCGCCGCGCCGATTTCCAGCGTGGTGAAATGCACCGCCATCAGGATCACGCCCTTGCCTTCACGGTGCGCCTTTGTCAGATGCTCCAGCCCTTCGACATGGGCCAGCTTCGCCAGACGCTGGCGCGACCACCACCAACTCATGGCCATCTCAAAGAACGCGATGCCGGTGGAGGCAAAGTTTTCCTTGAGCAGGCGCTTGCGTTCGGCAGCGGACTTTTCAGGAAAACACAGTTCCAGATTGCGTTTGGCAATGCGCCGTCGGTCGCCCGCCAGCCGATACATCAATGCGCCCAGCAGGCGACCGATAAACAGCAACACCGGATACGGCAACTGAACAATCAGCCACAACAGCCCCAAGCCACACCACAGCGGCCAGAAACGCGGCATAAGAAATGTTTTTCGAAAACGCGGGCGATCCATTAAATGTTCCGGAAAGACAATGGCCGCGCATTCTACATCGTTCGACCCGGCTTGCGGCTTGCGGGCGTTCTCGTTATAAGTCTCGGCACTTTTAGTGACAAGCCGTTGTATGCCGACCATGAGCCAAACCGAACCGCTAGACCAAGATCCCGTGTTCCAGCTGAAGGGCAGCATGCTCGCCATTACGGTGCTGGAACTGGCCCGCAACGACCTTGAGAACCTTGATCGGCAACTGGCCGCCAAGGTTGCACAAGCGCCGAATTTCTTCAGCAACGCGCCGTTGGTGCTGGCCCTGGACAAACTCCCGGCCAGCGAAGGCGCGGTCGATCTGCCGGGGCTGATGCGCGTTTGCCGCCAGCATGGCCTGCGCACCCTGGCGATCCGCGCCAGCCGCATCGAGGACATCGCGGCCGCCATTGCCGTCGATTTGCCGGTGCTGCCGCCGTCCGGTGCCCGAGAGCGTCCGCTGGACCCGCTGGAAGGCCAGGTGAAGAAAAAACCGGAAAAGCCGCCCGAGCCGACGATCAAACCGACAAAAGTCATCACGTCGCCAGTACGTGGTGGCCAGCAGATATATGCCCAGGGTTGCGATCTGGTAGTGATTTCGTCGGTCAGCCCGGGTGCGGAACTTCTCGCCGATGGCAACATCCATGTATACGGCCCGATGCGCGGTCGCGTGTTGGCCGGAGTCAAAGGCGACACCAAGGCCAGGATTTTCTGTCAGCAAATGAGCGCTGAACTGGTCTCCATCGCCGGCCATTACAAGGTGTCCGAAGATTTGCGCCGCGACCCTTTATGGGGTTCGGGTGTGCAAGTCAGCCTGTCAGGCGACGTGTTGAACATCATTCGGCTTTAACGGATACTGCCGCATTTTCCAAGCATCTCTAAAACGTAGCGAAAACGGCTCAAACGAAGTAGGAAAAAGGCCAAAAGCAGTGTTTATCGCTGTTCTGGACCGGATTCCAGCCAAGGCTGTCCGACTGCAGTAGTTTTTCAAGAGATGTTTTTCAGGGGCTAAATGTCCTTTTTCCTTAGGGGTGAAACACCTTGGCCAAGATTCTAGTGGTTACATCCGGCAAGGGTGGTGTGGGTAAGACCACCACCAGCGCCGCTATCGGTACCGGCCTCGCTCTGCGCGGTCACAAAACAGTTATCGTCGACTTCGACGTCGGCCTGCGTAACCTCGACCTGATCATGGGTTGCGAGCGTCGCGTGGTGTATGACTTCGTCAACGTGGTCAACGGCGAAGCCAACCTGCAGCAAGCGCTGATCAAAGACAAACGCCTCGAAAACCTCTACGTGCTGGCCGCCAGCCAGACTCGCGACAAAGACGCGCTGACCGTCGAAGGCGTGGAAAAAGTCCTGATGGCGCTCAAGGAAGACTTCGAATACGTGGTCTGCGACTCCCCGGCCGGTATCGAGAAAGGCGCCCACCTGGCGATGTACTTCGCTGATGAAGCGATTATCGTGACCAACCCGGAAGTGTCCTCGGTACGTGACTCGGACCGCATGCTCGGCCTGCTGGCCAGCAAATCCCGTCGCGCCGAAAACGGCGAAGAGCCGATCAAGGAACACTTGCTGCTGACCCGCTACAACCCGCAACGCGTCAGCGATGGCGAAATGCTGGGCGTGGAAGACGTCAAGGAAATCCTGGCAGTCGCCCTGCTGGGCGTCATTCCGGAGTCCCAAGCGGTACTCAAGGCTTCCAACTCGGGCGTGCCCGTGATTCTCGACGACCAGAGCGACGCCGGCCAGGCGTACAGCGATGCGGTCGATCGTCTGCTGGGCAAAACCGTGGAACATCGTTTTCTCGATGTGACGAAGAAGGGTTTCTTCGAGCGCCTGTTTGGAGGTAGATAATGAATCTTTTTGACTTCTTTCGTGCCAGCAAAAAGGTCAGCACCGCGTCGGTAGCGAAAGAGCGTCTACAGATCATCGTGGCGCATGAACGCGGCCAACGCAGTACACCGGACTACCTGCCAGCCTTGCAGAAGGAACTGGTGGAAGTAATCCGCAAGTACGTCAATATCGGGTCCGATGACGTGCACGTCGCTCTGGAAAACCAGGGCAGCTGCTCGATCCTGGAACTCAATATCACCCTGCCGGATCGCTAGTCGATCCAGCGGGAGCCACGGCGGCTCAGGGCCCTTCTTTCATTGGAAGGGGCCTGAGTCGCCGTTGGCGTTTGTTACGAGGCTGTTTTAATGCCGCTGTCCAACATCCGCATCATCCATCAGGACGCCGCCGTACTGGTGGTGGATAAACCGACCCTGTTGCTCTCTGTCCCTGGCCGGGCCGATGACAACAAGGATTGCCTGATTACCCGCCTGCAAGAAAACGGCTACCCGGAAGCACGAATCGTCCATCGCCTGGACTGGGAAACGTCGGGCATCATTCTGTTGGCCCGAGACCCGGACACTCATCGCGAGCTGTCTCGGCAGTTTCACGACCGCGAAACCGAAAAGGCCTACACCGCTCTGTGCTGGGGCCAGCCGGAACTGGACAGCGGCAGCATCGACCTGCCCTTGCGCTACGATCCGCCGACCAAGCCGCGCCATGTTGTCGATCACGAATTCGGTAAACATGCCCTGACGTTCTGGCGTGTGCTGGAGCGTTGTGGCGACTGGTGCCGCGTCGAGTTGACGCCGATCACCGGTCGCTCCCACCAGTTGCGTGTGCACATGCTCTCCATCGGTCATCCGCTGCTGGGCGACGGCCTCTATGCCCACGAGCAAGCCCTGGCAGCCTGGCCACGATTGTGCCTGCACGCCAGCATGCTCAGCTTCACCCATCCTCAGACCGGCGAACGCTTGCGCTTCGAGTGCCCGGCACCGTTTTAAGCGCAGGCAATAACCCTGTGAAAGCGAGCTTGCCCGCGATGGCGATGCATCAGCATCAACGGTGAATGTGAGTCCGCTTTCGCGGGCAAGCCCGCTCCCACAAGTTTTGCGCCGCCGCACTTTGCGCTTTCAATACGGTAAACTTGCGCCACTGCTGTCTGGAGCTTCTTATGCGCGAAGAGTTGAACCAAGGCCTGATCGACTTCCTCAAGGCCTCCCCTACCCCGTTCCATGCCACCGCCAGCCTTGCCCAACGCCTGGAAGCGGCGGGTTTTGTGCGTCTGGACGAGCGCGAGCCGTGGACCACCGAAGCCAACGGTCGTTACTACGTCACCCGCAATGATTCCTCGATCGTCGCGTTCAAGATGGGACGCCATTCGCCCCTGCATGGCGGGATTCGCCTGGTGGGCGCCCACACCGACAGTCCGTGCCTGCGGGTCAAACCCCAGCCGGAGCTGCAGCGTCAGGGTTTCTGGCAGCTGGGTGTCGAAGTCTACGGCGGTGCGCTGCTGGCGCCGTGGTTTGACCGCGACCTGTCCCTGGCCGGCCGCGTGACGTTCCGCCGCGACGGCAAGGTCGAAAGCCAGCTGATCGATTTCAAGGCTCCGATCGCCACGATCCCGAACCTGGCTATCCACCTCAACCGTGAAGCCAACATGGGCTGGGCGATCAACGCACAGACCGAACTGCCGCCGATCCTCGCGCAATTTGCCGGTGACGAGCGGGTGGACTTCCGCGCCGTGCTGACCAATCAGCTTGCGCTGGAGCACGGTTTGAATGCCGATGTGGTGCTCGACTACGAGCTGAGCTTCTACGACACCCAAAGCGCCGCCGTCATCGGCCTGCATGGCGACTTTATCGCCGGCGCGCGCCTGGACAACCTGCTGTCGTGCTATGCCGGCCTGCAAGCCTTGCTGACCGCCGAAACCGACGAAACCTGCGTGCTGGTGTGCAACGACCACGAAGAAGTCGGCTCCTGCTCGGCGTGCGGCGCCGATGGCCCGATGCTTGAGCAAACCCTGCGTCGTCTGCTGCCCGAAGGTGACGAGTTCGTACGCACCATTCAGAAATCCCTGCTGGTCTCGGCCGACAACGCCCACGGCGTGCACCCCAACTACGCCGACAAGCACGATGCCAACCACGGCCCGAAACTCAACGCCGGCCCGGTGATCAAGGTCAACAGCAACCAGCGCTATGCCACCAACAGCGAAACCGCCGGGTTCTTCCGCCATCTGTGCATGGCCGAAGAAGTGCCGGTGCAGAGCTTCGTGGTGCGCAGCGACATGGGCTGCGGCTCGACCATCGGCCCGATCACCGCCAGCCATCTGGGCGTGCGCACCGTGGACATCGGCCTGCCGACGTTCGCCATGCACTCGATCCGCGAACTGTGCGGCAGCCACGACCTGGCGCACCTGGTCAAAGTGCTGAGCGCGTTCTACGCCTGCCAAGAGCTGCCGTAATCACTGACGCTATCGCGGGCAAGCCCGCTCCCACACTGGAATGCATTTCAATGTGGGAGCGGGCTTGCCCGCGATGGCGTCGGCTTAGACCCCGCTGATTTAAAGATCCAGCACACCTCACCAACGGTCGTCCAAAAGCCACCTAGACTTTAAATACCCGTCCGACAAGGCAGTCACCCATGATCACGTTGTCTTCGTTCCACGCCATGCTGATCCCCATTCTTGCAGGGATGATCCTGCTGGCAATCGGCTTCAACTTTCGCGACAAAAACGCCGGTGTATTCGCCATGTGGATCGGCATGCTGACGATCCTGGCGACGGTAGTGTTCAAGATCCTCGCCAAACTCAACGAATAAATCCTCCCCCGACTCGCATTGATTTTGACGGGCTCGTACACTCGGCCAATCCGTTCATCCCGAGGTTGACCGCCTAGTGCTCGCTCGTCTTTTCGCCCTGCCGTATTTTTTCCTTGTCTGCCTGATGACGCTGCTGCCGATGGCGCCTGCGCAAGCGGTTGGTTTGCCGAGCCTGCTCGGTAGTTCAACCAAGGCCCAGCCAGAAGCACAGGCCCCGCTGGGACAATCGCTGGACGAAGTCATCAAGTCGCTGGAGAACGATCAGCAACGGACAAAGTTGCTGGCCGACCTGAAGAAACTGCGCGATGTCACCAAAAAAGCCCAGCCGACCGCAGAGGAAGGCGTTCTCGGCCTGATCGGCGGCACGCTGGCCACTTTCGAAAAGCAGTTTTCCGGGGCCGACAGCCCGCTCACGCGCTGGTCCGAGGAGTTTGCCCTGGCCGAGGATGAGCTGATGGACTTGATGTTGCCGGCCAATGAATGGCTGCCGATCATCTTCGCTTTCGCCATGATCCTGATGGTCTGGAGCCTGCTGGCCGCCGCGCTGATCTGGGTCGGTCACCGGGTGCGCATGCGCTTCGGCCTGACTGAAGAGCTGCCGCAACACCCCAAGGCCCTGGACATGTTGCGCTTTGCCCTGCGCAAACTCGGGCCGTGGCTGATTGCCTTGGTCATCACGGTCTACATGAGCTACGCCCTGCCCTCGTCACTGGGCAAAAGCCTGGCCATGGTGCTGGCGTATGCGCTGGTGGTCGGCACCTGTTTTTCGGCCATCTGTGTCATCGCCTTTTCCGTGCTCGATGGCCCCCATCGCCATCGCGCCTTGTACATCCTGCGGCATCAAGCGTTTCGGCCATTGTGGCTGATCGGCAGTTTTGCGGCCTTCGGTGAAGCGCTGAGCGATCCGCGCCTGGTCACCAGCCTCGGCACGCACCTGGCTCACACCGCAGCCACCGTGGCCAACGTCCTGGCGGCGCTGTCCACGGGGCTGTTCATCCTGCGCTTTCGTCGACCGATCGCGCACCTGATCCGCAACCAACCGTTGTCCCGCCGCCTGACCCGCCGCGCGCTCAGCGACACCATCGATATTCTGGGGACCTTCTGGTACGTGCCGGCCCTGGTGTTGGTGGGCATCTCGCTGTTCGCCACGTTTGTCTCGGCCGGCGATACCAGCACCGCACTGCGTCAGTCGCTGATCTGCACCGTGCTGCTGGTGCTGTGCATGGTCATCAACGGCCTGGTGCGGCGCCATTCGCTGAAACCGCAACGCGGGGTGAAACGTCATGCGCTGTATTCGGAGCGCCTGAAAAGCTTCTTCTACAACCTCGCCCATCTCTTGGTTTGGCTGGCGTTCATCGAGTTGGGCCTGCGTGTCTGGGGCATGTCGCTGATCGGCTTCACCGAAGGTGAAGGCCATGAAATCAGCGTCAAACTGTTCAGCCTCGCTGGCACGCTGATTTTTGCCTGGCTGGTCTGGATCCTCAGCGACACCGCCGTGCACCACGCCCTGACCCGCTCACGCAAAGGCCTGGCAAACGCGCGCGCGCAGACGATGATGCCGCTGATCCGCAACGTGCTGTTCGTGGCGATTTTCATCATCGCGCTGATCGTCGCGCTGGCGAACATGGGCATGAACGTCACGCCGCTACTGGCCGGTGCCGGTGTGATCGGCCTGGCCATCGGTTTCGGTGCACAGTCGCTGGTCGCGGACTTGATCACGGGCCTGTTCATCATCATCGAAGACTCCCTGGCCATCGACGACTACGTGGACGTCGGCGGTCACCTGGGCACCGTCGAAGGCCTGACCATCCGCACCGTGCGGCTGCGTGACATCGACGGCATCGTCCATACCATTCCGTTCAGCGAAATCAAAAGCATCAAGAACTATTCGCGGGAATTCGGCTACGCGATCTTCCGGGTCGCGGTGCCTTCCAGCATGGACATCGACGAAGCGATCAAACTGATGCGCGAAGTCGGTCAGAAAATGCGCACCGACCCGCTGCAACGCCGCAACATCTGGTCGCCACTGGAGATCCAGGGTGTCGAGAGTTTCGAGTCCGGCAACGCGATTCTTCGTGCCCGGTTCAAGACCGCGCCGATCAAGCAGTGGGAAGTTTCACGGGCGTTCAATTTGTCGCTCAAGCGCCATCTGGATGAGGCTGGAATGGATCTGGCGACACCGCGCATGAGCGTGCAGGTGATCACGGCGGGCGGCGGGCAGGAAAAACAGGAGTGACTGCACGGACGCCATCGCGAGCAAGCTCGCTCCCACATTTGGTCCTGGCCAGCCGCAAAATTGCATACTCAGGAGATCTACTGTGGGAGCGAGCTTGCTCGCGATAGGGGCACCCAGGTCTTCCAGACAAACCCGCCAGTCAAACCACATCCACGCCCACATGAATCGCGTCATGCCGCCAGAACTCCAGGTCACAATCGATCAACCGCTCATGCTGGTCATAATTGACCCGGGCAATCCGCAGCCCCGGACTTCCCACCGACACCCGTAAGGCCGCCGCCGCATCCACCGACAACGCCGTCGGCACGATCTCGAAACGAACCCGCCCGTAGTGCAAGTCGTAGTGCCTGGCGTACAGCTCGGTAATCGACTGATTCAAATCAAACTCCAGAATCCCCGGAAAATACTGCGGATTGAGGTAGTGCTCCACGTACAACACCAGCCGCTCATCGATACGCCGCGCCCGGCAGATCTGGATCACGCTCGACAACGCCGGCAACTGCAACCAAGCACATACCGCCGCCGACGCCGGTTGCAAGCGCGCCGAAATCACCTCGGTGGACGGCACACGCCCCTGGGCGCTGACCATCGCGTGAAAGTGACTGCGCTGCATCAGGTTGTAAGCCAGGCGCGGCGGCGACACGAACCAGCCACGGCGCTCCTCGCGATAAATCTGCCCTTGGGCCTCCAGTTGCAACAATGCTTCACGCACAGTGATCCGCGTGGTACCGAACAACTCACTGAGTTTGCGCTCGGACGGCAGCTTGCTACCGGACGCCAGCAGGCCGTGGTCGAGCTGTTCCTGTAGAACCTGACCAATGGCTGTCACCGCTTTGGTGGTCTCAATGCGCATCAACGTTACCTATCTGGACTAGACCAGCACTGTTTCGGGGCGGAACCGTCGCTCAAACCGGCTCCATCAACTCCCTGCAAGCCTAGGCACTGCGTGTGACTGGCAGATGACAAAGCCGCCGAACGGTTGAGTCAGACATCTGCAAAATCACGGCCAAGTCCTTTTGTATCAGCCCTTTAGCCATGGTCTACGCTTACCCGCAAGCCTGAGCATTAGCGTTTGAAAAATAGTGGCCGACCACTCATCGACATCAAAATGTCATCAGCGGCGCCTAAATTGGCTCAGGTATTGCTGACCTAGACCAACACAACCGCAATCGCAGCGTTGAAAACGCCCAAAGGAGCTTCGGATGAAAAAGCTTTTCCTGGCATCACTGTTAGGCTCGACCATTGCCATGTGCACCGCCGCAATGGCCGCTGATGATTTGAAAACCCTGGAAGCCGCTGCGAAAGCGGAAGGCGCGGTCAATAGCGTCGGCATGCCCGATGACTGGGCTAACTGGAAAGGCACCTGGGAAGACCTGGCCAAGAACTACGGCCTGAAACACATCGATACCGACATGAGCTCGGCGCAGGAAATTGCCAAGTTCGCCGCTGAAAAAGACAACGCCAGTGCCGACATCGGCGACGTTGGCGCCGCTTTCGGCCCTATCGCTGTCAAACAGGGCGTGGTGCAACCTTACAAGCCAAGCACTTGGGATCAGGTTCCGGAGTGGGCCAAAGACAAGGACGGCAACTGGGCACTGGCCTACACCGGCACCATCGCCTTCATCATCAACAAAAAGCTGCTGCACGAATCCGATGCGCCTACCAAATGGGCTGATCTGAAAACCGGTAAATACAAGGTGTCTATCGGTGACGTGAGCACCGCGGCCCAGGCCGCCAACGGTGTACTGTCCGCAGCACTGGCCAATGGTGGCGACGAGAAGAACCTGCAACCTGCGCTGCTGTTCTTTGCAGACATTGCCAAGCAGGGCCGCCTGTCCATGGCCAACCCGACCATCGCTACGATGGAAAAGGGTGAAATCGAAGTCGGCGTGGTCTGGGACTTCAACGGCCTGAGCTACAGGGCCAAGATGGCCAACCCGGATGACTACGTGGTGGTGATCCCTTCCGATGGCTCGGTGATTTCCGGCTACACCACCATCATCAACAAATACGCGAAGAACCCGAACGCCGCCAAGCTGACTCGCGAATACATCTTCAGCGATGCCGGTCAGATCAACCTGGCGAAAGGCAACGCCCGTCCGATCCGCGCCGAGCACATCACACTGCCGGAAGACGTAAAGGCCAAGCTGCTGCCGAACGAGCAGTATAAAAATGTCACGCCGATCAAGGACGCGGATGCATGGGAGAAGAGCTCCAAGGCCCTGCCGCAGAAGTGGAACGAAGAAGTCATCGTCGAAATGAAGTAATCCTGCAGCCCGCCATCTGACGGGCTAATGGAGATCCCTGTGGGAGCGAGCTTGCTCGCGATGGCGGACTTACATTCAACGGTGATGTTGACTGGACAACCGCTATCGCGAGCAAGCTCGCTCCCACACGGGTCCGTGTGAATTTCAAGTTTTCGAATGTCTGTTTCGCGGAGTTTTGCCCCTATGAAGCACAACGTCATCCTTGTCGTGCTCGACGGCCTCAACTACGAGGTCGCGCGCCACGCCATGGGGCACCTGCAGGCTTATGTCGGCGCAGGACGCGCGGCGCTCTACAAACTGGAGTGCGAACTGCCGGCCCTGTCCCGCCCCCTGTACGAATGCATCCTCACCGGCGTTGCGCCCATCGAGAGCGGCATTGTCCATAACAACGTCTCGCGCCTGTCCAACCAGCGCAGCATTTATCACTACGCCCGCGATGCCGGCCTGACGACAGCCGCCGCGGCCTATCACTGGGTCAGCGAACTGTACAATCGTTCGCCGTTCGTGGCTGCACGGGATCGCCACACCGACGCCCCCGATCTGCCGATCCAGCACGGTCACTTCTACTGGACAGATCACTACCCCGATTCACACCTGTTCGCCGACGCCGAAAACCTGCGCCTGCGTCATGACCCGGCGTTTTTACTGATTCACCCCATGAACATCGACGACGCCGGGCACAAGCACGGCCTCGACACCCCGCAATACCGCAACAGCGCCCGCTCGGCCGACATCATCCTCGCCGATTACCTGCAAGGCTGGCTCGACAGCGGCTATCAGGTGTTGGTGACCGCCGACCACGGCATGAACAACGACCGCTCCCACAACGGCCTGTTGCCGGAAGAGCGCGAAGTGCCGCTGTTCGTCCTCGGCGACGCCTTCAGCTTCAACGCCGGCGCCACACCGAAACAGGCTGAAATCTGCGGTACCGTCTGCGAACTGCTGGGTGCGCCCCATGACAAACCTGTGTGCCGGGAGCTGCTCAAGTGAATGCCATGACTCGCGGCAAATGGCTGGCAGCGTTATGCCTGGTGCCCTTCGTATTGTTCTTTATCGTGTTCGAGATCGCGCCGCTGGTCTGGGTGATGATCAACAGCCTGCAATCGGAAGAGTTCGGTTGGGGGATCACCAACTTCACCAAGATCTTCAATTCGAAGTTCTATATGCAGGCGATCCAGTACAGCCTCGAGATCAGTTTCTGGTCCAGCGTATTCGGCATCATCATCTCGGTGTTGGGCGCTTATTCCCTGCGCCGGGTCGACTCTAAACTGCGTAATTTCGTGAATGCGTTCGCCAACATGACCAGCAATTTCGCCGGCGTGCCTTTGGCCTTTGCGTTCATCATTCTGCTGGGCTTCAACGGCAGCTTCACCATCATGCTCAAGCAGGCCGGAATCATTCAGGATTTCAACCTGTACTCGAAAACCGGGGTGATCATTCTCTACACCTACTTCCAGATTCCATTGGGCGTATTGCTGCTCTACCCGGCCTTCGACGCCTTGCGCGAAGACTGGCGTGAGTCCGCCGAACTGCTCGGGGCCAACAGCTGGCAGTTCTGGCGGCATATCGGCCTGCCCGTGCTGACGCCGGCATTGCTCGGCACTTTCGTGATCCTGCTGGCCAACGCTCTCGGCGCCTACGCCACGGTCTACGCGTTGACCACTGGCAACTTCAACGTGATGCCAATCCGCATCGCGGCGATGGTCTCCGGCGACATCTCGCTGGACCCTAACCTGGCCAGTGCCCTGGCCGTGGTGCTCGTGGCATTGATGACCCTGGTGACCATCGTGCATCAGCTGCTGTTGAAGAGGAGCTACCATGTCTCGCGTTGAACTGGGCCCTGTCGGTGTCTATCACCGCGTCGTGGTGTATCTGCTGTTTGCGATTCTGTTGCTGCCGCTGGCCGGGACGTTGATTTATTCGATTGCCAGCAATTGGTCGGCGACGATTCTGCCCAGCGGCTTTACCTTCAAGTGGTACATCCAGCTGTGGAGCGATCCACGTTTTCTGCATGCGTTCGGGCAATCGTTGCTGGTGTGCGTCGGCGCGCTGATCCTGTCGGTGGTGCTGATCCTGCCGCTGCTCTTCGTGGTGCATTACCACTTCCCCAAACTCGATGCGCTGATGAACATCCTGATCCTGCTGCCCTTCGCGGTGCCGCCGGTGGTGTCGTCGGTGGGGCTGTTGCAGCTCTACGGTTCCGGGCCGTTTGCGATGGTGGGTACGCCGTGGATCCTGATCGGCTGCTACTTCACCATCGCACTGCCGTTCATGTACCGGGCGATCACCAACAACCTGCAAGCGATCAACCTGCGCGACCTGATGGACGCCGCCCAATTGCTCGGCGCCAGTACCTGGCAAGCCGCGTTCCTGGTGGTGCTGCCCAATCTGCGCAAGGGTTTGATGGTGGCGTTGCTGCTGTCGTTCTCGTTCCTGTTCGGTGAATTCGTGTTCGCCAACATCCTGGTCGGCACCCGCTACGAAACCCTGCAGGTCTACCTCAACAACATGCGTAACAGCAGCGGCCACTTCACCAGTGCGCTGGTGATCTCCTACTTCTTCTTTGTGCTGGTTCTGACCTGGGCGGCCAATATCTTGAACAAGGACAAAAGCGAATGAGCTATGTCAGCGTCCAACACCTACAGAAAAGCTACGCGGGCACCACGGTGTTCAGCGACATCAACTGCGAAATCCAGAAAGGTGAATTCGTCACCCTGCTCGGCCCGTCCGGTTGCGGCAAATCCACACTGCTGCGTTGCATCGCCGGCCTGACCTCGGTGGATGGCGGCAAGATTCTGCTGGAGGGTGTCGATCTCGTGCCGATGAGCCCGCAAAAACGCGGAATCGGCATGGTGTTCCAGAGTTACGCATTGTTCCCCAACATGACCGTGGAACAGAACGTCGCCTTCGGTTTGCGCATGCAAAAGGTCAACGCCGACGACAGCCAGAAACGCGTGACCGAAGTACTGAGTCTCGTGGAGCTCAACGACTTTGCCGCCCGCTACCCGCATCAACTGTCAGGCGGCCAGTGCCAACGTGTGGCCCTCGCCCGCTCGTTGGTCACGCGGCCTCGGTTGTTGTTGCTGGATGAGCCGTTGTCGGCCCTGGATGCGCGGATTCGCAAGCACCTGCGCGAACAGATCCGTCAGATCCAGCGTGAACTGGGCCTGACCACGATCTTCGTCACACACGACCAGGAAGAAGCGCTGACCATGTCTGACCGGATTTTCCTGATGAATCAGGGAAAAATCGTACAGAGCGGCGACGCCGAAACCCTTTACACCGCCCCGGTGGATGTCTTTGCCGCCGGTTTTATCGGCAACTACAACTTGCTCGACCCTGCCAGCGCAACCAAGCTGCTACAGCGGCCAATCACCCATCGCATCGCGATTCGCCCGGAGGCCATCGAACTGAGCCTCAATGGCGAGCTTGACGCGCAAGTGCGCAGCCATAGCCTGTTGGGCAACGTGATTCGCTACCGGATCGAAGCCCGGGGCGTGGAATTGGTGGTGGATGTGCTGAACCGCTCGGCGGCCGATTTGCATCCCGATGGTCAGCGCCTGGCACTTTCCATCGATCCGACGGCCCTGCGTGAGGTAGCCTGAATGCCTTTGCTGATGTTGAAGAGAGAACTGCACTGATGGCCCTGGCAATTTTTGATCTGGACGAAACCCTGATCCACGGCGACTGCGCCACCCTCTGGAGTGAGCAAATGGGCCGCCTGGGTTGGGTCGACCCGGAGTCGTTCATGCGGCAGAACAACGAACTGATGGACGCCTACAGCCACGGCAAGCTGCGGATGGAGGAGTACATGACCTTCAGCCTGGAGCCGATGATCGGGCGTACACCGGAAGAAGTGGACCATTTGGTCGGGCCTTGGGTGGAAGATTTCATCGAGCCGATCATCTTCAGCGACGCCACCAAGGCCATCGCCGCCCACCGCAAGGCTGGCGACCGGATTCTGGTGATTTCGGCGTCAGGCACGCACCTGGTCCGGCCGATTGCCGACCGGCTGGGCATCGACGAGATTCTCGGGATCGAACTGGAAGTCGCGCACGGCGTTTATAGCGGCAACACCGTCGGCACCCTGACCTACCGCGAAGGCAAGATCACCCGGTTGCTGGAGTGGCTGGATGCGGAAGAGGAAAACCTCGAAGGCGCGAGCTTCTATTCCGACTCGCGCAATGATTTGCCGCTGCTGCTAAAGGTGGATTTCCCCCACGTGGTCAACCCGGATCCGGTGTTGCTTGAGCACGCCGAGAAAGCCGGCTGGCCGATTCATCTCTGGAAATAACCCAAAAACCCTGTGGGAGCGAGCCTGCTCGCGATTCAAGCGACGCGGTTTAGCTGGAAAACCGCGTCATCGTTCATCGCTAGCAGGCTAGCTCCCACAGATTTTGTATAGTCAGGCCAGGCTTGCGTCGATTATCAGCACCAACTTCCCCGCCACTTTGTTGCTCGCCAACTCCGCAAACGCCGCCTCGGCATCCTTGATCGCAAACGTCCTCGCCAACTGCGGACTCAACCGCCCTTCGGCAAACAGCGGCCAGACGTGCTGACTGAGGTCACTGAACAAATCCGCCTTGAACTGATCGTCGCGACTGCGCAACGTCGAACCCAGCAGTTGCACGCGTTTGGCCAGCACCTGCGCCAGATCCAGCTTCGCCTCACGACCGCCCATCAGGCCGATCAGCACCCAACGGCCATCCAGGGCCAGCATTTTCAGATTAAGCGCCGCGTACTCACCGCCGACCGGGTCGAGGATCACATTGAACGGTCCCAGATCCCTCAAACTGTCCAGATCCGTTGTACGCACTGCCCCGCCCTGGGCACCCAGTGCTTCGCAATAGGCCAAACGTTCGGCGGAACCGACGCTGACCCAGCACGGGTTGCCAAATGCCTTGCACAGCTGAATGGCGGCTGAACCGATTCCACTTGCTCCGGCATGCAGGAGAACTTTCTCACCCGGTTTGAGCGCGGCCAGTTGAAACAAATTAAGCCAAACGGTCGCGTACACCTCCGGCAACGCAGCGGCCTCGGCCAAGGACATTCCGTCGGGAACCGGCAGCACATGCCGTCCGTCGACAACTACCTCTTCGGCCATCCCACCCCCGGCCAGCAAGGCGCAGACCCGATCACCGACCTGCCAGGACGAACCCGCGCCGACCTCGCTGATCACCCCCGAACACTCAAGACCCAGTGCCTGACTGGCTCCCGGCGGTGGCGGATAAAGACCGGCTTTCTGTAACAAATCGGCTCGATTGAGTCCCGCAGCCGCCACTCGAATCCGAACTTGTCCTACATCACACGCAGGACTGGGCTCTTCAACCCACACCACTTGATCTTCCACGCCTTGCAATGCTTTCACAGTGCCTCCATAGTGAGTCTGGACTGAGCCCGTAGCTGTAGCGCCGGGCTTTCTTGCATTATGCGACCGGCTCTCGTAGAACCGGCGACTTCAAAGACGGCCTAATATGCGTGATCAATTGTCCCCGCGTCGAATCAGCATGAAGCACTTTTTCCCAAGCACCGCCCTAGCCCTGTTCATTGGTATCGGTCTGTTGCCGATGTCGAGCAATTCGTTTGCCGCCAATAGCTGGGACAAGCTTCAGCCTGATCGTGACGAGGTAATCGCCAGTCTGAACGTCGTCGAGTTGCTCAAGCGTCACCACTACAGCAAGCCGCCGCTCGACGACGCGCGCTCCGCGATTATCTATGACAGCTACCTCAAGCTGCTGGATCCGTCGCGCAGCTACTTCATGGCCAGCGACATTGCCGAATTCGACAAGTGGAAAACCCAGTTCGACGACTTCCTCAAAAGCGGCGACCTGAACGCCGGGTTCACCATCTACAAGCGCTATCTGGACCGCGTCAAGGCGCGTCTGGACTTTGCCCTTGCCGAGCTGGACAAAGGCGTCGACAAGATGGACTTCACCACCAAGGAAACCTTGCTGATCGATCGCAAGGACGCCCCTTGGCTGAAGTCCACCGCAGAACTTGACGACCTGTGGCGCAAACGCGTCAAGGACGAAGTCTTGCGGCAGAAGATCGCGGGCAAGGACTCCAAGCAGATCCAGGACACCCTGACCAAGCGCTACAAGAACCAGTTGACGCGCCTGGACCAGACCCGCGCGGAAGACATCTTCCAGGCGTACATCAACACCTTCGCCATGTCCTACGACCCGCACACCAATTATCTGTCGCCGGATAACGCGGAAAACTTCGACATCAACATGAGCCTGTCCCTCGAGGGCATCGGTGCTGTGTTGCAGAGCGATAACGATCAAGTGAAGGTCGTGCGTCTGGTGCCTGCCGGCCCGGCGGACAAGACCAAACAAGTCGCACCGGCTGACAAGATCATCGGCGTTGCCCAAGGCAACAAAGAGATGGTCGATGTGGTCGGCTGGCGTCTGGACGAAGTGGTCAAGCTGATCCGTGGTCCGAAAGGCACCGTGGTGCGCCTGGAAGTCATTCCGGCCAGCAATGCGCCAAACGACCAGACCAGCAAGATCGTGCCGATCACCCGCGAAGCGGTGAAGCTTGAAGACCAGGCTGTGAAGAAATCGGTCCTCAACCTGAAACAGGATGGCAAGGACTACAAGCTCGGCATCATCGAGATTCCAGCCTTCTACCTCGACTTCAAGGCATTCCGTGCCGGCGATCCGGATTACAAGAGCACCACCCGCGACGTCAAGAAGCTGTTGACCGAGTTGCAGAAAGACAAAGTCGACGGCGTGGTCATCGACCTGCGCAACAACGGCGGCGGTTCCTTGCAGGAAGCCACTGAGCTGACCAGCCTGTTCATCGACAAAGGTCCGACCGTACTGGTGCGTAACGCCGATGGCCGGGTCGATGTGCTGGAAGATGAAAACCCGGGCGCCTTCTACAAAGGCCCGATGGCATTGCTGGTCAACCGTTTATCCGCCTCGGCTTCGGAGATTTTTGCCGGCGCCATGCAGGACTACCACCGTGCATTGATCATCGGCGGCCAGACCTTCGGTAAAGGCACCGTGCAGACCATTCAGCCGCTGAACCATGGCGAACTGAAACTGACCCTGGCCAAGTTCTACCGGGTTTCCGGTCAGAGCACCCAGCATCAGGGCGTCCTGCCGGACATCGATTACCCGTCGATCATCGACACCAAGGAAATCGGTGAAAGTGCCCTGCCGGAAGCCATGCCGTGGGACACCATCAAAGCCGCGATCAAGCCGGCGGTCGACCCGTTCAAACCGTACATCGCGCAGCTCAAGTCCGAGCATGACGTGCGCTCGGCCAAGGACGCGGAGTTCGTGTTCATCCGCGACAAGCTGGCCCTGGCCCAGAAGCTGATGGCAGAAAAAACCGTCAGCCTCAATGAAGCCGATCGCCGTGCCCAACACGCCGATATCGAAGCCAAGCAACTGGCGATGGAAAACATCCGTCGCAAGGCCAAGGGCGAAGAGCCGCTTAAAGAGCTGAAGAAAGAAGACGAAGACGCGATTGCGGCAGAGCCGGACAAGACCAAGCCAGAAGACGATGCCTACCTGAGTGAGACCGGGCGGATTCTGCTGGATTACTTGAAACTGAACACGGCGGTCGCCAAGCACTAAGAAGCTGATGGCAATTTAATGCTGACGCTCCCCGGAGCGTCATCAAACAGTCATCATTCTGTCGTGAAATAAAGGATTGGGAGCCCTCTTTATCCAAGAGAGCGCTCCCAGTCCTTTTTTTATCGCCAGAGAATGCCATGACCACTACCGAACAGCTGAGTGCGTTGAGTTCAATACTGGCTCAAAGCGGTTTGCACAGCCTGTTCCAGCCGATCATTTCCCTCTCTGAGCGACGCATTGTCGGCTATGAAGCCCTCACTCGTGGCCCGTCAAACAGTCCGCTGCACTCCCCCATCGCATTGTTCGCCGTAGCGCGCCAGGCCGGTCGTTTGAGCGAGCTGGAAATCGCCTGCCGGGAAAGTGCCTGTCGGCGGTTCAACGACCAACAACTGCCGGGCAAACTGTTCCTCAACGTGTCGCCCGAATCGCTGCTCGAAGTCGCTCACCAGCCCGGTCGCACCCTGCAATTGCTGCAGGATTTCGGCATTCCGCCCGATCAGGTGGTGATCGAACTCACCGAACAAACCCCGACCGATGATTTTCAGTTGCTGCAAAATGCCCTGCATCACTATCGGGCGATGGGGTTTTCGATTGCGCTGGATGACTTGGGCGCGGGTTACTCGAGTTTGCGCCTGTGGTCCGAGCTGCGCCCGGACTACGTGAAAATCGACCGGCACTTCATAGACGGCATCCACCAGGACGCGCTCAAGCGCGAATTTGTCGGTTCGATCCTGCAAATCGCCAAGGCCTCGCGGGCCAAAGTGATCGCCGAAGGCATCGAACTGCCCGAAGAACTTGCGGTGTTGACCGAGATGGGCGTGGACCTGGTCCAGGGCTATTTGCTGTGTCGCCCGCAGGAACAGCCACCTCGCGATGCCCGCGCCTTGATGCCCAAGCACGACAGCACTGCCGTGGCGCTGAACGACGAAGGCAGCGACCTCAGCGCCTTGCTCAACGAGCAACCGGCCGTGACCCGCGATACACCGACGGCCACGGTGCTGGAAGCCTTCCGCCGCCAGGCCAACCTGAACTCGCTGGCGGTGCTCGACGGGCAAGGCCACCCCTGTGGCATCGTCCACCGGCATTCGCTCTCGGACGCGCTGCTCAAGCCCTTTGCCACCGACCTCTTCGCCCGCAAGCCGATCAGCCGTTTGATGAACGATGATTTTCTTGCCGTGGAAATGAGCCAGTCGCTGCAACAGGTCAGCCGCCTGATCACCAGTCGCGCTCGACAACGTATCGAAGAGGATTTCATCATCACCCTCGACGGCGGTTATTTGGGATTGGGCCGGGTGATCGATGTGCTCAAGCTGATTACCGAACTGAAAATCCAGCAAGCCCGCTACGCCAACCCGCTGACCTTGCTGCCGGGTAACGTGCCCATCCAGCAGTGCCTGACCCGGCTGCTGCAACAACAGCGCGAATCGGTGATCTGCTACGTCGACATCGACAGTTTCAAACCCTTCAACGACATCTACGGCTACGGTCGTGGCGATGAAGTCCTGCTGTGCCTGGCGCAATGCCTGAACGACCGCGTCGACCCGTCCCGCGACTTCGTCGGCCATATCGGTGGCGATGACTTCCTGCTGGTGCTTGGCCCGCAAGACTGGCGTAAACGCCTGAACCAATTGCTCGAAGACTTCCAGAGCCAGTGCCGGCGCTTCTACCGCAGCGAACACCTGGAAGCCGGCTGCTTTATCGCGCCGAACCGTCAGGGCGTGCGTCAGGAGTTTCCACTGTTGTCACTGTCGATCGGCGTGGTGCATTTGCATCCACAGGCCTGTGGACAACTCGATGCGAGCCAGTTGGCAGAGATGGCTTCACAGGCCAAGCACCACGCGAAGAATGTGCCGGGGTATAGCGTGCATGTGATTGATAGTCTGGCGGTGCCGGTGCAGCACGAGGAATTGTTCATGGGGCAGCGGTGATTGGGCTGACGCTATCGCGAGCAGGCTCGCTCCCACAGGGTATTTGTGTCGTTTCCAATTGTTTGTGAACGACACAGAAAACTGTGGGAGCGAGCCTGCTCGCGAAGAGGCCAGACCAGACAACCAAAATCTCAGGATCTAATCAGCCAAAAGCCTTCCTACAGGCTTGGGTGGCAGCTATACGCGGGGTAGGAATACCGAGCATCGGAGACTCGACCACGCCGAAGCGTGCCCGCGCATAGCCGCCGCAACAGATGTTACGGACGCACATGGACGGCCGCAAATCAGGTTTCGACGCTTACGCAATACCGATGCTGATAGGGTTCCTACACCCCACCACTGAGTTCTCAGTGACCATCAAAGGCTATCGGGTGAGCTTACTTCGCACCAGTTCATGAAAGCCGCTACAACTCGAAGGAAATCTCCGACGACCCTGCCCTGTAATTTAGCTGCCTCCCATCAGAAAGACACATCTATTCGATCTACATTAATTTTTACGTACCGTTCGTTCAGATGAGGATAGTCGTAGTGAATATCTTGATCTGGAAAATCAACAAAAGATCGAATCATACTTCCATCCAGATACCCATAAATAGCGCAGGAGAATCCGCTGCCTATCATTTCAATCAATGTAGTAAGTGGTTCCTCTGTCGCAGCAACAACATCGGTATCAGAGAGGACCAATTCGAACTCCACCTCATAGGTTTCCCCCACCACAATTTTTGAAGGACAGTAGCTTGCGAAGCATTTAATTTCCAAGCCATTAACAAGCAACAGGACCTCTTCCTCAACAATTTGACCTACTGCCAAAACAACTACCTTGTATCTTTCAGCCATTCGCGACCATCACTACTTTGCAACCGTCAAGGGACGGATTTTTTTCGATCAAACAGCCCCAAAGAAAAACACCAGTTTAAGTATTCAGACACCCGTCGGATATAAACTTAAACTCTTAACCTTTAAATCGACAAACAGTGGACCCACTTCTGCACATCCAGCCAACTCAACGAGTATTTTTGAGCCTCTCAGGTCAACGACTCCACAACCATCCGTTTCATTTGAGATCAATGTTCCCGTCATAGTCACAATGTCATCCCTCACTTTAATCGAATCGACATTATTGAGCGCAGGACAAGCATTCACCCCCCAAAAAAACTCATCACCTATTTCCAATTCGACATCATAATGATCGCCTACTTTCGGCGGAGCACCATGCCAAACTGCAACCGCAGAACCGACGTCAGTTGAAAAATCCACAAAAATTTCTTTCGCAACGAGAGTCACGAGCTCTATGGTTACGTTCATTTTATTTCTTCAGCAATGGGACGCGGATAACAGTATTTTCAACATTCATAACATTCTCCTTTAGCTGAAGTATCCACTTTTCTTCGTGGTAGTGATGCTTACTAGGTTTGCCACCCATTTCATGCGCCCCGTAGCGAATACTTCTCTTGCCGTCCGCGGAAACCAACCTGTCAGGATCAGGGCGATTCGTCCTCGGATGATTGTTTGAATAAGGCCCTTCACCTAAAAATTCTTCCCAGTTATTGGTCGCATCCTGCGGTTTAACTGGCTTACTCGCATAGTTTTCTTCGTGATACCCCATCTTAGGCGTATCACCAAACACCTCTGGTGCTTCAGGTACCCCGTCTGTTACCGCCACCTTACCCGAAGGATCCTGTTCCCCGAATGTCGGTTTCTTACATCCATCCCCACCGGGGCAGGTATTTAACCCCAACGGATCAACCCACCCCGTCGGATTCGGCGTGTACTGGTACTGATTCAGCCCACCTGCCAACTTGATCGGGTCCGGCGTCAGGTAGCGACCAACCTCTGGATCATAGTACCGATGCCGGTTGTAGTGCAGGCCGCTCTCGGCGTCGAAGTATTGGCCCTGAAACCGTAGCGGCTGCTCAAGCTGCTCGCCCCCGCCGAACGCCAAGTGCGTGACTTTGCCGTAGGCGTTGTACCTCGCCGACCAGACGATCTCGCCACCAAAATCGGTCAGTTCCTGCGGCGTCCCCAGGTGGTCGAGTTGGTAGTAGAACGGGCAGGCCTTGCGCGGGCCTTTGCCGTCGAGCATGGCCAGTGGGCGGAAGCCGCCGGGTTCGTAGACGTAGCTGCGGTAGTGTTCGCGGCTGCTTTCGGCGACGAGGTGGTCGCCTTGCCAGAAGAACTCGGTGGTTTTGCCATCGACGGTTTTGGCGATGCGGCGGCCGAAGGCGTCGTAGCGGTAGCTGGAGTTGTGACCGTCCGGGGTGGTGACGCCGACCAGGCGGTGTTGGCAGTCGTAGCGGTATTCGGTGACGAGTTTTTGTCCGGTGCCGCGGCGTTCGCGGATCAGGTTGCCGAAGGCGTCGTAGTCGTAGTGGCGGTCGCCTTGCATGAGCAGGCGATTTCCCACGACTTTCGCGGCGCCAGGTCGGTCCTGCATCAGCAGGTTGCCGGCCGGGTCGTGGGCGAAGCTTTCGGGCGGCTGGTCGCGCAAGTGGCGGACGCGGATCAGGCGGTTGAGCGGGTCGTATTGGTAGTTGCGCTGGCCGTGACGGGTGTCGGCGATGCTGTCGAGATTGCCGTTGGCGCTGTAGGCATAGTCGCGGCGATACAGCGCTTGGTGCTGTTGGCTGACAGCGTGAGCCTTCAGGCGGCCCTGATCGTCGTAGGCATAGTCGCTGAGCAGTTGACCTTGCTGGCGTTGTCGTTCGCGACCGAAGACGAACTGGTGGGTCGTGAGCCGCGCGCCGTTGAGGTCGATGGCGGTGAGTGCGCCGCCCTTGGCGTGGTGATAATCGAGTTTGCTGCCGTCGGGCAGACGCAGATGGTTGAGCTGGCCACAGGCGTCGTAGGCATAACGCAACGTGCCCCAGCCCTGATGCTCGGTGATCAGGCGATCCTGTTGGTCGTACGCGAATTCCAGCGGATGGTCGTGGCCATCGTCGACGCTGACCAATC
Source organism: Pseudomonas sp. fls2-241-R2A-110 (assembly GCF_030209165.1). Lineage (NCBI taxonomy): Bacteria > Pseudomonadati > Pseudomonadota > Gammaproteobacteria > Pseudomonadales > Pseudomonadaceae > Pseudomonas > Pseudomonas sp. fls2-241-R2A-110. The sequence continues at coordinate 10,114 of NZ_JARVSN010000045.1, read as the reverse complement.
GGCCGAGGCTGTCGTAGCGGTATTGGACCTTGATGCCGTCGGGCAGGGTTTTGACTAATAGCCGCCCTTCCGCATCACGCTCGTAAGCGGTGATCAGCTGCGAGCCGTCATCACCGAGTTCGGTTTTCTCCAGCAGATGGCCGTTGAGGTCGTAGGCATACGCCGTGCGCTGCCCATCGAAGCCGGTTTCCTGTCGGATCAAGCCACCGGGCGTGTAGTCCAGCCGATATTGTTCGCCGGATTCGTTCTCGATTTCCGTGAGCAACAGTTGTGCGTTGTCGTAGCGATAACGCAGTTGCGTACCGTCAGGGTTAATCCGGCGGCTGACCAGGTGCAGATCGTCGAGGTATTCGTAGCGCGTGACGCGGCCCAGTTCGTCGCGTTCGGCGGTGATCTTGCCGTAGGCGTTGTAGCTGTAGGCACGACTCGCGCCGGTAGGAAGAGTCGTCTGGATCAGTCGGCCAACAGCATCCCATTGCGACTGGGTGACCGCGCCATGTTCGTCCTGACGGGTAAGCTGCCGACCCAGCACATCGTAGGAAAACCGCCGTACGCCACCGTCCGGCAAGGTCTCTTCGAGCAGTTGCCCTAAGGCGTTCCAGACGAACACATGCCGGCTGGTATCCGGGTAGCGGATCGACAGCAACTGACCCTTGTCGTCGTAGTGATAGTGGGTGACCTGCCCGTCAGGATCGATGGCTTCGGTAACGTCACCTGGGGCATTGCGCCGCCAGGTCCACACCGCTTCACCGCGATAACGCGCATGCAGGAAGCCGTTGCGATACTCGTAGGACGTTGGTTCGTCTTCCGGTGGAATCAGCGCCACCAGCCGTCCGACTTCGTCGTAGCGATATTCAGTCACCGCGCCGAGCGGATCCTGCTCGGCAATCAACCGGCCTTCATCGTCGTAGGCCTTGAGCTGTTCACCACCGTCCAGGTCAACCTTGCGCACCAACCGCGCTCGCTCGTCGTGGACATAAACCTCTTCGCTGCCATCGATGTTGTGGACGGTGACGCTGCCCTCGTCATCCCAGACATACCGCGCGTCCATCTGTGAAAACGAAGCCCAGTGGCGGACACATCGGGCCGCCTTGCCGGAGCGTTCCCACTCCCAGAAGAAACTCGCCCCACCGGCCAGTTGCCGCTGCAGAATCACGTGGTGGTCGTCGTAGTCGTAGCGTTCGCTTTCGCCGGCGGCGTTGGTGGCTTCGATGAGTTGATCGCGCTCGTCGTAGCGATAACTGACCAGCGTCTGCTCGGTCTTCCAAGGTTCGTCGAGCGTCTGGGCCGGGACAAAAACCTGGTAGTCGACGGCAATCAGATGGCTGCGCTCATAGCGCAACAGCAAGGCGCGGCCGGCGCCGTTGTCGAGGCGTTTGATACGACCCTGCCTGCCGCGGGTGATGCGCAGACGGTTGTCGTATCCGTCGCTGATCGCTGTCAGAAAACCATACTGAAAGTGATAGAAACGCGCTTCGTCACCGGCCTGGGCAAGGATCAGTTCTTCAGGCTGGTCACCCAGGAAAATCGCGGCGCGCGAGAGGCTGTTGTGAATTTCCGGGCGTGCAGTGTTCGGCAACGGGAACGTGGTGCGGCGGTTTTCGTGATCGATCCAGATGACCGTGTCGCCGTCGATGTCCAGTCGATGGGATAACGAATGGCTCCAGCCGAAACCGAGGCCGCAGTCGATCTCGGCGGCGCTGGTGCGATAGAGCCGGGTGAAGTCGAACGGCAGGAGGCCGTCGAGCGCACCGTCGCTGAGGGTCAGCAACTCTTCGCCGGTGACCATCGACACCGGGCATTTGTTGGTGGCGGTTTTGTCGGCGGAATCGGCGGGGTCGCCGTTGGGGTTTTTCGCTTGAACCGGGACGTTGTCGTGATGCTCGGTTTGCTTGAGTGTGGTGTTGCGCTTGGCATCCCAGCGCAGTTGCATGCGACCTTTTTTGAGACCCGCGGCTACACCGCGCGCGGCGACCGATTTGTACTGGTCGACGTACTTCATGAAGGTGTTGAGGATATTGAAAGTGGCCTCAACGAAACGCATCGCGAGATTGGCCAGCACCATCCCGTATTTGAGTCCGCGAGTTGTTAAATAGGCTTTGGCGGCGGGTATACCGACACCAGTAAAAGCCAGCGCCCCTGCGATCAAAATATCGATCAGCAACGAGACAATGAATTGGCTGGCGGTCTCTGCCGAAGTGACGGCGATCTCGCTGGGCGGGAGCATTTCCAGCCAGAGACTGGCTGTGCGCAGCAGTAAACACAGCGCAGCCTCATCGCTGGCCAGCAGTTGGACTTTTTCCATCACCTGCGGCGCAGTCTTCGCGAGCTTTGCCAGCTCGTCGGCACCGCTACCCAGCCGTTCGGCGAACTTGCGGGGATCTTGAAGAATGTCCGAGAGCAGGCTGAGGCTGTCCCATACGCCAATAACCGCCGCCCAACTTCCCGCCAGCAGTCCGTTACCAGCGGCGGTAAACGTCGACTGTGACCATTGCGGTTTAAACCCCTTCCATTCTTTACGCAGCCACCCTTCCAGTTCTTGGGTCAGGCCATCGTAGGAAGCGAAAAGATCTTCAACTTGCTGCGGCGTGACTTCGCTGTGAACGTGAATGCGGTAGAACTTGCCCTCGTCCCCTTTAAAGGTGCCTTTACCCTTTTCATTGAGCGTGACCGGCGTCGTTTTTCCGCCATCAATCGCAATCACATCGACCTGAATATTCCCGACGGGAACGTCATAAACCGATTCGAACTTGCTCTCGATTTCCAGCTCACCACCCTTCGGGCATTGCACGACGGTGGAGATAAAATCGTCATCGCCGCTGCTCACGATGGTGCTGGTATTACCGAACCGAACGATCCGTTCCACCCCCATCAGCGAAGGCAAATCAGCCGTGTGACTGGCCGTGTCCGCCGCCTGGCTAAGCCAATGCTTTAGCTGCTCACGGTAGAGGGAAAGGGTGTTCGGGAAACTGTCGAGCTCCCGCTCGATACGGACGATGTGCTCCATCAACGCACCGAACGGAATGAAGTGGAGAAGAGAATCGGGGCGAACATAAGCAATCCCTCGCGCAGAAAAATGGAGCGCGCAAGACTTTGCATGGGATTAATCGGGAAAGAAGTCAGGGAAGTTGGCTATAGGCGTAGGACAAGTCTTTATTAACAATAAACGGACAACGAATAGACCAAAACGCAAACATGGCGCGAGGTTTCCCTCACGCCACGTTTATGTATAAAACAACCAGCTCGGCTGACGCTCTGCATTTCAATCCCGCGAAGAAGCCAGACAGGACAACTAAAAGCGCTGAAACTAATCAGCCACCGACTGCGCCCCCAACCGCCGCCCAACCACATCCAGCACATCACAGCCATCGCGCAAGGGAATGGCGCAGAGCAGCGCAAAGTCGCTGAGAATCATGGAGTCGCACTCAACCGAACCGCGCATGGAGAGGTTCTCCAGCACTTGGGTGACGGCTCGGATTCGGTAGCGGGCAGCGTCGGTCAATATATCGAGCGGCGCGTGGGTGTCGACGAACAGGGTGGGCATGTCGCTGCAGTTGCTGGTTAGCGCCATGAAGCGGCTTTTTGGGTGAGCAATAGGTTTTTCATAGGGTGGATCAGGATGAAGTGTTGGCATTTGCGACCTTCCGATGACAATGGGAGCTGCCAAAAGCCTTCCTACAGGCTGGGGTGGCAGCTATACGCGGGGTAGGAATACCGAGCATCGGAGACTCGACCACGCCGAAGCGTGCCCGCGCACGGCCGCCGCAACAGATGTTACGGACGCACATGGACGGCCGCAAATCAGGTTTCGACGCTTACGCAATACCGATGCTGAAAGGGTTCCTACACCCCACCACTGAGTTCTCAGTGACCATCAAAGGCTATCGGGTGAGCTTACTTCGCACCAGTTCATCAAAGCCGCTACAACTCGAAGGAAATCTCCGACGAGCTTACACAGAAATAAACACGCAGGACTTTGCGGGGGATGAATTCTAAAAGAAGTCAGGAAAGGACGATCTTGGCGTAGGGCAATTCTCTAATACGTTACGAACGGTCAGAAACGCAAACGATCGGGTTACTTCGCCGCATCCCGAGCCGCCAGCTCTTTCAATTTAAGCTCAGCCAACGGATGCCCGGCCTTCGCTGCCAGGGCCCAAAATCTCGCCGCTTCCACCGGGTCCGGCGCCTTGCTCGGCGTTCCCGCCAAACTGATCACGCCCACTTGATACGCCGCTTTGCCATCCCCCGCCAAAGCCGCCAGGCGCAGCAATCGCACGCCTTCCTCACGAGCGCCAAGGCCGACGCCGCGAAAGGTCAGGATGTGGCCATAGAAGCTTTGCGCGCCGACGTCTCCCAGGTTGGCCATGCGCGCGAACTGGCCTTCGAGCCAGCTCCAGCCCCGTGGCTGTCGCACGAACCAGGACCAGTGAAACAGCCGGCGGGCCAGCCAGTAAGAGGCCCGTGCCTTGAGCTTTAAAAACACTCAGGCCTCCGCTGATTCGGGGTATTCGTATTCGAAGACTCGCACCACTTCCGAGGCGTGCCACGAGGCGGCAGCAACGCCGTCGGACGGCCCGGAGAATCGCCCCAGACGCTCGACGCACTCAAAAAAACCGGTACGTGGCAGGCGACTGGCGCCCTGGCTGATCACCAGCGAGCTGCGCAGCGGCTGCTCGGCCTTGGCGTCCAGCGCTGCCAGATGCTCGAGCGCTGCGGTCAGGGTTTGCATGGCCGGCGTGGGCAATTGCAAACGTTCCAGCAAGGCCCGGTAAGTCAAAAGATGTCGCTGACGGCGCGCCTGATCCAGCTCACCCAGCAACCCGTCCCAATGTTGACGACTGATGCGTACGCTCACGATTCGTCCCTCCACCCTGGCACCGTCAATTCCCAGGCCAGGCTGCGGCGAATCGCTGCGTCGGGTTGACGCTCGCCACTTTCGATCAAGGCCAGATAAGACGGGCTGATGCCTACCGTGCGGGCCAGCGCCTCGATGGCGATGCCCTTCCCTTCGCGCAAACTGCGTAGTTGATCCAGACCAGGCAAAATCTGGTCTGGCGGTGCCGCCTGACGTGCCGGTGCGTCGGGCACCGGCTGCTCGTTAATGCCTGCTGCTTTCAGTAGAGCCTGATACTGAGCCCACGGCAAAACCGCATATTCGGGCTCGCCTTCGCGTGTGATTATCTGGATATCCATGACTTCCCCGTAGGACAACGACACTTAGCGAGTCGGCACTTTTCCCTAGAAGTGTAATCCTAACAGCGGCCAAGGTCGCGCGGGGGCATGAAATAGGGACGATGTCCCATCAAATCATGCTTTTTTCGGTCCTTGTAGCCGAAGTTGTTCGGGAGTGTCAGGGAGACGTTCGACCACCGCAAGCTTCTCCGGCTGCTGACGATTGCGCCAGGCGCGAAAGCCATTGAGTTCATCGTCGAGAACTTTCATCAGCCAGGCCAGCACGGCGATGTCATCGAGCATGCCAAATACCGGGATGAAATCCGGGATCGCATCCACCGGGCTGAGGAAGTACATCAGGCCGGCTACTACCGAGATCATCGCCTTCGGGCTGATGGCGCGGTACTCGCCGCGCCAGTACGCCAGGCAGAGCGCCTGCAACAAGCGCAGATCATCTTTGAGCTTGCCCAGTCGGTTGCCCTGACTTGCACCTTTGCTGGCGACAGCGAACAACAGGGTCGGCAAACGGCCCCGGGCAAGCATGCGTCCGGCGAGGGGCAGGAAACGCTCGAAATTCCAGGGTGCTTTCATCATTCCTCCGACTGAAATGTTATCCACACAAATTGTGGATAACCTTGTGAACAGAGCTATTTTTCACGGCTGAAAGCCCCGTTTCATAAGGCCTCAACTCAGATCGGGCGTTTTTTACTCACATAAAAAAACCCAAGATTTCATTGACTTGGCGCTCCAGCGCGGCTAGCGATGGCGTCTCAATGGCTATGACTGCACTGTGTGGCATCCGTTCGCTTTGTTTACCCTTGCTGAACGCCAGATGCAACAACGCCCCGCATATAGCGAGGCGTTGTTTTTGGAGCGGACGCGTATTACTTGGCAGCGTCTTCTTTTGCTGGATCTTTGATCCCCAGCAGTTCCAGGTCGAATACCAGCACCGAGTTGGCTGGAATCGCCGGGCTCGGGCTTTGGGCACCGTAAGCCAGTTCGCTAGGGATGTACAGCTTGTACTTCTCGCCAACGTGCATCAGTTGCAGGCCTTCAACCCAACCCGGAATCACACCGCTGACCGGCAGATCGATCGGGCTACCACGCTCGACGGAGCTGTCGAATACGGTGCCGTTGGTCAGCTTGCCGGTGTAGTGAACGGTCACTACGTCAGTCGGCTTAGGCTGTGCGCCGTCGGCTTTCTTGACCACTTCGTATTGCAGGCCCGAAGCTGTGGTGGTGACACCGGCTTTCTTGGCGTTGTCTTCGAGGAATTTCTTGCCGGCAGCAGCCGACTCTTCGCTCATTTTGGCCATGCGCTCTTCAGCACGCTTTTGCAGCGCTGCGAAGGCTTCGACCAGTTCGTCATCCTTCAGCTTCTGTTCTTTCTTGCCGACGGCATCTTCGATGCCTTGGGCTACGGCCTTGGAGTCGAGGTCATCCATGCCTTCCTGAGCCAGGCTCTTGCCCATGTTCAGGCCAATCCCGTAGGAAGCTTTTTGCGCCGGGGTTTTCAGCTCTACGCTGGTCTGCGAATCACAACCCGCAAGTACCAGGCTAACCAGGGCCACCGCCGCCGCCAACCGATGCTGTTTCATGCTATTTCCTTGTTCATGCGCCTAAAGGGCAATCGAGTAAAGCCGCGAGCTTATCAGGCGGCCACGACCAATGGCTACCGGCATGAGAGCAGGAAACATCCGATAAGTTCAGGTGTTTTAACGCATTTCCCCCATGCAACGATGAAGCTTCTGTCATCTAACGCCCATCGGATGATGCTGTATCCCCCTACATCTGGCGTAATGGCCACTTGCCGCCACCTTGGGCGCTGAGGCATAAGAGAGCCATAAATCGACAAGGATGTTTATCTTGCGCCTCTTATTGCGTTTACTCGCCCTGCTTGCAGTGCTGCTGGTGCTGGGCCTGGCCGTGGTGCTGTATTTCGTCGCCAATCCGAAATTGCCGACAGAATCACCGGGCCGGCAGGTGCATTACCTGGACCAGTGGAGCGACGCTGACCGCCAGGTTTTCTACTTCACACCTCAGGGCACCGAGGTCAAAGGGTTGCGCTATGACTGGTTCCGAGCCCTTGAACTGCCCTTCTCGACACAACGATTCGCCGCCCCCGAATACCTCGCACGCTTTGGTTTTCTGATCGACCCTGAGCAGAAAGCCACGCCAGATAACCCCGGCAACTTGCCGGTGGGGTTTGCCCGGCATAAAAAACCTGGCAGTCAGGAAGAGTATCTGGACATCACCTGCGCCGCCTGCCACACCGGGGAATTGCGCTTCAACGGCCAGGCCGTGCGCATCGATGGCGGCTCGGCGCAGCATGTCTTGCCTTCCAGCGTTCCGACATTGCGTGGTGGCAGTTTCGGGCAAGCGTTGGTGGCAAGTTTGGCCTCGACGTATTACACCCCCTGGAAATTCGAACGTTTCGCACGCAACGTGCTTGGCGACGACTACGACACCCGACGCCAACAACTGCGCAAGGATTTCAAAGCCTCGCTCGACACCTTCGTGAAGGTGGCCTGGAACGACACCCATCGCGGACTTTATCCAACAGAGGAAGGCCCCGGCCGCACCGACGCCTTCGGTCGTATCGCCAACGCCAGCTTCGGTGACGCGATTTCGCCCCGCAATTACCGTGTGGCCAATGCCCCGGTGGACTACCCGCAACTGTGGGACATGTGGACTTTTGACTGGGTGCAATGGAACGGTTCGGCGCAGCAACCGATGGCCCGCAACATCGGCGAGGCACTGGGGGTCGGCGCCACGCTGAACCTCTTCGACGCCAATGGCCAACCGCTCAAAGGAGACGATCGCTACCCCTCCAGTGTGCGGTTGCACGACTTGCACCTGATCGAACAAACCCTGCAACGGCTCAAGCCTCCGGCCTGGCCGGAAGCGCTGTTGGGAGCAGTCGATAAACCTCTGGCGGCTCAAGGGCGCGAATTGTTCAGCGAAAACTGCGCCGGCTGCCACGTACCGCGATCGGTGCAAAGTGACGGACGCTGGGTGCAGCATCTCAAAATGCTGCCGGTGGACTATATCGGCACAGATCCGGGCGCGGCCAACAACATTGCCGACCATCGCTTCGACCTCAGCGCGTTGCAATGGGACCCGGCGGAACTGGCGAAACTGGATGTCCAGTTGCAGCCAACGCCCACCGAACCGTTGGACTTGAGCAAACTCTCGTCAGCCAGAGGATTGGCCTACATCACCGCTTTCGTCAGCAACCGGGCCTACCTCGACGCGAACATTCCCCTCGCCCAGCAACCCGCGATGAATGGCTTCGGCCTGCCCATCGGCGTACGTGAAATGCGCGCCTACAAGGCACGGCCCTTGGCCGGTATCTGGGCAACGGCGCCGTTTCTGCACAACGGTTCGGTGCCAAGCCTTTATCAGCTGCTCTCGCCCCAGGATGAGCGCGCGACAACCTTCTATAAAGACACGTTCGAGTACGACCCCAGGCACCTGGGGTATCGCACCGAGGCTTTCAGCAATGGTTTCGTGTTCGACACGCGCATCACCGGCAATCACAACAGCGGCCACGAATTCCGTGCCGGCAAGCGTGGCAATGGCGTGATTGGTCGTCTGCTGGACCCGCAGGAGCGCTGGGCGCTGCTGGAATACCTGAAAGTGTTGGGCGGCCCGTTGGAGGCACAATTGCCATGAGCAGACTCTGGATGCGCCTTGGCGTCTTTTTCGGCAAATCCCTGTTGTGCTTGCTAGGCCTTGGATTGCTCGGCTGGGCGCTGGCCACGGCATGGTTCGCCTGGCAGCACAGAGGACCGGTCTCGGCTGAAGAATTGATTCCGGACGGCGAAGCGGCGATGACTCAGGACATCATTCAGACCGCCGTGCGCATTGTCGATCAGCACCGTGAAAACACTCGCTACCTGCGCGATGCGCATGCCAAGGCCCATGGCTGCGTGAAGGCCGACGTTCAGGTGCTGCCGGATCTGGCGAGTGAACTGCGTCAGGGTGTGTTCAGCCAACCCGGGAAAACCTGGCAAGCGACGGTGCGGCTGTCCAACGGCAATGCCTACCCGCAATTCGACAGCATCCGCGATGCCCGCGGCATGGCGATCAAGTTGATGGATGTGCCGGGCAAACAATTGCTGGACGATCAGCAAAGTCGGCATGAGCAGGACTTCGTGATGTTCAGCCATCCGAATTTCTTCGTCAGCGATGTCGCCGAATACCGGCAGAATGTGGCCGCCCAGGCAGACGGCAAGACGTTGATGGCGTTCTTCCCTGGCTGGGATCCGCGCACCTGGCAGGTCCGACATTTATTTGTGGCCTTGGCGACACTCTCCCCCGCCCCGCAAAGTCCGACGCAGACCACTTACTTTTCGGTTTCGCCCTACAAGTTCGGTGAAGCCAATGCCAAGTTCCGCGTGGCGCCGGATCCTGACAGCTGCCCGACCTACGCCCTGCCCGCTCAAAACCAGAAGCTGCCGAACTTCCTGCGCGCTGCGCTGAATCAGCAATTGTCGACGGATCGGGTGCCGGCTTGCTTCGTCTTGCAGATCCAGCGACAGGATCCGCGCCAGTACATGCCGATCGAAGACACCAGTATTGAGTGGCAGGAAAACGATGCGCCGTTCCAGACTGTGGCGCGGATCAAGCTGCTTGCCCAGGACTTCGACACACCGGCTCTTAACCTGCAATGCGACAACCAGTCGTTCAATCCGTGGTTCGGGCTGGAGGCGCATCGACCGATTGGTGGCATCAACCGCCTGCGCAAAGCGGTGTATGAAGCCGTGAGTGATTACCGCCACAGCCGTAACGCCGAACAATAAAACCCAAATCCCAGACAGCAAAAAGCCCGCATAAAGCGGGCTTTTTCCGTGGTTACCTGGCGTTCAGCGTTCCAGATTACCGAATATGGCGCAGCGGACGGGACTCGAACCCGCGACCCCCGGCGTGACAGGCCGGT